>NZ_JAJAUY010000112.1 GCF_020532625.1 Streptomyces antimicrobicus | reverse complement strand
GGGGGGGGGGGGGGGGGGGCCCCCCCCCCGGGGGGGGGCCCCCCCCCGCGGGGGCCCGGGGGGGGGGGGGGGGGGGGGGGGGCGCGGGCCGCCCCCCCGCCCCTGTGCTGCCCACCTGCCCCGCGCGGATGCGCGGCCCGGCCCGACGCCACCCGAACGGCCCAGGACGAATCGTTCCGCCGCGCGGGTCCGGTCAGGCGGCCGGGAGCGGCGCCAGCGTGTCCACCAGGTCCGGCCGCTCCTTCAGCCAGGCCCGGACGGCCTCCTGCTCGCGGCCCTTGCCGGTGCGCTGGATCTCGGCCTCCAGCGAGGTCAGCTGCGCCTCCGTCAGTCGGAAGTCCTTCAGCCAGCGGGCGACCTCCGGCCGGTCGGCGGCGAAGCCCTTGCGGGACAGGCTGTGGATGCCGTCCCCCTCGCCGAAGGCGCCCTGCGGGTCCTGCAGCTTGCGCAGGTCGTACGAGGCGTACGCCCAGTGCGGCGACCACAGCACCACGGCGACCGGCTCCTTCTTCCGGTACGCCCGGTCGAGCTCGGCCAGCATGCCCGGGGTCGAACCGTCGAGCACCTGGTACTCGCCGGCCAGCCCGTACGCGCCGAGCACCTCGTCCTTGAGCTTGGCCATCGCCCCGGCGCTCGGCTCGATACCGATGATGCGGCCCTTGAACTGCGCGGAGCGGCCCTTGAGGTCGGCCAGCGAGGCCACGCCCTCGACGTACGAGGGGACGGCGACCTCGATGCTGGTCGGGCCGTACCAGGAGCCGAGGTCGTCCAGTCGGCCGCCGTACTTCTGCCAGTACTGGGCCTGGGTGACGGGCAGCCAGGCATCGGTCTGGACGTCGACCTGGCCCGCGGCGAGCCCGGTGAACAGGGCCCCCAGCTCCAGCTGCCGGGCCTCGACGCGGAAGCCGCGCCGTTCCAGCAGCTCCTTCCACAGGAAGGTCGAGGCGATGCCCTCGTCCCACGGGATGTAGCCGAGGGACACCGTGCGGCCCTTGCCGACGTCGGCCGCGCCGGTCGGCCCGTCCGTGCGGGCGCCGCCGAAGGTGCCGAGCGCCCCGGCGAGCAGCGCGAGGACGACCACGCCCGTGACGGCGTACGCGGGGCGCGGACGGTGCTGCCGGATCCGGGCGAAACCGGTCAGCGCCCGGGCCTTGGCGGCGGCGCGGCGGCCGAGCGGGGAGACGCGGCGGCCCAGCGCGCCGGTCATCCGGTCCAGGTACATGGCCAGGACGACGATCGACAGGCCCGCCTCGAAGCCGAGGCCGATGTCGACGCTGCCGATCGCCTTGTAGACGGCGCCGCCGAGGCCCCCGCCGCCCACCATGCCGGCGATGACCACCATCGACAGGCCGAGCATGATGACCTGGTTGACGCCCGCCATGATCGTCGGGAGCGCCAGCGGCAGCTGGACCCGCAGCAGCGTGTGCCGGGGAGCGGTGCCGAACGCCTCGGCGGCCTCGACCAGTTCGCCGTCGACCTGGCGGATGCCGAGCTCGGTCATCCGGACGCCGGGCGGCAGGGCGAAGACGATCGTGGCGATGATGCCCGGCACCACCCCGACGCCGAAGAAGACGATGCCGGGGATCAGGTACACCATCGCCGGCATGGTCTGCATGAAGTCCAGCACCGGCCGCAGCACGGCGCCGACCCGCGCGGACCGGGCCGCCCAGATGCCCAGCGGCACCGCCATGACCAGGGTCACGAAGGTGGCCACGAGCACCAGTGACAGGGTGGCCATGGCCTCGGCCCACAGCCCGACGGAGTCGACGAGGGCGAGGCCGGCGAAGGCCAGCACCCCGGCGAGCAGGCCGCGCAGCCACCAGGCCAGGAGTGCGAGCATGCCGGCGAACAGCAGCGGGTGCGGGGCGCCGAGTACGGCGCCCACGGCGTCGTAGAGCCCGGTCACGACCGCGCTGACGGCGTCGAACAGCCAGGACAGGTGCAGCTGGAGGAAGTCGACGGCGCTGTCGGTCCACCGGCCGAGCGGGATCCTAGGCACCGGCGGTCACCGCCCCGGCGCAGGCGAGCGGGGCCCGCGGCTCGTCACCGAGCAGGCCGACGAGCCGCTGGCGCGGCACCACCCCCGCCACCCGGCCGTCGGCGTCGCGTACGACGACCGGGTGCGGCACCCGCGCGCTCACCGCGCACAGCTCGCCCAGCGGGGTGTCCGGCGCCACGGACGGGCAGCCGCAGCCCGACGGGGTCTGCGCGTGCCGCCCCTGTTCCTCGGCGCCGGTCATCACCGCCCGCGCGGTCAGGACCCGGGAGCGGTCGACGTCCTGGACGAAGGAGGCGACGTAGTCGTCGGCCGGCCGGGACAGGATGTCCTCGGCCGTGCCGACCTGGACGATCCGTCCGTCGCGCATGACGGCGATGCCGTCGCCCAGGCGCATCGCCTCGTTGAGGTCGTGGGTGATGAACACGATGGTCTTGCGCAGCCGCCGCTGGAGTTCCAGCAGCTGGTCCTGCATGTCGCGGCGGATCAGGGGGTCCAGCGCGCTGAACGACTCGTCCATCAGCAGCAGGTCCGCGTCGGTGGCCAGGGCGCGGGCGAGCCCCACGCGCTGCTGCATGCCGCCGGAGAGTTCGTCGGGCCAGGAGTCCTCCCAGCCGGCCAGCCCGCACAGTTCGAGCGCCTCGGTGGCGCGCCGCTCGCGCTCCGCGCGGGGCACGCCCTGCACCTCCAGTCCGTAGGCGGCGTTCTCCCGCACGCTGCGGTGCGGGAAGAGCGCGAAGTGCTGGAAGACCATGCTGATCCGGGTGGACCGCACCTGGCGCAGTTCGCGCTCGCCGAGGGCGGCCAGGTCCTGGCCGTCGAAGAGGACGCGGCCCGCGGTGGGGGTCAGCAGTCCGTTGAGCATGCGCAGCAAGGTGGACTTGCCGGATCCGGACAGGCCCATCACGACGAAGATCTCGCCGGGCGCGACGCCGAAGGACGCGTCGATCACCGCCGCCGTCGTTCCGTCGGCGCGCAGCGCGTCGCGCTCCGCGCCTTCCTGGAGTCTGCGGACCGCTTCGTCGGGTCGGGGACCGAACACCTTGAACACGTGCTCGACCTGCAGCCTGGACACATACACCTCGCGGGGAGAAGGGGGTACGGCGCGCCGCACCCCCGGGCGGCGCGCCGTGGAGCCGGCGGGATCCGCCCGCCGGTCAGGGCGCCGGTGGTGTGTGGACCGGCGCCCTGACCTGCTCCGGGGCCCCACCTGCCCGGCCCTTAACTGGAGCAAACGCAAAGGTGATCTAGTTCACTTTTGGTGGTGTTTGTGACCCTTGGGTGGCGATACCGCGAATCCTTGCTCGTTGCGTATGTGTACGGGGCGGTTCACGGCCGGTCGGCTCGGGCGGCGGCCGGCCGGCGGGTGGCCAGGGCCACGGACGCGAGCGGGGGTACGGGCACGGGTGCGGCCGCGGGTGCGGGCCGCCGGGCACCGCGTCCGGCGAGGCGGCAGCCGAGGCAGTCGGGGTGGCCGCCGCGCGCCCCGGTGTCACGCACCCGCCAGTCCCGCTCGGCGTGGGGGCGGGGCCCCGTGGGCTTGCCCCAGCCGGCCAGGTGGAGCACCCAGGTCAGGACCGCCCCGGCCGCGACGACGGCGAGTCCGGCCCAGACGCCGGGCCATCGGCCCGCGCAGAACGCGGCGCCCGCGCCGGTGGTGCCGATCAGAGCCACCACCGTGCCGCTCCAGCCGGCCAGCGTGTGGCCGAGGTCGACATCGCCGTGCGCACTCATAAGCTCTCCCTGGGTCGCGCTCGTGGGCCTTCCGGACGTTTTATCTCACGAGCTAAGTTACTTAGATGCTAAGGAGTACCTCGGTGCAGGGCAAGACCCGCCCCCCGGCGACGGCCGCGGAGGCGATCCAGGGCATGGACGCGTACATGGCCCTCGGGGTCGTCGGCCAGCAGGAGGTGGCCCAGCTCCTCGGGTTGAACGTCACCGACCTGACCTGTCTCGGCTACATTCTGGGCGCGGGGGACACCCCGCTCGGCGCGGGCGACCTCGCCCAGCGGGCGAACCTCACCACGGGAGCCGTCACCGGCGTCCTCAACCGGCTCGAACGCGCCGGCTACGCCCACCGCCGGCCCGACCCGGCCGACCGGCGCCGGGTCCGGGTGGTGCCCGATCCCACGGCCGCCGCCCGGGTCGTCGCGGTCTACGAACCGATGTACGCGCGCCTGGCCGCCGTGTTCGCCGAGTACACCCCGGACGAGGTGGCCGTCATCGCCGACTGGTTCCGGCGCGCGGCCGAGGAGGCCCGGGCCCATCTGGACGACATCCGCTCCGGGCGGCTGTCGCCGGGCTGAGCACGGGCGGGCGCCCGGGCCGGGTTTCACCCGTTCGGTGGATCTGCGGAAGTCGTGCCATGTGACAAAACGAATGGTGACGCTCCGTCATGGTCCGCTGGTCCTCGCCCCGCTCCGGCCCCCGGGCCGGTCGAGAAGGAGAGTCCCGTGCCCCGTACCGATGCCGATGCCGATGCCGATGCCGTTGCCCTTGCCGTGACGCCCGCCGGGCCCGGGCCCGACCTCCCTCGGCCCGGGGCGCCCCTCCGCGCGCTCCGCTCGGCCCTCGCCGCGCTCGGGTCGGCGCTCGCCGTCCTCGTGTCGGCCACCGCCGTCCACGCGCTCCCGGCCCCGCCCCGCTCCCTGGTGCTCTCGGACCCGCGCGTCGTCGCCCACTACGACCTCGCCGCCGGTCGGACGCCGGAGAACCTCGCGGTGGAGCCCGACGGTTCCCTCGACCTCACCCTCGCCGCGGCCCGCCAGGTCGCCCACTACGACGCGTTCCGCGGCACCCGCGTGCTCGCGACCCTGCCCGCCCCGGCGCGCCCGGCCACGCCCGTCCTGGGCAGGGCCGTCACGACCGGCCTCGTACGCACCGCCGACGGCGCGCTCTACGTCAACTACGCCACCGGCACCGCCGACCTGACCGGCGTCTGGCGGATCACGCCCGACGGCGAGGTGACCCGCTTCGCCGCCCTCCCGGCGGACGGCCTGCCCAACGGCCTGGCCGTGGACGAGGAGCGCGGCGCGCTCTACGCCACCGACTCGGTCCTCGGCCGGGTCTGGCGCATCGCCCTCGACGACGGCGCGGTGTCCACCTGGGCCGCCGGACCCGCCCTGCGCCCGGACGGGTCCGTCGGCGCCAACGGCGTCAAGGTCCGCGACGGCGCGGTGTGGGTGGCCAACACCGACCGCGGCACCCTATTGCGGATCCCCGTGCGGGACGACGGCGGCGCCGCGCCGCTCACCGTCCACGCCACCGGCCTCGCCGGGATCGACGACTTCGCCTTCGCCGGCCCCGGCGACCTGGTCCTCGCCGCGCTCCACCTCGGCGGTGAAATCGCCGTGGTCCACGCCGACGGCAGCCACCACGTCCTGCTGAGCGGCCGGGACGGGCTGTCCAACCCGGCCGCCGTGGCCGTCGTGGGCCGCACGGTGTACGTGGCCAGCGCGGCGTTCACGACCCTGCGCGACCCCAACCTGCTCCGCGCCCGACTCGACGTCCGTCCCTGAACGTCACCTTCCGTATCGACCGCCTGACGATCGGACAGGTGATCGATTTTCGGTCCTTCGGTCGCTATGATCGTCCGCGGCAAGGCCGTAGCGCAGAGGTCGTCGCGCCCACGCGTCAAGCTGGAGGACGTCGGTTCAAATCCGACCGGCCTTGCCGTCTGACCCTTGTGTGTTGTGGACGCCGGACACCGGCGAAGGACCGGTGGAGTGGTGATGACCCAGCCCATACCCGTACGGTGCCCCGCCATCGAGCACCCCGACCTGCCGCTCGCCGACCCGGCCGCGCTGGACCCGCTGCTCGCCCGGCTCGCGGACGCCCGACCGGTCACCGGCGACGAGGCCTTCCCGCTCGGCACCTTGCGCGCCGACGGCCGCGTCGACCTGTGCAAGCAGGGCCTGGGCCCGGCCGGTGCCGCCCGGCTGCTGCCCGTCGCGCTCGGTTCACCGCACGCCGCCCACCTGCTGCTGGGCACCAACTCCATCGGGGACGAAGGCGCCCGGACCCTCGCCCGTGCCCTCGCCGAGGCACCCGGGCACGGCGTGCGCACCCTCTACCTCGGCTGCAACCGGATCGGCCCCGACGGCGTCGCCGCCCTCGCCGAGGCCCTGAGCGCGGACACCGGCGTCCGGGCCCTGTGGCTCAAGCGGAACCCGGTCTCCGAGGCCGGGGCGGGGGCCGGGACCGGAGCGGCCGGGCACCTCGCCCGGCTGCTGCGCCGCAACACCGCACTGCGCACCCTCGACCTGGTCAACACCGGCACCGGCCTCGCCGGTCTGCGCGGACTGCTCGACGCCCTGCTCGACCGGCCGGCCCCGCTGGAGCGGCTCTTCCTCGGCGGCAACGGCCTCGGCGCGGACGCGGCGCCCCTGCTGGCCGCGCTGATCCGGGACGCCGGCGTACGCGAGCTCTACCTGCCCGCCAACCACCTCGGCGACGAGGGCGCCGCCGTCCTGGCCGCCGCCGCGGCCACCGCGGGCCCCGGCTCCCCGGTCCGGCTCGGCCTCGGCGGCAACGGCATCGGCCCGCACGGAGCCCGGGCGCTGGCCGACGCCCTCGGTGGCATCGAGGCCCTCGACCTCGGCCGCCCCCTGTCGGAACGCAGCCTCGGCGCACCGCCGAACGCCACCGGCGACAGCGGGGCCCGGGCGCTCGCCGCCGCGCTGCCCGGCAGCCCGCTGCGCCGCCTGGAACTGCGCCACACCGGGCTCACCGGCCGGGGCGCCAAGACCCTGCTCGCCGCCGTGCCCGAGAACTCCCCGCTGGAGTACGTCGGCCTGGGCCCCGGCCTGCCCCGCAGGGTGAAGCGGTCCTTCGCCGAGCGGCTGCGGCCCGCCCGTCCCTCCCATCCCGACCTCCGGGCGATCGGCAGCGTGTACCGGTGACCTCCTCCTCCCCTTCCCTGCCCGGCGGCATCGCCCCCGGAGACGCCCCGGTCTGGCAGCGCATCCGCCGCTACGCCGTGCCGCGTTGGATGATCGAGCAGGCCACCGCGCACCGGCTGGCCGGCGACTGGCGCGCCGCCTGCGCCGCCGCCGCCGTCGATCCGCTCCTCGACCTCGACGACCTGCGGGCCCGCCACGGCGACGCCACCGCCGAGGCGGTCACCGACGACCTGCGCCACCTCGCCCCGGACCTGATGCGCTGGCACCTGCCGCGCCGCCTGGGCGGCCGGACGACGCTCGCCACCGATCGCCGGATCCTGCTCGCCCGCTACCCCGGCGCCCCCGCCACCTCGCAGGCCCTGACCCTCATCGTCACCACCACCCCCATGATGGAGGGGCCCCAGCGGCTGCGGCTCACCTGCGTCCCGCTCGGTGGCCGGGCCGCCCGGAACGCCGAGGACTGGACCCAGGCCCGGCACCTGTGGGACGCCCGGCACGCCGCCACCCTGCGGGAGCGCTGCACCGGCGGCGCCGACCGGCTGCCCTTCTTCCACGCCGACGGCACCCCGCTCACCACCGCCGAACTCCCCTCGCAGGACCCGGGACCCGGCGACCCGGCCGCCCGCTCCGAATGGATCGCCGTCCTGCACCACCGCGGCGAGACGGCCGAGGCGCTGCGTCTGACGGGCATCGTCTTCGACCCGGAGCAGCCCCAGTGGCTCCCCTCCGACTTCCGCGCCGGACCGGCGGCCGCCCTGGCCCGCCTCCCGCTCGACCTCGGCCGCCCGGCCGCCGAGTGCCGCAGACTCGCCGCCGCCGGTGTGAACGACCGGTTCCGGGCCGACTGGGTCTGGCCCCTGGTGCTGGAGCCGACCGGCCCGGCCCCCGAGGACCCGGTGCGCGCCCGGTTCGCCGACCGCGACGAGGCCGGGTCCGCCACCCGCCTGCCGGAGTACACCTGGCAGCCCCAGCCCGACCTGCACCTGCTGCGCACCGGCCGGCTCACCGTGGACGACCTGCACCCGCTGGTCGCCGCGGCCCTGTTCCCGCAGGCCCCGCCCGCCGCCGGGCCGCCCGGCCCGGCGGAGCCGGCCCCCGTACGGGTGCGCTGCCGCGACGGCGCGTGGCACGAGGTCCGCTTCCGGGGCGGCGACCTGGTCGTTCCGCACACGGCCCAGGAGATTCAGCGCGAGCAGGCGCTGCGCGCCTTCGGCGGGGCCGTCGCCGGCTGCTTCGCCGTACGGGAGTACGCGCGCTCCGGGCAGGGCCGGCTGCCGCGCGCCCTGCACGAGCAGCGGCGCGAACTGATGCTGCGGGCCCAGCACGGGGACACCCCGGGCGTCGTCGCGCTGCTCGACGCGGGCGTCGACCCCCGGCTCGTCCTGCCCGGCCGGCGCACCCTGCTGCACGTGCTCCACCTCCTCGACCACCGGGAGCTGCTGCCGCGGCTGCTGGCCGCGGGCCTGGACCTGGAGGCCGTGGACCACGGCGACCGCACCCCGCTCATGACGGCCGTGACGTACGGCGGATCGGCGGAGCTGGTCCGTGACCTCCTCGCGGCCGGGGCCCGCCTCGACGCGCTCGACGACATGGAGCTGTCCCTGTCCCAGGTGATCCGCCGCTACCGCCGCGACGACCTGGCCTTCCTCGCCGAACGGGTGGACGAGGAGTTCCCCGGCGTCGGCGCGGAGTGGTTCGACGAGTGGATGGAGGAGCGCGCCGAGTACGCGCAGTACGACGGGCAGGAGGACGAGGACGAGTGAGCAGCGGCTCCGCCCCTGACCGCCCCGCCTCCCACGACCCGGCCGGCCCCGGGGCGGCCGCCCGCCTCGCCGGTGGTCCGCTGGCCGCCGCGGACGCCCTGGTCGCCCGGCTGGGCGTGACCCGGACCGAGCCCGCCGCCCACCCCCAACTGGAGGCGCTGGCCCTGGCGGTGACCGCCAACCAGCCGGTCCTGCTGTGGGGCGAGCCCGGCATCGGCAAGTCCGCCGCGCTGCAGCAGCTGGCCGCCGGGCTCGGGATCCCGCTGGAGACCGTCATCGCCAGCGTGCACGAGCCCTCCGACTTCGCGGGCCTGCCCGTCGTCGGCGACGACCCGGCCACGACCGGCGTGCCCATGGCGCCGCCGGACTGGGCCGTCCGTCTCGCCCGCACCGGCCAGGGACTGCTGTTCTTCGACGAGTTGTCCTCCGCCCCGCCCGCCGTGCAGGCAGCGCTGCTGCGGGTGGTGCTGGAGCGCCGGGTGGGCAGCCTGCAGCTGCCCGAGTCGGTGCGGATCGTGGCCGCGGCCAATCCGCCGGCCAGCGCCGCCGACGGCTGGCACCTCAGCCCGCCGCTGGCCAACCGGTTCGTCCACCTCGACTGGACCCACCGGCCCCGCACCGTCGCCCGCGGCATGGCGGGCACCTGGCCCGAGCCGGCCGTCCCCACCGTCGACCCGGCCCGCGTCTCCGGCGCGGTGGCCCGGGCCCGGGGCGTCGTCTCCGGCTTCCTCACCGCCCGCCCCGGGCTGGTCCACCACCTGCCCGCCGACGCCGAGCACCGCGGCCGGGCCTGGCCCTCCCCGCGCACCTGGGAGATGGCGCTGCGGCTGCTGGCCACCGCGTACGCCACCGGGACCGGGCGGGAACCGCTGGCCGCCGCGCTCACCGGCGCGGTGGGGGAGGGCGCCGGCCTGGAACTGCTCGCCTACATGGAGCACCTGGACCTGCCCGACCCCGACCAGGTGCTCGCCCGGCCGGACGCCTTCGCCCTGCCCGAGCGCGGCGACCGGCAGCTGGCCTTCCTGATCGCCGTGGTCGCGGCCGTGCAGGGCGACCTCACCCGCCGCCGCTGGGAGGCGGGCTGGGCGGTCCTGGCCAAGGCCGTCGAGGCGGGCGTGCCCGACGTCGCCGCCCGGGCGGCCGCCGACCTCGCGGCGATGCGGGACCTGGACTGGCCCGTCCCCGAGGGCATCGACGCGTTCGTGGAACTGCTCCAGCTCGCCGGTTCGCTGCCGGGCGGCGGCTGAGCGGGGCCGTGGACACCGCGAAGCTCCTGGCCGCCCGCTACCGGGCGGCCGAGGACCGGCCCTACCTCGCCTCCGCGCTGTACGCCCTGACGGTGGTGCCGTCCTCCCGCGTGCGGACCATGGGCGTCGACCGGCACTGGCGGGTGTACGTCTCCCCGGAGTTCGTGACTGCCACGCCGGTGGTGGAGCTCGCCGGGGTCTGGGTGCACGAGGTCGCGCACCTGCTGCGCGACCACCACGGGCGGGCCGGCCGGCTCCCGGCCGCCGACCAGCGCGACCACCTGCGGGTCAACATCGCCCAGGACTGCGAAATCAACGACGACCTCCTCCAGGACGGTCTGGCGCTGCCCGAGGGCCGCATGGAGCCCGGGCGCTTCGGCCTGCCCGCGGGCGGCCTCTTCGAGGGCTACCTGCCGGCGATCCCGGCCACCCCGCACGCGCCGGACTGCGGCTCCGGCGCCCACGGCACGCCCGCTCCGTGGGAGCGGGGCGAGGACGAGGGCCCCGCCCGCGTCGGCCCGGTCGAGGCCGAGGCACTGCGGCGGACCACCGCGCAGGCCATGCGGGAGCACCGGCGCGGCCGCGGCCGGCTGCCGGCCGGCTGGCAGCGCTGGGCGGAGGAACTGCTCGAACCCACCGTCGACTGGCGGCAGGTGCTGGCGGGCGCGGTCCGGGAGGCCGCCGCCTGGGCCGGTGGCGCCGTCGACTACACCTACCGCCGGCCCTCCCGCCGCACGCCCGCCCTGCGCGGAGTGGTCCTGCCCAGCCTGCGCCGGCCGCTGCCCCGGGTGGCGATCGTCGTCGACACCTCCGGCTCGATGGGGGAGGACGACCTGGCCGCCGCGCTGGGCGAGGTCACCGGCGTGCTCCGGGAGGTGGGCGTACGCGGCAACCGGGTGGCCGTCCTGGCCTGCGACGCCGACGTGCAGGCCGTCACCCGGGTGACCGGCGCCGACCAGGTGACCCTGGCCGGGGGCGGCGGAACGAACATGGTGGTGGGCATCGAGGCCGCGCTGGCCCTGCCGGACCGGCCGAACATCGTCGTCGTCCTGACCGACGGCTGGACCCCCTGGCCGGCCGAGACCCCCTCCTGCCGGCTGATCGCCGCGCTGATCGGCGCGGACGCCCCCGAGCCGCCCGCCTGGGTGGAATCCGTCCGGGTCGGCTCGGCGTAGCCCGCCGGGCCCGCCGCCGCGGGTGGTCGCCGCCGCCGGGGCCGGTCGTACGTCCGACCCGGTTCCGTACCGCAGCCGGACGGGTGGCGGGCGGTCCGCCGCCGTGTCCGGTGCGGGGCGCGGCGGGAAGGACGCCCTGCGTGCCGGTGATCGTGGGGACGTCCGGATGGCAGTACCGGGACTGGTCCGGCGTCCTGTATCCGCCCGACGTGCCGCAGCGGCTGTGGCTGGAGGAGTACGCGCGCCGCTTTCCCACCGTGGAGAGCAACAACGCGTTCTACCGCCTCCCCTCCCCGGACACCTTCGCCGCGTGGCGCTCGCGCACGCCCGCCGGCTTCGTGTTCGCGGTCAAGGCCAGCCGCTTCCTCACCCACATCAAGCGGCTGCGCGACCCCGAGGAGCCGGTGCACCGCCTGATGGAACACGCCGCCGCCCTCGGTGACCGGCTCGGACCGGTGCTGCTCCAGCTGCCGCCCACCCTGCGCGCCGACCCCGCCGCGCTCGACGCCTGTCTGCGCTGCTTCCCCCCGGGCACCCGGGTCGCGGTCGAGCCGCGCCACACCTCGTGGTGGACCTCCGAGGTCCGCGCGGTGCTCTCCGACCGCGGCGCCGCGCTGTGCTGGGCCGACCGCGACTCACGGCCCGTCACCCCCCTGTGGCGCACCACGGACTGGGGCTACGTCCGCTTCCACCACGGCCGTGCCGCACCCTGGCCCTCGTACGGCCGGGCCGCACTGCGCGGCTGGGCCGGTCGGATCGCCGAGGCGTGGCCGCCGGGGGCGGACGTGTTCGCGTACTTCAACAACGATCCGGGCGGCGCCGCCGTGCGCAACGCACTCTCCTTCGCCCGGATCACGGGCGGCGGCGATTAGTCGCCAACTCGGCTTGCGGCCTTGTCAGTTGTGTCGCGCCTCCCAACAATGCGCATGACAACCGGAGGATCTTCGGTTGCATGACGTCAGAGGGGAACCCCCACATGAACAAGCCTCTCGCCGCCGCCGTGCTGTCCGTGCTGCTGACCGGAGCGGCCGTGACCCCGGCCGTCGCCGCCCCGCGGCAGGAGCAGGCCGCGCCCGCCGTCGCGGTCACGTACGCGGGGACGGTCGCGCTCAGCAACTGCTCCGGTTCGGTCGTGCGCACCCCCGCCTCCCAGCCGAACGACCCGGCCCTCGTCCTGTCCAACGGGCACTGCCTGGAGACCGGCTTCCCGGCCGCCGGCGAGGTCGTCAAGGACCGCGCCTCCAGCCGGAGCTTCTCGCTGCTGAACGCGTCCGGGAGCAGGGTCGCGACGCTGCGCGCCAGCAAGATCGCGTACGCCACCATGACCGACACGGACGTCGCGATCTACCAACTCACCAGCACCTACGCGCAGATCCAGAGCCGCTACGGGATCAGCGCCCTCACCCTCGACGACGCCCACCCCGTCCAGGGAACGCCGGTCAAGGTCGTCTCCGGGTACTGGAAGCGCACCTACAGCTGCAACGTCGACGGGTTCGTGTACCGCCTCAAGGAAGGCGAGTGGACCTGGAAGGACTCCGTCCGCTACACCTCCTCGTGCAACACCGTCGGCGGCACCTCGGGCTCACCCGTGATCGACACCACCACCGGCAAGGTGGTCGCCGTCAACAACACCGGAAACGAGGACGGCGGACGCTGCTCGGTGAACAACCCCTGCGAGGTCGACGAAGCGGGCAACGTGACGGTCCGCCAGGGCATCAACTACGCGCAGCAGACCTACCTCGTCGTGCCCTGCGTCGGCCCCGGCAACGTGATCGACCTGAACCGCGCGGGCTGCGCGCTGCCCAAGCCCTGACATCCGGAGCCCTGACGGCCTGACGCCCTGACGGCTGACGCCCTGCCGCCGCCCGGCCGTCACTCGAAGCCGTACCGCCGGTGCGACTCCTCCTCCTGCGCCAGCCGGTGCAGCGCCTCCATCACCGGCTGGAACAGGATGGTCGCCGCGACCACCACCTCCGCCTTCTCCACCTCGGTCGGGTGCGTCTCCACGAAGTCCAGGTCCCGCCGGGCCGCTTCGTGCATCAGCCGCGCGTACGGCGCCATCAGCTCGGCGTCCCAGGGGTAGCCGAGCCTGCGCAGCGTGGCCACCGCCACCACCAGGGAGCGGTACACGGGTGAGAGCGCGCCCAGCTCCCGGGCACCGGACCAGCCCAGCATCCCCAGCAGCCGCTCCACCTCCCGCACCGCGTCCACCGCGGCCGGGTCCGACGGATCCGGCTCGGGTCCGTGCGGCAGGGCCCACAGGGCGGCGCCCAGCCGGATCGTGCGCCCCAGCGAGTCGTCGTCCACGTGCGCGAGCACCTCCCGCGCCGTGGCCACCGGAACCTTGCCGACCTGGACGATCGCGCGCACCAGCCGCAACCGCCGCAGGTGCTCCTCGCCGTACTCGGCGGTGGTCGCGCTGACCCGCCGGCCGGGCGGCAACAACCCTTCGCGCAGGTAGTACTTGATGGTCGCGGTGGAGACCCCGCTCCGCTCGCTCAACTCGGCCAGCCGCATCGTCCGTACCCTTGTACCTCTCCTTGGGGAGTGCCACTATCCAACCATGCTCACGAAGCCGACGCGGGGCCACACCACCGCCGCCGCCGACGGGGACGTCGTCGTCCTCCTGATCGGAATGCGCATCAACCACTTCTGGGCCGTGCACCACTGGCTCCCGGTCCTCGTCGCCATGCCGCGCATGCTGCGCGAACTGGCCCGGGACAAGGAGCGGGGACTGCTCGGCCACGTCCTGCTCACCGCCTCTCCTCGGACGTACTACGTCGTGCAGTACTGGGAGTCCAAGGAGAAGCTCTACACCTACGCCAAGGCACCCGACGCCCTCCACCACAAGGCCTGGGCGGTCAGCAACCGCAAGCTGCGCGCGGGCAGGACCCGCGGCCATGTCGGGCTGTGGCACGAGACGTACGTCGTGCCCGCCGGGTCGTACGAGTCGATCTACTTCGACATGCCGCCGTTCGGACTGGCCGCGGCGACCGGGGCGGTCCCCGTCGAACAGCGCGGACGCACCGCCGCCCAGCGGTTCGCCCACCGGACCCCGGCGGAGCACGGTTCGGCCTGAACCGACCGGGGTCCGGCCCGGGGCAGATCCGCGCCCCCGGGCCGGGCCCTCTGGCGGCGCGGGCGGCGGTCGGGCACCATCGCCGGTGCCCGGACGAACCGGCCCGACCGAGGAGTTCACACCGCCATGGCACCTGCACTCCGCTCACGCTCCGCCGCGACCGCCCTCGCCCTCGCGGCGACCGCCCTGGTCGCCGGCGCCACCGAGGCGCAATCGGCCCCCACCGTCACCAAGATCAGCCACTCCACCGCCACCTCGATGTTCCGGCAGGTCGGCATCACCTGGTCCTCGTCCGGCGGCTGCTCGGACCGCAACAACCCGACGTGCACCTCGTTCGAGCAGCTCAACCTCGCCACCGCACAGGGCGCCCAGACCCTCAAGCGGGCCACCGGATGCGCCATCAACATCACCGGCGGCACCGAGACCGGCCACGCGGGCGGCACCTACTCGCACTGGAACGGCTACAAGCTCGACTACGCCAAGGGCACCTGCCTCACCACGTACATCAAGAACACCTTCACGTACATCGGCCCGCGCGGCGACGGCGCCCTCCAGTGGCGCTCCGGCTCCGGCAACGTCTACGCCGACGAGGGGAACCACTGGGACGTCGTCTACTACAACTGCGGAGGCTGCTGACCCCCGTCCGTCCCGCGGCGCCGCCCACCGGTCACGGTCCGGTGGGCGGCGCTGTGGCGTTCGCCGGGGGTGTGCGCGGGCGCGCGGGGGCGCGCGCCGGGGCGGATGCGCCAGCTGCTGCGCATCAGGAGGCATCCCCGTGCACAAACGCCGGTTCTTTCGGCTTGGCTGGACGTTGAGAGACCTGCTTGTTGTTTTCCGGCGGCCGGGGACCTGGGGGGCAGGCACGCCACAGGGGGAGCCACCAACTTTGACCGGGAAGGATTCGCGTCGTCGTGGATCTTGTCGAGAACGCCGCCCTCGCGCTGATAGCGACCACCTCCGCCCGTCTGCGGGACGCCGACGGGCCGTCGCTGTCGCTGTCGCCGTCGCAGCCGGTCGCCCGGCGCGGCGGCCGTGGGATCACGACCCGTGGGGGAGCGCATGAGTGAAGGAGAGTTCGACCCGTCCGGGGACAAGACCGTGTCCAGCGAACTGGCCGGGGTCCTGCCGGTGGACTTCCTGGCGTTCCACTCCCAGCACCACCGGGTGTACCTGCACTACGCCCATCTGCAGCTGGGAACGCGCCGGGTCGCCGTGGACGTCGTCGACGACGTGTTCACCTTCCTGCTGAAGGTCTGGCCGCAGGTCCTGCGCCAGGAGAGCCTGCACGGCTTCGCGTGGGCCGTGCTCCGCGAGCACGTCGAACGCCGCCTGGCCGTCCTCGACCGGCCGGTGGCCATGGTCGAGACGGCCTGGTTCGCGGCCCTGCGCCGCACCTCACGCAAACGGCTGGAGCTGCTGGAGTCCAAGCTGGGCCTCTACGCGGCCATCGCCGAACTGCCGGAACGGCACTACGACGTCATGCTGCTGACGTTCCTGGCAGGACTCGAGGGCGAGATGGTGGCGCAGCTGATGGGCATCGCGCCCGCCACCGTCCGCTCGCACATCCGCACGGCACGCCGGGTCCTGGCCCGGAGGATCGGGCTGGAGTGGGTACCTGGAGAGGAGAAGGAGCAGTGAGCGACACGATGCCGGGTCGCGACGCCGTGTCCATGGATGTGGGCGAGGCCCTGAAGGACGCGGAGGTCCTCACCGATGAATACGCAGGTTTCGACGAGTACGCGGCACGCCGCCGCATCGCCCGCCGGGTCGTGGCGGACCGGGCCCGCAGTGTCGCGGCCCGCCGCTCACCACCGGCCGTCCCCGCGCAGTGCCCTCTTACGGCGGCGGCCGACCGCCAGCTGATGCTCGACGCGGCCTGCCACGTGCGGGCCGCACGCTCCCTGGACGCGCTGGCCCAGGTGCTCGTCGACAGCCGGGAGTTCACCGGGCGCGCCCTCGCCGTCGACGCGTGGCCGCACAGTCAGGAGGCGGCCCTGCTGTTCGGCTGCCTGCTGCACCTCGGCGGCCTCACGGAAGGCGCCCAGTTCTGGCTGCAGTACGCCGCCGGGGCCGGCTCCCACACCGCGGCCCGCGCCCTGTACCTGCTGCACCTGACGCGGGCCGAGGTCGCCACCGCCCGGCACTGGAACCGGCAGGCGGCGGCGCTGCCCCCGGAGGAGGACCTGCCCCTGCTGCCCGCCGTCCCGGACGATCTGGAGGACGCACTCGACGCCGGGGTCATCTGGACCTCGCCGCCCATCACCACCCAGGACCTCACCCGCATCAGCACCCCGCCCCCCACGGACCCGCGCACCCACCGGCGGCTGCCCGCGGCGCTCAGGCGCGCCGTCAGGGCCCTGGCGCCGGTGGAGCACGTGGACCTGGGGGAGGTGTACACCACCACCGCCCCGCTCGCCGTGGCCCTGGCGCGCAACGCCCGGCTGGAACGGCCGCACCCGGAGCAACCCACGGGCCACCGGCCGGCGGACCCGCCGCCGGTGCCCGCCCCCCGCCGCGCCGTGCGCGGGCCCCAGGGCCAACCGCCCCCGGCCGCGCTCGCCTCCGTCCACCGCGCGCTGCGGGTCCTGGAGGTCATCCACCGGTACGCGGGCGGGGTCGGCCTCGCGCAGATCGCCCGCGAGACGGGCCTGCCGCAACTGGTCCTGGCCCGGGTCACGGACCAGCTGGTGTGCACCAACCTCGCGGAGCCGATCGGTCCGGGCGCGTACGTCGTGGGCTCCGCGCTCCGGCTGACCGGCCACGCGGTGGCCGCGGAACTGGGTCAGCTGCAGCAGACCCTGGCCTGCGTCCGGGACGCGGTCGGGGCCGCCGTGTACGTGGCCCGCTACCAGGACGGCGAGGTCAACATCACCCAGTACGCCGACAGTCCCGCCGCCCCGGTCGTGGACGAGTGGGTCGACTTCCGGGCCGCGGCCCACGCCTCGGCGGTCGGCAAGGCCCTGCTGACCCAACTGGACCACGACGAACGAAGGGACCACCTGCTGCGGCACAAGGCGGTCCGGTTCACCGCGCACACGCTCGGCACCGAGCAGGCGCTGTTCCGGCAGCTCGACGCCCACCGGCCCGGCGCCGCGCTGTACGACCTCCAGGAGTACGCCCTGGGCACGGTGTGCGCGGCGGTGCCGATCAGCCGGGGCCCCAACGCCGAGTGCGTGGCGCTCTCGCTGCCCGACCCCGACCCCTGGCGGCTGCGGAAGGCGGCCAGGATCCTGCAGAGCGAGGCGGCCGCCGTCCTCCTCGCGCTGCTCGTCACCGGCACCTCGCCGGCCGTCCTGACCGTGGCCGGCTAGGAGCGGCCCCCCGGAACCCGGTCGGTCCGTGCCGCCTCGGGGCGGCACGGACCGATCGGTCTTTTCGTGCTACGTCAGTTGTTGATGCAGATGTTGCCCGCGGCCGGGTTCACCAGGCCGATGATGTTGATGCTGTTGCCGCAGACGTTGATCGGGATGTGGATCGGGACCTGCACCACGTTGCCCGACAGCACGCCGGGGGAGCCCACGGCCGCGCCCTCGGCAGTGGCGTCGGCGACAGCCGTGCCGGCGGCGCAGCCCAGGGCCAGACCGGCGGCGGCCACGGCCAGAGCCGCGTTCTTGAGAAGACGAGACATCGTAAGTTCTCCTCCACGCTCAACCAACGGCACATCGCGTGCCGCTCGGACCGGACAGCCCGGCCCGCACTCTTTCTTCGGCGCTCGTCCCCCGCCCCCCGAGTGCTCGGCGCCGTAATCCCCCGAAAGGGCGACCCGGGGCCCGCCGACCGCCGCAGCCCGCCGACCACCGGCGACGGGCGGCCGGCCTAGGCCGAGGTCACGTCCGGGTACGGGCCCAGGTAGCGGAACGCCCCGGATTCCGCCCGGAACAGATGCGCGGTGCGGTCGCCCGTCAGGACCCGGGTGGCCGGGTCGAAGGCGAGCGGCTTGACCAGACCCTGGTGCGCCGTACGGAACACCCGCCGCGACAGGCTGCCCCGGTCGCGGGCCTCGGGGTCCAGCCCGGCCAGCGCGGCGGCCAGCAGCCCCACCGCGTCGTACGCCTCGGCGGCCCACCGCGCCGGCGCCTCCCCGTACGCGGACCGGTGCGCCGCGACGAACCCGGCGGCGGCCGGCACCGCCAGCGGGTCGGCGTGGAAGGTGCTGAACATCCAGCCCTCGGCGGCCGGGCCCGCCGCGGTGAGGAACGCCGGCTCCATCACGTCCTGGATCCCCATGCGCGGCCCCTGGAACCCCGCCTCGGCGAGCGCCCGCGCGAACCGGCCCGCGCGCTCCGGCGAGGTGCCCGCGAACACGGCCGCCTCCACCCGGGCCTGCACCAGGGCGCGCACGGCCGCGCCGAAGTCGGAGCCGCCGGCCGGCATCCGGTGGACCGTCACCGTGCCCTGCGCGGGCGGGGCCTGCTCCAGCGACCGGGTGAGCTGCCAGGCCGGCCCCGCGTCCGGGCTGTCCTCCACGACCCCGGTACGCCGGGACGGCCGGACCCAGGTGAGGTGGTGCAGCACCGGGATGACGATCTGCGAGGCGGGCGGGCAGGTGCCGCACAGCGTCCGCCAGTCGCCCAGGTTGTCCGGGGTGGCCGAGGAGACCAGCACCTGGGTGACGTCCGCGGCCAGGCAGCGGGCGGCGACCGCGGGCAGCGCCGCCGCCACCGTCGGCCCGACGAGGGCGAGCACCCCGGGCTCGGCGAGGAGCTGTTCGGCGGCGCGTTCGGCGCGGGTGGCGTCGCCGCCGTCGTCACCGACCCGCAGCGCCAGCCGGAACGCCGTGTCGGTCCGCGCGTTGTGCCGGTCCACGGCCAGCCGCATGCCCCGCTCGTGCGCCTGGCCCACCGCCTTGCCCGGCCCGGTCAGATCCGCCTGGAGGCCGATCGTCAGCGTGGGCGACGCGCCGGGGTCGCGCGGCGCGGCCGCGCCCCCG
>NZ_JAJAUY010000111.1 GCF_020532625.1 Streptomyces antimicrobicus | reverse complement strand
CGTGGGCTACCTCGTGCCGAACGCCGGGCGGACCGCGCCCGCGAGCGCGGCGCTGCGCGACCACCTGGCGGCCGTCCTGCCGTCGTACATGGTGCCCGCCGCGTTCGTCGCCCTGGACGCCCTGCCGCTGACCGCCAACGGCAAGCTGGACCGCAAGGCCCTGCCCGCCCCCGAGGCGGCCGCGACCGCCGGCCGGGCCCCGCGCACCGCGGTCGAGGAGCAGCTGTGCGCGCTCTTCGCCGAGGTGCTCGGCCTGCCCGAGGTCGGTGCGGACGACGGGTTCTTCGACCTGGGCGGCGACAGCATCGTCTCCATCCAGCTCGTCTCCCGCGCCCGCAAGGCGGGACTGCTGTTCACCCCGCGCGACGTCTTCGAGCACAAGACGGTGGAGGCGCTGGCGGCGGTCGCCGGAACCGTCGCCGAAGCGGTCCACGAGGACGAGGACGCCGGCATCGGCGAAGTCCCCGCCACCCCGATCATCCGCTGGCTCGCCGAACAGGGCGGCCCCGTGGACCGGTTCAACCAGTCCATGCTGATCCAGGTGCCCGCCGGCGCGGACGAGGAGCGGCTGCTGCGCGCCGTGCAGGCCCTGCTGGACCGGCACGACGTCCTGCGGATGCGCCTGGGCAAGGACGCGGACGGCTGGACCCTGACCGTGCCGGAGCGCGGCGCCGTCACGGCACGCTCCGTCGTGACCCGGGTGCCGCTGACCGCCGAGGACGCGCAGGGCGTGGCCGAGGCCGTCGGCGAGCACGCCGAGGCGGCCTGGGACCGACTCGCTCCCGAGGACGGCGTGATGGTGCAGGCGGTCTGGTTCGACGCCGGCCCGGACCGCCCCGGACGGCTGCTCCTCGTCGCCCACCACCTGGTGGTCGACGGAGTCTCCTGGCGGATCCTGCTGCCCGACCTCGCCGAGGCCTGGCAGCGGGCCGGCGACGGCGACGTGCCGGCGCTCGACCCGGTCCCGACCTCGTTCCGGACCTGGGCGAACCGGCTGGCCGAGGAGGCCAGAAAGCCCGAGCGGGTCGAGGAGCTGGCCCTGTGGACCGGCGTCCTGGGCCGGCCGGAGGCCCCGCTCGGCGGACGTCCCCTGGACCCGGCCGTGGACACCCGCGGCACCGCGCGCACGCTCACCCTGGCCCTGGAGCCCGAGCACACCGCGCCGCTTCTCACCACGGTGGCCGCGGCGTACCACGCCAACGCCAACGACGTGCTGCTGACCGGCTTCGCCCTGGCGGCCGCCGACTGGCAGCGCGGTCTCGGCCGCACCGGTGCCGGAGTCCTGATCGACCTCGAGGGCCACGGCCGTGAGGACATCGTCGAGGGGGCCGACCTCTCCCGGACCGTGGGCTGGTTCACCAGCCTCTACCCGGTCCGGCTGACGGCCGGCCGGCTCGACCGGGACCACCTCTCGGGGGCCCGCCTCGGCGAGGCGCTCAAGCAGGTCAAGGAGCAGCTGCGGGCCATCCCCGACAACGGCGTCGGCTACGGCCTGCTGCGCTACCTCAACCCGCGCACCGAGACCGTCCTGGCCGCCCACGCGCACCCCCAGATCGGCTTCAACTACCTGGGCCGGATGGGAAGCGCGGGCGCCGCGGACGAAGGCCCGGCGGGCCGGGACTGGGAGGCGGCACCCGAGGCGGGCGGACTCGGCGGTGGCGCCGACGACGCGATGCCGCTGCCGCACCCGCTGGAGGTCAACTCGCTCACCCAGGACGGCCCCGACGGGCCCCGGCTGGTGGCCACCTGGACCTGGGCGGACGGGCTGCTGACCGAGGAACAGGTCCGCGCCCTGGGCGAGGGCTGGTTCGCCGCGCTGCGCGCCCTCGCCGAACACGCCGGCAGCCCGGCCGCCGGCGGCCACACCCCGTCCGACCTGCCGCTGGTCTCGCTGAACCAGCACGAGATCGACGGCCTTGAGGACTTTGACGACGAGTGGGAGATCTGATGACGACCAAGCCGGGGCTCGAAGACGTCCTGCCGCTTTCCCCCCTGCAGGAAGGCCTGCTGTTCCACGCCCTGCTCGACGAGCAGGGACTGGACATCTACACCGTGCAGCTCGGCCTCGAACTGGCCGGGCGCGTCGACGGGGACGTGCTGCGCACGGCCGTCGCCAAGCTCGTCGAGCGGCACACCACCCTGCGCACCGGCTTCCGCCACGAGGGCCTGGAGCGCCCCGTGCAGGTCGTCCGGCGCCGGGTGCCCGTGCCGTACGCCGAGGTGGACCTGACCGGCCTCGACCCCCAGGAGCGGGCGGCCGAGCTGGAGCGGGTCGTCGCCGAGGACCGCACCCGCAAGTTCGACCTGGCCCGCCCGCCGCTGGTCCGCTTCACCCTGATCCGGCTCGGCGAGCGCGAGCACCGGCTGCTGGTGAGCAACCACCACATCCTGCTCGACGGCTGGTCCACCCCGCTGCTGGTCAGCGAGCTGCTCACGCTCTACAAGGAGCGCGGCGACGACTCCTCGCTGCCCCGCGTCACGCCGTACCGCGAGTACCTGGCGTGGGTGGCCCGTCAGGACCGGGCCGAGGGCGAGCGCGCCTGGCGCGACGTACTGGAGGGGGCCGGCGAGCCCACCCTGCTCGCGCCGGAGGACCCGGCCCGCCGGCCGGTGCGGCCCCGCCACCACACCCTGGACCTGCCCGAGGACTTCACCGGCGAGCTGATGGCCCAGGCGCGGCGGCACGGACTGACCGTGAACACCCTGCTCCAGGGGGCCTGGGGCATCCTGCTGGGCCGGCTCACCGGCCGCGACGACGTCGTCTTCGGCGGCACCGTCTCCGGCCGCCCGCCGGAGATCCCCGGCGTCGAGAACATGATCGGCCTGTTCATCAACACCCTCCCGGTCCGGGTCCGCCTCGACCCGGCCGAGTCGCTGATCGGCCTGCTCGCCCGGCACCAGAAGCAGCAGGCCGGGCTGATGAACCACCAGCACCTCAGCCTCTCCGACGTGCAGCAGCTCGGCGGCTGGAAGGACGGCATCGGCGAGCTGTTCGACACGCTCACCGTCACCGAGAACTACCCCGTCGACCCCACCGCCCTCGCCGAGGAGAGGACCGACCCGGACGCGATGCGGGTGGTCGGACTCGACGGACAGGACGCCAACCACTACCCGTTCAGCCTGGCGGCGGTCCCCGGGCCGCGGCTGCACCTGCGGCTGAGCTACCGCCCCGACCTGTTCGCGCAGGAGACGATCGAGGCCCTCGGCACCCGGCTGGAGCACCTGCTCCGCCTGGTCGTCGAGGACCCCGAGCGTCCCGTGGGCCGGCTGGACGTCCTGACCGGTCCCGAGCGGGAGCGCATCGCCCGCTGGTCGGCCGGGCGCACCGCGCCCGAGCCCCTTACACTTCCCGCGCTGTTCGAGGCCCGGGCGGCCGCCTCCCCCGCCGCGACCGCGGTCGCGGCGGAGACCGGGGAGATCGACTACGCCGACCTCAACGCCCGGGCCAACCGGCTGGCCCGGGAACTGGCGGCCCGGGGCGCGGGCCCCGAGACCGTGGTGGCGCTGGTGCTGCCCAAGTCCGTGGAGATCGTGGTGGCCCGGCTCGCCGTGCTCAAGGCCGGCGCCGCCTACCTTCCGGTGGACCCCGGCTACCCGGCCGACCGCATCGCGTACATGCTGCAGGACGCCCGCCCCGGGCTCGTGGTCACCCTCACCGGGACTGACCTGCCGGCCGTCGGCGCGCCCGTGCTGCGCCTGGACGATCCCGCGGTCGCGGCCTCCGTCGCGGACCGCCCGGCCGGTGACCTCACCGACACCGACCGCACCGCGCCGCTCGACGTGCGCCACCCCGCCTACGTCATCTACACCTCCGGTTCGACCGGCCGGCCCAAGGGCGTCGTGGTGCCGCACACCGGACTGGCCGCCTTCGCCGAGGCCTGCGCCGAGGGCTTCGCGGTGGACGCGGACAGCCGCGTCCTGCAGTTCTCCTCACCCAGCTTCGACGCCTCCGTGCTCGAACTGTGCATGAGCCTGACGGCCGGCGCCGCACTGGTCGTGCCCCCGGCCGGCCCGCTCGCCGACGAGGCGCTCGCCGAGGCGCTGGCCGAGTGGCAGGTCTCGCACGCCCTGATCCCGCCGGCGGCGCTCGCCACCGTGCCCGCGGCCGAACTGCCCGCCTTCCGGTCCCTGGTGGTCGGCGGCGACGCGACCGGCCCCGAGCTGGTGGCCCGCTGGTCCGAGGGACGCCGCATGGTCAACGCCTACGGCCCCACCGAGGCCACGGTCGCGGCCACCTTCTCCGACCCGCTCACGGCCGGCGCCGACGCCCCGCCGATCGGCCGGCCGCTGCCCGGGACCACCCTCCACGTCCTGGGCACCACGCTGCGCCCGGTGCCGCCCGGCGTGCCGGGCGAGCTGTACGTCGCCGGGGCGGGAGTGGCCCGCGGCTACCTCGGCCGCCCCGACCTCACGGCCGACCGGTTCGTGGCGAACCCGTTCGGCGGGCCCGGCGAGCGCATGTACCGCACCGGCGACCTGGTCCGCTGGTCCGAGGACGGCCAGCTGGAGTACCTGGGCCGCGCCGACGCGCAGATCAAGCTGCGCGGCTTCCGCATCGAACCCGGCGAGATCGAGAGCGTGCTGGCGGCCCGCGAGGGCGTGGACCGGGCCGTGGTCGTCGTCCGCGAGGCCGCCGACGGCAGCCCCCGCCTGCTCGGCTACGTGACCCCCGCCGGGGACGCCCACCCGGACCCGGCCGCGCTGCGCGCCGAACTGGCCGGCCTGCTGCCCGACTACATGGTGCCGGCGGCGGTCGTCGTCCTGGACGAGCTGCCGCTCACGCCCAACGGCAAGCTCGACCGCAAGAACCTGCCAGATCCGGAGGTCACCGCCGTCGCCGGCACCGGGGCGCCCCGCACCCCCCAGGAAGAGGTGCTGTGCGGCCTGTTCGCGGAGGTGCTCTCGCTGCCCCGGGCCGGCATCGACGACAACTTCTTCGACCTCGGCGGCCATTCGCTGCTCGCCACCCGGCTCATCAGCCGCGTGCGCGCCGCCTTCGGTGTGCGCCTGTCGGTCCGCAGCCTGCTGGAGAACCCGACGGTGGCGGGCCTGGCCGCGGAGCTGGCCGCCGGTGAGGAGGAGCACGACCCCTTCGACGTCCTGCTGCCCCTGCGCCGGCACGGCAGCCGCCCGCCGCTGTTCTGCATCCACCCGGGCGCCGGCATCAGCTGGGGCTACTCCGGTCTGATGCGGCACATCGGGCCCGACCGCCCGCTGTACGGCCTGCAGGCCCGCGGTCTGGCCCGGGACGAGGAACTGCCCGCCTCCATCGAGGAGATGGCCGAGGACTACCTCGCCGAGATCCGCAAGGTCCAGCCGCAGGGCCCGTACCACCTGGCCGGCTGGTCGCTCGGCGGCATCCTCGGCCACATGATCGCCACCCGGCTGGAGGCCGCCGGCGAGACCGTGGCGGTGCTGGCGATCCTCGACACCGACCCCGACATCCGCTCCGAGGAACACGCGGACCTCAGCTACGACGCCCAGGACGTGCTCACCACCCTGCTCGACCTCGGCGGGCACGACCACTCCCAGTGGCCGAGGCCCCTGCGGTACGCGGACGTCATGGAGGTCCTGCGCGGGGGTGACAGCGCGCTGGCCGGTCTGGAGGAGCACCGCATCGAGGCATTGGCCAGGGTTGGCACCAACATGTCACAGCGCATCATCCACCCGTACGCGCCGGGCAAGCTGGGGGTACTGCGTGCCGATGTGCTCGTGACCGTCGCCGGCCGCGACCACGAGGACCCGGAGGCCATGGTGGACGCCTGGCGCCCCTATGTCACGGGCCGGATCGACGCGCAGGTGATCGACTGCGGTCACAACGAGCTCACCCAGCCCGGACCGATCGCCCTGATCGGGCAGGCGCTGGCCGCCCGCTTCCGCGAGCTCAGGTAACTCCGCCGTACCGCAGCCCGACGTTGCCGCCCCCGTACGACGCTGGAGAAAAGCAGTGACCACAGCCACACAGAGCCCGGTGCGCGACGTCGAGGCCATGGAGCTGGACTCCTTCGACCTCACCGACCCGCGCACCTACCAGGAGACGGACATCCACGCGATGTGGCGCCGGTTCCGCGCGGAGCGGCCGGTGCACCGTCACCCGGAGACCGAGGCAGGACCGGCGTTCTGGGTGCTGTCCCGGTACGCGGACGTGATGGCGGTCTACAAGGACGACGACCGCTTCCACTCCGAGCGGGGCAACGTCCTGGCCACACTGCTGTACGGGAGCGACTCGGCGGCGGGCAAGATGCTGGCCGTCACCGACGGCCCGCGCCACGCGGCCATCCGCAAGCTGATGCTGAAGTCCTTCTCGCCGCGCGCCCTCTCGCACATCTCGGAGCAGGTCGTGCAGCGCACGCGCCGGCTGCTCGCCGAGGCGGTGGAGCGCGGCGAGGCGGACTTCGCCAAGGACGTGGCCGAGCACATCCCCATCAGCACCATCTGCGACCTGCTGGGCGTGCCCGAGGCCGACCGGACCTTCCTGCTCGGCCTCAACAAGCAGGCGCTCAGCTCGGACAGCGCCGACCAGAGCGCGCAGGACGCCTGGCTGGCCCGCAACGAGATCCTGATGTACTTCTCGGAGCTGGCGGAGGCCCGCCGGGCCGACCCGGTGGACGACGTCATCAGCGTCCTGGCCACCGGCGAGGTCGACGGCAAGCCGCTGTCCGAGGACGAGATCGTCCTCAACTGCTACAGCCTCATCCTCGGCGGCGACGAGACCAGCCGGCTGTCGATGATCGGCAGCCTGGTGGCCCTCATGGAGCACCCGGAGCAGTGGCGCCGCCTGCGCGAGCGCGAGGTGACGGTGGAGAGCGCCGTGGAGGAGGTGCTGCGCTGGACCAGTCCGGCGATGCATTTCGGCCGCCGTGCCCTGACCGACGTCGAGATCGGCGGCGAGACGATCGCCGAGGGCGACATCGTGACGCTGTGGAACACCTCCGCCAATCGCGACGAACTCGTTTTCGACCGTCCCGAGGTGTTCGATCTCGGACGTACTCCGAACAAGCACGTGTCCTTCGGATACGGGCCCCATTTCTGCCTCGGGGCCTATCTGGGCCGCGTCGAGATCAATGCGATGCTCGACGCGCTGCGCACGGCCGTCGTCCACGTGGAAAGGACCAGCGCGCCCGTCCAGCCCGTTTTCTCCAACTTCCTGAACGGACTCGGAAGTTTGCCCGTACGTTTCCAGCCGGACCGTCAAGGCCTCGGGCAATGGCGGTGAAATTCGTCAACTATGCTCGCTGGGAACGGAGTTCGAGCCGCAGGAGGAATTGTGGGAGCCGACGCCCAGCCGAAGTCACAGGGGATCCGGGCGAAAGTCCGAGCACTACGGGCGGACGCCGTCCCGGTGTCCGGCGCGGAGCGCACGGCCGGCTGGCTGGCGGCCGCCGGAGCCCTGGCCTACGGCCTGCCGCACGCCTGGTGGGGCCTGGGAATCATGTACGGGTACCCGGGCTCGCCGGACACGATCCCGGACGTCGCCTGGCAGCGGGCCGTGGGCTTCTGGGGAATGGGACTGGCCTCGGTCGGTGCCGCATTCTTCGCCCTCGCGCTCTTCCAGCCGTGGGGCCGGCTGTTTCCCCGCTGGCTCCTGCTCGTCCCGGCCTGGCCGGCCGGCCTGGCTCTCGGCCTGTGGGGCCTCGGATACGGGTACTTGAGGTTCTTCATCGCCACCGGACGGGTCGAGCCCAGCGCCGAAGTGGCAAAGGCGACCAGCCTTTGGAATTACTACTGGTATCCCGTCTTTCTGATCTGGGGGGTCTCACTGGTCGTCTCGGCCTGGTACCTCCAGCGCAGGCCGCGGGCACCCAGGACCGACTGACAGGGATCCGCATGGACGGTCCCGAGGTTTCCCCGGTGAGGTGGGACAGGTGACGAACGCCATCGAGGCCGAAGGCCTCGTCAAGAACTACAAGACGCATCAGGCACTGCGCGGGGTCGACCTCGCCGTGCCCGAGGGCACGGTCCTCGGTCTGCTCGGACCCAACGGCGCGGGCAAGACGACCACCGTCCGCATCCTGTCCACCCTGCTGACGCCCGACGCGGGCACCGCCCGGGTGGCAGGCTTCGACGCGGTGCGCAAGCCCAAGGAGGTACGCCGCCGGATCGGTCTGACCGGCCAGTACGCGGCGCTCGACGAGCGCCTGACCGGCCGGGAGAACCTGCACCTGATCGGCACCCTGCTCCACCTGGGTCGGCGCAACGTCCGCGGCAAGGCCGAGGAACTGCTGGAGCGCTTCGCGCTCACCGACGCCGGCGACCGCGTCGTGCGCACCTACTCCGGTGGCATGCGCCGCCGGCTCGACCTCGCCGCGAGCCTGCTGGTCGACCCGCCGGTGCTCTTCCTCGACGAGCCGACCACCGGCCTGGACCCCACCAGCCGCCTGATGCTCTGGGGCATGATCCGCGAACAGGTCGACCGGGGCGTCACCGTGCTGCTGACCACGCAGTACCTGGAAGAGGCCGACATGCTGGCCGACCGGATCGTCGTCATCGACGCCGGCAAGGTGATCGCGGAGGGCACCGCCGACGAGCTGAAGCAGAAGGTCGGCGGCGAGCGCCTGGAGGTCGCACCGGCCCTGGCCGACCACACCCCGCTGGTCGTCTCGGCCCTTGCCGCGGGCAGCGTGTCCGCGCCGGTGGTCGCCGACAACGGCCGTACCGTCTCCGTCCCGCTCACCGGCGGCATGGGCGACGTCGCGGCCGCGGCCCGCGCCGTGGAGGGCCTGGGCATCGACATCGCCGAGTTCGCCGTCCGACGGCCCTCGCTGGACGACGTCTTCGTGACGCTGACGGGCCGGACGGCCGAGCCGCAGGAGAAGCCGGCGCACGAGCAGGAGCACGAGAAGGAGAAGCAGGCCGCATGATCGAGGCACTCAGCGACACCAGGGCCCTCGTGGGCCGGCACTTCCGGCACATCCTGCGCATCCCCGAGCAGCTGCTCAGCGTCACCCTGATGCCGATCGCCTTCGTGGTCATCTTCGGCCTGCTCTTCGGCAGCGCCATGAAGGTGGAGGGCAGCAGCTACGAGGAATACATCATGGCGGGCATCTTCATCCAGGTGATGATGTCGAACGTCTCCACCACCGCCCTCGGCGTGGTCAGCGACCTCAGCAACGGCCTCGTCGACCGGTTCCGCTCCCTGCCGATCTCGCGCTCCGCCGTGCTGATCGGCCGGACCACGGCGGACATGGCGCTCGCCGCCTGGTCCTGCGCCCTGATGGCCGGGGTCGGCTATCTGATCGGCTGGCGCATCCACAACGGACTGCTGTCCGCGCTGGGCGCGTTCGCCCTGCTGCTCCTGCTCGGGTTCACCATGTCGTGGCTCGGGGCGCTGCTCGGACTGGCGCTGCGCAGCACCGAGGCGGTCAACGCGCTCGCCTTCATGGCGATGATGCCGATGATGTTCCTCTCCAACGCGTTCGTGCCGCTGGACGGCCTGCCGTCCTGGCTGCGCACCATCGCCGAGTGGAACCCGATCAGCTCGGTCGTCACCGCCTGCCGCGACCTGTTCGGCAACCCCACGGTCGGTGCCGGCACCGGTCTGCCCGCCGAGCACCCGGTCCTGGTGTCGCTGGTGCTCATCGGAGCGGTGCTCGCCCTGGTGATCCCGATGTCCGGCCGCGTCTACCGCACCGCGGTCGCCCGCTGACGGGGGCCCTGACACCCTCCCGCGCCTCGGCCCGCCGGTGCTGCACCGGCGGGCCGAGGTGTCTTCGCGGGGGCGCGCCCCCGTACGGTCAGCGCTCGGACTTGGTGACGGTGAACAGCACCCGCAGCACCAGCACCGAGCTGACCAGGAGCAGGTTGTAGCCGAGGAACTCGTACAGCCGCAGGGTGCCGGACAGCTGCGGACCGCCCTCGGTCGACAGCAGCATCACCCCGAGCACCCCCGTCATCCCGCCGATGAAGGCCAGCAGCACGTCCCGGACGATCCCGCGCACGAACCGGCGGTCGCGCTCGTCCGCGAGCAGCCGCACGTTGATGCTCAGCCGGCCGTGCTCCAGCGCGTTGGTGATCCGCTCCACGCGCCGCGGCAGCCGGCGCAGCATGGGCAGGACGGCCAGCGCCTCACCCGCCAGGGACCGGGTCAGGTGCGGCGGGGTGAGCCGACGGGTGACCTCGTCGGCGGCGAACGAGCGCGCCTCGGCGATGATGTCGAAGCCGGGCACCAGCCGGTCCAGGGATCCCTCGACCGTGGCCAGGGCCCGGAACGCGGCCGCGATCTCCGGCGGCACGGTCAGCCCGTAGCGGGCGACCAGCAGGAAGAGGTCGGCGAACATCTCGCGGTCCGGCCGGGTGCCCGGGGTCAGGTGCCGGGCCATGAACCGGCCCAGCGCGCGCTTGAGCCGCTCCTCGTCGATCTCCTCGGGGCGGTCCACCAGCTCCAGCAGCGCGTCGGACAGCGCCACCGGATCGCTGCGGTCGATGGCCAGCAGCAGGTTGCGCAGGCTGGAGCGGAGCACCTGGTCGATCCGGCCCACCGAGCCGAAGTCCAGCAGGCCGATGCGTCCGTCGTCGAGGATCAGGATGTTGCCCGGGTGCGGATCGGCGTGGAAGACACCGCCCGACATGATCTGGCCCAGCAGGCAGGCCAGCAGCTCGCGAGCCAGCGCCGCGCGGTCCAGGCCGCGCTCGTCGATGACCCGGTCGGCCCGGTTGAGGGTGACCCCGTCCAGCCACTCCACCACCAGTACCCGCGCCGTGCTCAGTTCCTGGTGGATCGTGGGCATCTTGACCCCGCTGCCCGCGCCGCTCGCGGCGGACCCGCCCGCCGCCCCGGCCGCCGGGTCGTCGCCCTGCGCGTCCGCGTCGGCGGCCCGGCTCCCCGCGCGGCCCGCGGCGGCGGTCGTAGCGGCCACCACCAGTGTGTTGCGAGCCTCCGTACGGAAGTCGAGCTCCTCCTCCAGCGAGGTGGCGAAGCCCTGGACCAGCTCGACGGCGCCCATGCTGCGCCCCCACTCGGTGTGCTCCTCCAGCTTGGCACTGATCCGGAAGAGGATGTCCAGGTCCCGCTCCACCACCTGGCGGGCGCCCGGCCGCTGGACCTTGACCGCCACCACCTGTCCGTCGCGCAGCCGGGCGCGGTGCACCTGGGCCATCGAGCCGGCCGCCAGGGGCTCCGGGTCGAACTCGGCGAAGACGTCCTCCGGCGCCGCGCCCAGCTCCTGCGTCAGCACCTCGCGCACCTCGGGCCAGGGCTCGGGCGTCACCTCGTGCTGCAGGGAGCTGAGTTCGTCGATGAACACGTCGGGGAGCAGGTCGTAGCGGGCCGAGAGGACCTGTCCCAGCTTGACGAAGGTCGCCCCTGCCTCCTCCAGCGCCATGCGCAGCGAGCGGGCCAGCGCCGCCTGGTCCCGTGCCTCGGCCGTGCCGCGCCGGGCCTTGCCGCCGAGGAACCGGCCCAGCCCGTGGCGGACCACGATCCGGCTCAGCTGGGTGTAGCGGCGGCCCCGGATCATCCGGCGGCGCAGGGAGCCCGGCACCCGCAGCACGGCGCGCAGCGACCCGCTGGGAACCATGGCCTCCGAAAGCGCGAGAAAGATCATGGCGGCCAGCAGGGCACTGCCCAACTGGACGCTCACCAGCGGGGTGTTGCCCGCCTTCGGTCCCATGGCGGCGCTGACCACTCCTGCGGTCAGAAGGCCCACGCAGCCGGTGAGCAGTGCCCGCAGCTTTCCGATCCGCAGGCCCAGCAGTCTGCGGGCCACCCACGCCATGACGACGAGTCCGAGGACGATGGTGGCGACGGCGGTCAGGATGATGACGACTGGTTTCACCTGGCTGATCGTATGCATTGCGTACCGCCCACAACTGGTCTCGTGGCAAACAGCGGTTGGCGTGCCGACGACGGCACGCCAACCTCGAAGGGGTGGGGGTCCGGGCCCGCGCCCGGATCCCCCGTACGGCCCGCCGGGCGTGCGCCCGGCGGGCCCGCGCTCACTTGCTGCCGGCCGGCGCGCGCTCCGCCTCCCGTGCGTCCGCCCCGGCCGCGACCGGTCCGCCGGTGGCCGGCGCCCCGGGACCCGCCACCTCCGCGCCGGACTCCGGCGCCGAGGCCCGGGGACGGCCGGGCAGCCAGGCGCGGTGGCCGAGCAGCGCGGTGACCGCCGGCACCAGGAGCACCGCCATCACGAACGCGGTCAGCAGGATGCCGAAGGAGACGGCGAAGCCCATCTGCTGGAGCATGGAGTTCTGCGCCAGCATCAGTACGGCGAAGGTGCCGGCCAGGATGATGCCGGCCGTGGCGACGGTCGGCATCGAGTGGGCCACGGCGAGCCGGGTGGCCTCCTTGGGCTCCTTGCCCCGGCCCGCCTCCTCGCGGAGCCGGGCGACCATCAGGATGTTGTAGTCGGTGCCGATGGCCACCACGAACAGGTAGACCATCACCGGCAGCATGAACAGCAGGCCGTGCTGGCCCTGCACCTTCTGGAAGAGCACCACCGTCGCGCCGAGGGTGGCGCTGAAGCCCAGACCCACCGCGGCCATGAGGTACCACGGTGCCACGGCGCTGCGCAGCAGCAGACCGAGGATGATCATGATGGCGACACCGGCGGCGGGGAACACCACGGCGTAGTCGCGGTTGACGGCGTCCCGGATGTCGGCGAGCAGTGCGGTCGAACCGCCGACCAGGCCCCGGCTGCCCTCGGGCGCGGCGGCGTGCACGGTGTCCCGCAGCGGGCCCTCGACCAGGGCCAGCGCCTTGTCCTCGGCCGGCTTGTGGTCGAGCACCACACTGAACTGGGCCACGGAGCCGTTCGGGCTCACCCGCGGCGGGGAGACCTGCCCCACGCCCTCGACCTGCCCGATGCGCTCACCGAACGCCTTCAGCGCCGCCTCCGGGATGGCCTTGCCGTCCCGGTCCTCCAGGTAGACCAGCGTCGGTTCGGTGGCGCCCGCCGCGAAGCCGCGCGCCAGGTCGTCCTGCGCCTTGACGGACTCCAGGTGCTTGGGCAGCGAGCTGTTGGCGTCGTACTCGGCCGTGAACCCGAACAGGCCCACGGTCAGGGCGACCAGGATGCCGGCGGACACCGCGGCGACCACGCCCGGGCGCCGCGCGACCAGGTTCGCCGTACGGTGCGACAGGGCGTTCTTCGGCTCGCGCCGCCACGCCTTGGAGGGCCAGAAGGCCTTCGTGCCGAGCAGGGCGAACACCGCGGGGACGAGGGTCAGCGAGGCCACCGCGGTGACCGCCACGGAGATGGCCAGGGCGGGGCCCATGGTCCGCAGCATGCCCATGGAGGACAGCAGCAGCGCCAGGAAGGCCACGATCACCGCACCGGCCGCGGAGGCGATGGTCTCACCGACCCGCTCCACCGCCTGCGCCATGGCCTGGCGCGCGGGCACCCCGGTCCGCAGCTGCTCGCGGTAGCGGAAGAGCAGGAACAGGATGTAGTCGGTGCCCACGCCGAACAGCACCACGATGAGGATCGAGGAGACCGACGCGTCCGCCTTGAGGCCACCGAGCTTGCTCGCGGTGGCGATCAGACCCGTGGCCACGGCGAAGACCAGCGTGATGATGACCACCGGCAGCAGCGCGATCAGCGGGCTGCGGAAGATGGCCAGCAGCAGCACGACGATGAGGGCCAGCGTGGCCAGCATGATCATGGAGTCCGTGTCACCGGCCGACTCCATGGAGTCCACGGCGGAGGCCGCCTGGCCGGTGATCCCCATCGACAGCGGCCCGTTCCCGAGCTGCTCCCGGGCGTCGAGCCGCATCTGCTTGACCGAGTCGAAGATCTCCTGCGTGAAGACGTTCTTCGAGGTGGCGGTCACCGCGGCGAGCATGATCTCCCCGTTGGGAGACAGCATCGGCGGGCCGGTCACGACCTGCTTGATGCCCGCGTAGTTCTTCGCCGTCAGATCGGCGGCCACCTTCGCGACGACGGCCTGATCCGACTCGGCCAGCTTCCCGCCGTCGGACCGTTTGAAGACAATGGTGGCAGCCGGCTGCTCCTCCCGCGGGAAAGCACGCTCTTCCACCTCCATGACCTGCACCGTCTCGTACTTCGACGGCAGGAACTCCGCCTGATCGGTCGTCGACGGCAGTTTCGGAGCCAGCATCACCGTGGCCACGGTGAGGACGATCCAGGCGGCGATCGTGAGCCATGGGCGGCGTACGGCAAGCCGCCCAATCCCTCGGAACATTGCAGACTCCTTCAAAGGTCTGGATGGGGGAAACCTCCCGGAGTTTAAAAAGCCGGACGGTGCCGGTTCCTTGTCGGTGGCAGCTTGTTGACAGTGATCACTCTTGACGTGGCGGCGGAAGTCACACCGCTCGCGCCCGATTGGCCACAAGCTGTCAGAAGTCGTTTCCCAGGCCCTCTGTCAGCAGGCTGCCACCCCGCCGCGGTGCCCCTGGCACGATCCTGACAGCGCCGTTGTCCGCCTCGTGTTTCCAGAGCGACTTTGATGCACGGGAGTTCCCGGAAGTTATCGGAAATTGTGTTTCGACCGAAAGGAAATCGCCATGGCCAAAAAGGCTGTTTACGAGGCGCCGCTGTTCTCGGCCGCCGGTTCGTTCCGCACGATGACCGGCCTCTGGGGCCCGCGCGGCAACGACTGGTTCACGCCGTACGCGATGGTCTGAGCCGCACGCGCCCAGGAGTGAAATGATGTCAGGTCACGGCATGCCCTTCTTCTTCGCGTTTTCCGACTGCGAGGCCGCGGAGGCCGTGGCCCGGCGTCTGTGCGCGGACCGCCCCGGACTCGGGGTGGTCCCGCACGGCTCCGGACGGCCCTGGATCGTCGGCCACTGGCCCGACGCCTCCCCCCTGGTCGTCCGGCACCGCGACAACGCCGTCGCCCTCGTCGGCTCCTACGCCGCCGACGAGGCCGAACTGGCCCGCCGTACCCGCGCCGTCCGCACCCCCACCGACCTCGACGCACTGGCCGCATCCCTTCCCGGCCAGTTCCACGTGGTCGCCGCGGTCGCCGGGCACCTACGGGTCCAGGGCACCGCGTACGGCACCCGGCGGGTCTTCCACGGCCGCACCGGCTCCGTCGTCGTCGCGGCCGACCGGGCCGCCGAGCTCGCCGCCCTGCTCGGCGCCCCGGTCGACACCGCGCAGCTCGCGCTGCGCCTGTTCCACCCGGTGCCCGCCCCCCTGGACCAGCGCGCCCTGTGGCACGGGGTCGAGGCCGTACCGCCCGGATCCGCCCTGGTGGTCACCGAGGGCCGGACCGCACGCACCCACCGCTGGCACCGACCGCCCGAGCCCCACCTCGGCGCGGCCGAAGGCGCCACCGCGGTACGTGAGGCCCTGCGGGCGGGCGTGGCGCTCCGCACCACCGGCGGCGGCCTGATCAGTGCCGACCTCTCCGGCGGCATGGACTCCACCGCCATCTGCTTCCTCGCCGCCGGCCGGCTCCGAGACACGCGGCTGATCGCCTGCACCTCCACCGGCGACGAGACCGAGAACGAGGACGGCCACTGGGCCCGCCTGGCCGCCCGCGCCCTGCCCGACACCGAGCACCTCGTGATCGGTGAGCACGAACTTCCGCTGTTCTACGACGGCGTGCTCGACGACCGCGACCGCTGGGACGCGCCCTCGCCGTTCGCCGTCAGCCGGAACCGGGCCACCGCCCTGGTCGCCCGCATGGCCGCACGCGGCTCCCGGCTGCACCTGACCGGCATCGGCGGCGACCACCTCTTCTTCGGCGGCGCCGTGCACTACCACTCGCTGCTGACCCGAAGGCCCTGGCTGGCCCTGTCGCGGCTGCGCGGCTACCGCACCCTCTACGCCTGGCCGCGACGCGAGGTGCTGCGCGAGCTGGCCGACCGGCGCGGGTACCGGGAGGCCTTCGCCGGGCTGACCGTGCGCACCTCCGGCTCGCTCTCGCTGAGCCGGCCCGGGTTCGGCTGGATGCACCCGCTGGTGGTGGCCCCCTGGTTCACGCCCGACTGCCTCGACACCGCCGAACGGGTCCTGGCCGACGCCGCCGGATCCGTACGTCCCTACGCGGCCGACCGGGCCCGCCACGTCGAGCTCGCGGCCGTCTACAGCGGCACCCAGGACGTCCGGGCCTACGACGACGCCGCCCGGCAGGCCGGCGTACCCGTCGCCCACCCCTTCTTCGACGACCACGTCGTCGACGCGGCCCTGAGCGTGCGCCCCGAGGACCGCGCCACCCCGTGGGCGTACAAGCCGCTGCTGGCCCGGGCCATGACCGGCATCGTCCCGGAACGGAACCTGACCCGCAGCACCAAGGGCGACGGGACCCCGGACGCCGTCGCCGGCCTGCACCGGCACCGCGAGGAGCTGGCCGCGCTGTGGGAGGACAGCGCGCTGGCCGAGGCCGGGCTGGTGGACCCCGGCCGGCTGCGCCGGCTGTGCCTGGCCCCCGGTTCGCCCGAACTCGCCGACAACGCCCTCTACTCCACCCTCGCCTGCGAGTCCTGGCTGCGCACCGCACGCCGGGCCGTCACCGCATCCCCCGGGAGGTCCACATGAAACTGCGCAACCGCGCCCACCTCAGCGTCGCCGACACCGAGTACGGCAGCGTGCTGCTGGACGCCCGCAGCGGCGAGTACTGGCAGCTGAACCCGAGCGCCGCGGTCGTCGCCCGCACCCTGCTGGACGGCGGCGGCTCCGCGGAGGCCGCCACCCGCCTCACCGAGGCCTTCGACGTGGACGGCGCGCGCGCCGCCGCCGACGTGGAGGCCCTGCTCGCGGCCATGCGGGCCGCCGGGGTGGTGATCCAGGAATGAGCATGACCACCGCCCTGCCCCGGGGTGCCGGGCCGGCGCTGCACAGGCGGTTGTGGATCCGCGCCCTCGTGGCCACCGCCCGGCTGCTGGTGCTGCTGAGGCCCCACCGGTTGCAGCAGGTCCTGCGGTACCTGAGCCGGGGAGCGGCCCCGGCGAGCACCGCCGCGGCGCGCACCGCCCGCGCCGAGGTCCTCGCGTCCAGCCTGGCCATGAACGGCCCGCGCAACTGCCTTCCCAGGTCGGTCGCCGTCGTGCTGCTGTGCCGCAGCCGGGGCCTGTGGCCGACCTGGTGCGTCGGCGTACGGGTCGCACCGCCGTTCACCGCCCACGCCTGGGTGGAGGCCGAGGGCGAGCTGGTCGGCGAGCCCGGGCGCTACGACAGCTGGGCCCGCTTGATCACGGTCGCCCCCCGCGAGGACTGACCGGCACACGCACCGGGGCCGGGCCCTCGGGCCCGGCCCCGGTGCGTGCCGTGGTGGGTGTGCCTGCCGCGCGCGCAGGAGCGCGCGTGCGGGTCAGGAGCAGCCGCGCTGCCAGTTCCACCCGATGAAGCTGTGGCGCAGCTGGACGTCGAAGCGGCAGGTGGCCGTGCCGTCGGCGGCCAGGTCGACGTACGAGTGGTGCGTGTTGGCGTACCAGCTGCCGGTGACGTCGAAGATGCCCTTGTAGGTGAAGTCGGCGTGCGCCTCGGTCCGCGAAGCGGCGCAGTTCTCGGTGCAGTCGGTGTTCTGCGTGGCGGACTTGAGGTTCCAGCCCGCGTTCCACGGCTCGCGGTTCCAGCCCTGGGTCACGTCGGTCGACGCGGCCGTGATCCGGGTGCCGTCCGTCGTCCACTGCGAGGTGGTGTACAGGCCGGTCATCCGGATGTTGCAGCAGTCGAACATCTCGTTCCAGCTCTTGAACTGGCGGGAGGTGTCCGCCGCGGCGGCGGGCGCGGCGGCGGCCGACAGCGCCTTCGCCGCCTTGGCGTCACCGGTCGGAGGGGCCGGCACGAACCGCACCTCGCCCAGCACCGGCTTGCAGTCCGGGCCGATCGTGATCTGCTGCTGCACCGCCGTGCCGGCCGGCGGCGCCGGCAGCGACCCGGTCAGCCGCACCTCGCCGCAGTCCTGCCCGGCCGCCGGGGCGGAGGCGGCCGGCGCGGCGGTGGCCGACGCCGGAACGGCCGTCAAGGACAGCACGGCAGCGGCCAGTACGGCGGCGAACACGTTTCGATTACGCAATTCCTCAAGCCTTCCCTCATCCGTTTTCGGGAGGGAGCGTAAGCGCCGGTGATCATCCGCCGTCCGCACCGGCCCAACGTTGGCAGGAAGTTGACAACTGCCTGGTGGGCCGGGGTGCGCCGCCCTACTGGCACTTTCATGTCAGCGCTGTTGTCCGTCCTGCCCCCACGACGGAGGCTGATCCGGACGCATACCTGTGAATTCAACGGTCGCCAGGGTCACAAAGGGGTTTCCCATGGAAGCAGCCGTCGGTGCTGGAAGTAACAACGGGGCCGGTACTTCCGTATCCACGGACCTTCCCGCCGCCCGGCTGATCGCCCGGCTCGCCCCGGGCGAACCCGAGTTCGAAAGCAGAATGCGGGAATCCCTGGCCCGCGCGGAGAAGTGGCTCCAGGCCACGGCCCAGGAAGCCCTCGACCCGCGCGTCGCCGCGCTCATCGGCCACCTCGCCGACGCCGGCGGCAAGCGCCTGCGCCCCCTGCTGGTGCTGCTCGGCGCCGAGTTCGGCGACCCCTGGGCCGACGGCGTCACCCAGGCGGCCACCATCGCCGAACTGGTCCACATCGCCTCCCTCTACCACGACGACGTCATGGACGGCGCCGCCACCCGGCACGGCGTGCCCAGCGTGCACGCCCGCTTCGGCGAGCGCGCCGCGGTGCTCGGCGGGGACCTCCTGCTGGCCCGCGCCGCGCAGCTCGCCGCCGACCTCGGCCCGGCCGCCGTCCACCTCAACGCCCGCACCGCCGGCCGCCTCGTCGCCGGCCAGCTGCGGGAACTGGCCGGCCCCGGCCCCGACGAGGACCCCGTCACCCACTACTTCCACGTGGCCGCCGGCAAGACCGCGGCCCTGCTCGCCATGTCCCTGGGGATCGGCGCCGTACAGGCCGGTGCGCCCGCGCCCGCTGCCGCCGCCCTGACCGAGTACGGCGAACAGCTCGGCATCGCCTTCCAGATAGCCGACGACCTGCTCGACCTGAAGTCCCCGGCCGGTGTCACCGGCAAGGAACGCGGCAAGGACCTGCTGGCCGGCGTCGCCAGCCTGCCGGTGCTCCTGGCCCGCGAGAGCACGGACCCCGACGACGCCGAACTGTGCGCCCTGCTCGCCGCCGGCCCGGTCCCCCCCGCCGCCCTGCCGCGCGCCCTGGAGCTGTTCGAGCGCTCCGCCGCCCTCGCCGAGGCCGAGGCCGTGATGCAGCGCCGCCTGGAGCGGGCCCGTACCGCGCTGGGCGCCCTGCCCGCCCTCCCGGCCCGCCGCGCCCTGCTCGCCCTCTGCGACTACGTCGCCCTCCGCACCAGCTGAACCGCAAGGAGCCGCCGCCCATGACCATGGCCGAACGGGTCGCAGAACTCACCCGCATCCGACAGGACGTCCTCGACGGCGTCCCCGCCGCCACCGAGGCGCAGCACGCCAAGGGCAAACTGACCGCACGGGAGCGGATCGACCTCCTCCTGGACGAGGGGTCCTTCCACGAGGTCGAGCAGCTGCGCCGGCACCGGGCGACCGGCTTCGGCCTGGAGCACAAGCGGCCGC
>NZ_JAJAUY010000110.1 GCF_020532625.1 Streptomyces antimicrobicus | reverse complement strand
ACCCGGTGCCGCGCGCCGTGCTCGACGCCGTCGGCCGCCGCGCGCCGGTCACCCTGGCCGAGCTGCGCTCGGACCGGAAGCTGACCGGATCCCTGCGGGAGTTCCAGCGGGCCCACGACCGTGCCGTGCCCGGCATGGCCGACCGCCGCACCGACCGGCTGGCGCTGCCCGCCCACCTCCTCGCCCTGCTGCTGTCGGTGTTCCTCGCCGGACAGGCCGCGGAGGCGGCGCAGCTGCACCCGCACGGCCTGCTCCAGGGGTTCGCGGCGGTGTGCCTCTTCGTGGCCGGGTGGCTGCTGCTCGCGACCCTGCTGGTGGGCGCGTCCGTACGGCTGTGGCCCGGGCGCCGGGACCGGTTCGCGCAGGGCTGCCGGGAGCTGGAACACCCCGCCCCTGCCGCGCTCGACCCCGCCGGGCGGGCGGCGCTCGGCCGGCTCAGTACCGTTCGACCGCCAGCGGTCCGGTCTCGGTGCCGATGACGATGTGCGGACGGCGCCGGGGGTCGGCCCAGCGCAGGATCGCCCGCATCGCCCGGGCCGGCACCGACACGCAACCGGCCGTCGCCCCCTTGCCGTTGACGTGCAGGAAGATCCCGGCGCCGCGGCCGCGCACCGGCCGGTCGTAGTTGAAACCGATGACCATCGCGTGGGCGTACTGCGTCCCGTACGTCACCAGGTGCTCGGCCTCGCCCGGCGCGCAGTCGGCCGGCAGCGGTTCGGTCCAGCGGTTGTACGCGGCCGAGGCGTTGTCCTGGCACCACCAGGAGTCGGGCGTCACCCGGCGGTAGCCGACCTCGGTGCCGGCCGGGGCACGGCGGATGCCGAAGGCGTACGGGAGCGCGTACAGGCCGGTGGGCGTGGTGCCCGTGCCCTGGCTGCGGGTGGCGCCCTCGGTGAGCCCGCCCGAGCCGAACCGGGCCTCGGCGCGGCCCTCCTCGTACCAGCGGCCCGCCCGCCGGTCCCACCAGACGACGGTGCCGGTGGTGGACCCGGCGGCGGGGGCGACCGCCGTGATCAGCTGGCTGCCGCCGCCGGTGTCGGCGAGCCGGGCCGGCAGCGCCGGGTCCGGGCCGGGGTGGGACGCGGGCACCAGCGCGGTGGACAGGAGGGCACCGAGCAGCAGGGCGGTTCGCAGCACATGTCAGACGGTACGGGGCGGAAGGGGCAGCGGCAGCGCAGGCAGGCCGTCGATGCTCGTCCCGATGTGGTCCTTCTTCTCGCAGTACGCGGCGAACTCCTCGTCGCTCTTGCGCCCGAAGTACTCCGCGTGCAGGGTGCGCTCGCCCTGGTACTCCATCAGCGGGACGGCGTAGCCGCACACGTCCGCGATGCGCTTGGCGCGCACGACGATCACGGCCCGGGCGGCGGGCCCGTCCGCCTCGCCGAACCGGGCGATCAGCTCGGGCCAGCGCGGGTCGTCCCGGAAGACGGCCTCGCCCTCGCCGTGGATCCGCACGATGTTCGGCGGACCGGAGAACGCGCACCACACGAGGGTGATCCGGCCGTTCTCGCGGACGTGGGCGATGGTCTCGGCGCCGCTGCCGCCGAAGTCGAGGTAGGCCACGGTGTGTTCGTCGAGCACCACGAGGGTGCCGGAGCGGCCCTTGGGGGAGAGGTTGATGTGCCCGTCACCGGCCAGCGGGGCGGTCGCGGTGAAGAACACGGGCTGCGCCTCGATGAACCGGCGCAACCGGCCGTCTATACGGTCGTGGAGTTTTCCCATGATCGGAATTATCGGCCCGCCCCGGGCGGTCGCGTGGGACATTCCACCGCATTGACCACCAACGGGACCACCGCGCCGCGTGGGACCGGCCCCGCCGGTCCGGGGGAGGCCGAGGGGGCGGCTGGGGCCCGGTCCCGACCGGGCGAGGCCGCGGGGACGGGGCGGGCTCAGCGGGGGAGTGGGTCCGCTGCGCCCAGCCGTCGGCGTCGCCGAGGAAGGCGCTCAGCCGCCGGGCCCACCCCCGTACGTCGGCCCTGGCCGCCGTCCGCAGCCCCGGCCGGGGTCGGCCAGGGCCGCCGGCGCGGCGTCGGTCCAGGTCCGCCGGATTGCGTCGTCCGGACCGATCCGTGCCTCCGGTCCGCTGCCACCGCCCCCTCGGGCACAGATCGCCGCAGGTCACAGCATCACCCGATCCCGTGATTGACGAAACATACGGAGTCATGCATAGTTATGCCTGACAGTGAATGCACCGTAAGGAGAAACCCGTGACCGAGCGCGTCGTACTCGCCTACTCGGGCGGCCTGGACACCTCCGTCGCCATCGGCTGGATCGCCGAGGAGACGGGCGCCGAGGTCATCGCCGTTGCCGTGGACGTCGGCCAGGGCGGCGAGGACCTGGACGTCATCCGCAAGCGCGCGCTCGCCTGCGGTGCCGTCGAGGCCGAGGTCGCGGACGCCAAGGACGAGTTCGCCGAGGAGTACTGCCTCCCGGCGATCAAGGCCAACGCCCTCTACATGGACCGCTACCCGCTGGTCTCGGCGCTCTCCCGGCCGACCATCGTCAAGCACCTGGTCGCCGCCGCCCAGAAGCACAACGCCGGCATCGTCGCCCACGGCTGCACCGGCAAGGGCAACGACCAGGTCCGCTTCGAGGCCGGCATCGCCGCCCTCGGCCCCGACCTGAAGTGCATCGCCCCGGTCCGGGACTACGCGATGACCCGGGACAAGGCCATCGCCTTCGCCGAGAAGGCCAACCTCCCCATCGCCACCACCAAGAAGTCCCCGTACTCCATCGACCAGAACGTCTTCGGACGGGCCGTCGAGACGGGCTTCCTGGAGGACATCTGGAACGCCCCGATCGAGGACATCTACGAGTACACCTCGAACCCGGCCACCCCGCGCGAGCCCGACGAGGTCGTCATCTCCTTCAAGGAGGGCGTGCCGGTCGCCGTCGACGGCAAGCCGGTCACCGTCCTGCAGGCCATCCAGCAGCTCAACGAGCGCGCCGGCGCCCAGGGCATCGGCCGGATCGACATGGTCGAGGACCGCCTCGTCGGCATCAAGAGCCGCGAGGTCTACGAGGCCCCGGGCGCGATCGCGCTGATCACCGCCCACCAGGAGCTGGAGAACGTCACCGTCGAGCGCGAGCTCGCCCGCTACAAGCGGCAGGTCGAGCAGCGCTGGGGCGAGCTCGTCTACGACGGCCTGTGGTTCTCGCCGCTCAAGCGCGCCCTGGACGGCTTCATCGACGAGGCCAACCAGCACGTCACCGGTGACATCCGGATGACCCTGCACGGGGGCCGCGCCGTCGTCACCGGCCGGAAGTCGGACTCCTCCCTGTACGACTTCAACCTCGCCACCTACGACACCGGCGACACCTTCGACCAGTCCAAGGCCCAGGGCTTCATCGAGATCTTCGGCCTCTCGTCGAAGATCGCGGCCAAGCGCGACCTCGGCTGACCGGCCGACCCTCCCTCCGCCGTCCGGCGCCGTAAGGGACCGCCTCCCCGATTCCCCTCCGGGCGGGGAGGCGGGCGCACATCCACCCTCCTGAGGAGCAGCAGCAGTGAGCAGCAACAACGGTGACGTCCGGCTGTGGGGCGGCCGGTTCGCCGACGGACCCGCCGAGGCCCTGGCGAAGCTGTCCGCGTCCGTCCACTTCGACTGGCGGCTCGCGCCGTACGACATCGCCGGCTCCCGCGCCCACGCCCGCGTGCTGCACAAGGCGGGCCTGCTGACCGCCGACGAGCTGGAGCGCATGCTCGCCGGGCTGGACCAGCTGGAGGCCGACGTGGCGGCGGGCACGTTCGTGGGCACCGTCGCCGACGAGGACGTGCACACCGCCCTGGAGCGCGGCCTGCTGGAGCGGCTCGGGCCCGACCTCGGCGGCAAGCTGCGGGCCGGCCGGTCGCGCAACGACCAGGTGGCCACGCTGTTCCGGATGTACCTGCGCGACCACGCCCGGATCATCGGCGGCCTGATCGCCGACCTCCAGGACGCCCTGGTCGGCCTCGCCGAGGCGCACCCGGACGTGGCCATGCCGGGCCGGACCCACCTCCAGCACGCCCAGCCGGTGCTGTTCGCCCACCACGTGCTGGCGCACGTACAGGCGCTGTCCCGGGACGCGGAGCGGCTGCGGCAGTGGGACACCCGGACCGCCGTCTCCCCGTACGGCTCCGGCGCGCTCGCCGGCTCCTCGCTCGGCCTGGACCCGGAGGCGGTGGCCGCCGACCTCGGCTTCGAGCGGGGCTCGGCGGGCAACTCCATCGACGGGACGGCCTCGCGCGACTTCGTCGCGGAGTTCGCGTTCGTCACCGCGATGATCGGGATCAACCTGTCCCGGATCGCCGAGGAGGTCATCATCTGGAACACGAAGGAGTTCTCCTTCGTGACGCTCCACGACGCCTTCTCCACCGGCTCCTCGATCATGCCGCAGAAGAAGAACCCGGACATCGCCGAGCTGGCGCGCGGCAAGTCCGGCCGGCTCATCGGCAACCTGACCGGCCTGCTGGCCACCTTGAAGGCGCTCCCGCTCGCCTACAACCGGGACCTGCAGGAGGACAAGGAGCCGGTCTTCGACTCCTGCGACACCCTGGAGGTGCTGCTGCCCGCCTTCACCGGGATGATGGCGACCCTCACGGTCAACCGCGAGCGGATGGAGGAGCTGGCCCCGGCCGGCTTCTCGCTCGCCACGGACATCGCCGAGTGGCTGGTCAAGCAGGGTGTGCCGTTCCGGGTCGCGCACGAGGTCGCGGGCGAGTGCGTCAAGGAGTGCGAGGCGCACGGGATCGAGCTGGACGAGCTGACCGACGAGCAGTTCGCCAAGATCTCCGAGCACCTCACGCCCGAGGTGCGGACCGTGCTGAACGTGCCCGGGGCGCTGGCCTCGCGCAGCGGGCGCGGTGGCACCGCGCCCAGCGCGGTCGCGGTCCAGCTCACCGAGCTCAAGGCGGACCTGGTGATCCAGCACGCCTGGGCGGCGCACAAGCACTAGGGGCCGGGCCTTCCCCCGCCGCCTCCTCGGCACCGCTCCCCAGGGGCGGCCCGGCTCCCCGCCGGGCCGCCCCTGGCGCGTTCCCCGGCCGCTGGGCGGCTCAGGCCGCCCACCGCGCGAGCGCGTCGAAGTCCTCCCGGAGCAGCCCGATCCGCTCGTCGATCCGCATCAGCAGGGCCGCGTGCGGGTGGCGCTGGTCGACGTACTCGCGGTCCAGGTCCGTGATGTCGTCGTCGATCCAGGCGAACGCGCGCCCGGCGGCGTACTCCAGGACGTACTGGGTCTTCCAGAAGGTGCCGCGCGGCGCCCGCCCGTGCATCACCGGCCAGTCGACGTACGGCAGCCGGGGCAGGCCCAACCGGGGGCCGATCCAGTCGTTGGCCTCGTCCTTCCAGGTGGTCGCCCAGACCAGCTCGTAGCGGTCCGCCAGGGCGAGCAGCTCGGCGCCGTGCCCGGGGTGGAGCCAGACCCGCAGCGGGCGGCCGTCGGTGAAGCCGGTCGGGCGCATCCGGTGGGTGGTGTACCCGGCGGGGCGGCGCTCCGGCCGGGCGCCGTAGGGGTTGAGCGGTCCGTCGACGTCGATCAGCAGCAGCGGCTTCGAGCGGTCCAGGGGCTTCGGGGGCTTCGGCGGCTTCATGGAGCAAGGGTTCCTTCCCGGCTTGAGTGAGGCACGCGAATATTGAATGAGACATCGACGTCTCATTTGAGGTACAGTGGTCTCATGGCAATGGATCGTGACCAGGTGCTCCGCGCAGCCGCCGCCCTCCTCTCCCGCAAGTCGACCGCCACCATGGACGAGGTCGCCAAGGCCGCCGGGATCGGCCGGGCGACCCTGCACCGGCACTTCGCCGGGCGGGACGCCCTGGTCAAGGCCCTGGAAGAGCTCGGCATCCGCGAGTTCGAGGGGGCCTTCGACCGGGCCCGGCTCGCCGAGGGCACCGCCGAGGAGGCGCTGCGCCGGCTCGTGGCCGAGACCGAACCCAACGCCCAGCTGCTGGCCTTCCTCGTCACCGAGAACCAGCTGTTCGAGGGCGACGAGGTCCACGAGGGCTGGACCCGGCTCGACGCCCGCGTCTCCGCCCTGTTCAAACGGGGCCAGGAGGAGGGCGACTTCCGGATCGACCTGAGCCTCGCCTGGCTCACCGAGGCGCTCTACGGCCTCATCGGCACCTGCGCCTGGGCCGTCATGGACGGCCGGGTCGCCGCCAAGGACTTCCAGTACATGGTCATCGAGCTGCTGCTCGGTGGCGCCCGACGGAGTGTGGAGAAATGACCGGAACCAAGCAGTACGCGCCGCAGGACGGGACGGGGGTCAAGAGCCCCGGCCGCTGGCTGGCGCTGTCCGTGCTGGTGCTCGCCGTCCTGCTGGTCGCCGTCGACGCCACCGTACTCGGCCTCGCCACGCCGTCCCTCAGCGAGGACCTGGAGCCGTCCGGCAGCCAGCTGCTGTGGATCGGCGACATCTACTCGTTCGTCATCGCCGGTCTGCTCGTCTCCATGGGCTCCCTCGGTGACCGAATAGGCCGCAAGAAGCTGCTGCTGACCGGCGCCACCGCGTTCGGCGCCCTCTCCGTGGTCTGCGCCTACGCCACCAGCCCCGAGATGATGATCGTCGCCCGGGCGCTGCTGGGTGTGGCCGGTGCCACCCTGATGCCGTCCACGCTCGCGCTGATCCGCAACATCTTCCACGACCCCAAGGAGCGCAGCCTCGCCATCGGTATCTGGGGCGCCACCGCCTCCGCCGGCGCGGCCGTCGGACCGGTCGTCGGCGGGTTCCTGCTGGAGCACTACTACTGGGGCTCGGTCTTCCTGATCAACCTGCCCGTGATGGCCGTCCTGGTCGTCGTCGGCAGCAAGCTGCTGCCCGAGTCCAAGAACCCGGTCTCCGGTCCCTGGGACCTGCCCAGCGTCGGGCTCTCGCTCGTCGGCGTCATCGCCGTCGTCTACGCCGTCAAGGAACTCGCCACGCACGGGCCGTCCTGGGAGATCGCCGCGGCCGCCGTGCTCGGCGCCGCCTGCCTCCACGCGTTCGTCCGCCGCCAGTTCCGGCTCTCCGCACCGCTGCTCGACATGCGCCTGTTCCAGCACCGCGGCTTCTCCGGAGCCGTGCTGGCCGACCTGCTGACCGTGTTCGGCCTGTCCGGGCTGGTGTTCTTCCTCTCGCAGTTCCTCCAGCTCGTCCAGGGACGCTCGCCGTTCGAGGCGGGCCTGGCCGAACTGCCCGCCGCCGTCGGCGCGGTGGTCACCGGCCTGGTCGCGGGTCGCTGGGCGCGCCGGTTCTCGGTGCGCTCGGTGGTGGCCGGCGGACTGGCGGCGATCGGGCTCGCGCTCGCCGCGATCACCCTGGTGCACCGCGAGACCGGCTACCCGCTGCTCGGCGCGGCCCTGCTGGTCGTCGGCCTCGGGGCGGGCTTCTCGTTCACCGTGACCGCCGACGTGATCCTCTCCAGCGTGCCCAAGGAGCGGGCGGGCTCCGCCTCCGCCGTCTCCGAGACGGCCTACGAGCTCGGCGCCGCGCTCGGCATCGCCCTGCTCGGCTCGGTGGTCACCGGCGCCTACCAGGCGTTCACCGCCCCCGCCGGGGTCCCGGCGGCAGTCGCCGACGCCGCGCACGAATCCCTGGGCGGAGCCGTGGACGCCGCCCGCGTCCTGGACCCGGCCACCGCGCAGACCATGGTCACGGCGGCGCAGGACGCCTTCGTGGACGGCTTGCGGCTCGCCGCCGGGGTCGGTGCGGCCGTGCTGCTGGCCGCCGCCGCGGCCGCCTGGTTCCTGCTGCGCGGGCAGCGGCTCCAGGACGGCGTCGAGCACTGACGCGACGCCAGCCGGGGGTGCCCTGACAGGAGTTGACACCGGATCATGGTCACGGCACCCTTCCGGCGATGGAGATCACCGACCTGACCCCCGCGGAAGCCCGCGTCTGGGACGCCTTCCCGCGCGGCGAGGGCGTCGACTTCCGCGAGAGCCCCGACGAGCCCTCCGGCGACGGCGCCGCCTGGGGCCCGGAACGGACCGTGCGCGCCGACGTCCTGCGCGCCCTGCTGCTGAGCGTCCCGCCCCAGGAGGACCGGGTCGCCGGGCTCAAGCTCTACGGCGCGAAGATCGTCGGCAAGCTCGACCTCAAGTACGCGGTCGTGGACCACCCGATACGGTTGCGCGCCTGCTGGTTCGAGCGCAAGCCCATGATGTACGGCGCCCAGATGCGCGCCGTCGTCCTCAGCGACTCCACCCTCCCCGGCCTGACCGCGGCCACCCTCCGGGTGGACGTCGTCCTGCGGCTGTCCGGCTGCACCGTCGACGGTCCCGTCCGGCTGGCGGGCGCGCGGATCACCGGCGGCCTGTTCCTCCAGAACGCGGTGGTGCGCCGCGGCAGCCTCCCCGACGAGGCCGACGAGGCGCCGCTCCAGCTCAACCACGCCGAGATAGCGACGGACGTCATCGCCGACGGCCTCACCGTCCACGGCGAGTTCCGCCTCAACGGCGCCGGCGTCGGCGGCCAGGTCATGCTCGACCGGGCCCGGCTGCTCAACCCCGGAGGCATCGCCCTGCACGCCGAGACCCTGTCGGTCGGCACGGACCTGCGCGGCCACCGGCTCCAGGCGCAGGGCATGGTCAACCTCACCGGCGCCCGCATCCCCGGCCAGCTGATCCTGAGCCGGTCCCGGCTGTCGAACCCCGACGGGGTGGCGCTGCGCGCCAGCAGCTGCGTCATAGGGGAGTTCTGGCTGCGCAAGGCCGTCGCCCCGATCGACGGCATCGTCAACCTGCGCCGCAGCCAGGTCGACCTGCTGTGGGCCGAGCCGGAGGTCTGGCCGCCGGTGGTCCGCACGGACGGGCTCACCTACCGGGTGCTGCACCCGCACCTGCCCGCCGAGGAGCGGCTGCCGCTGCTGGAGCGCGAGGAGGACGGCTATCTGCCGTACGGCTACGAGCAGTTGGCCGCCTGCTACCGCACGGTCGGCGACGAGACCGCCGCCCGCACCGTCCAGCTCGCCAAACTGCGCCGGCACCGCAGCACCCAGCCCCGGCACAGCCGCGCCTGGGGCGCGCTCCAGGACGGCACCGTCGGCTACGGCTTCCGCCCGCTGCGCGCGGCGGCCTGGCTGCTGGCCCTGCTCCTGACGGGCACCGTGGCGTACGCCCTGGACCCGCCCCGCCCCCTGAAGCCGGGCGAGGCGCCGGACTTCAACCCGCTCTTCTACACGATCGACCTGCTGCTGCCGATCATCGACTTCGGCCAGGAAGCGGCCTTCGCCCCCTCGGGCTGGCACCAGTGGCTGTCGTACGTACTGATCGTCACCGGCTGGATCCTCGCCACCACCACGGCAGCGGGCATCAGCCGCTCCCTGCGCCGCCAATAGCCCCCTCGCCGGGGCCGCCGACGACCCGGCCCGGCCGGGTGCGGCAGGCACGGGCGCGGGGGTCAGGCGGCCTTGGCCTTGGTGGCGTACATGTCGACGTACTCCTGGCCCGACAGGCGCATGACCTCGGCCATCACCGAGTCGGTGACCGCCCGCAGGACGTACCGGTCGCGGTCCATGCCCTCGTAGCGGGAGAACTCCATCGGCTCGCCGAAGCGGACGGTGACCCGGCCCGGGCGGGGCATGCCCTTGCCGCCCGGCTGGAGCTTGTCCGTGCCGATCACCGCGAACGGGACGACCGGGGCGCCGGTCATCAGGGTCAGCCGGGCGATGCCGGTGCGCCCGCGGTACAGGCGGCCGTCGGGGGAGCGGGTGCCCTCCGGGTAGATCCCGAAGATCTTGCCCTCCTCCAGCACCCGGCGGCCCGTCATCAGCGCGGCGACGCCGCCGTTCGCGCCGTCCCGGTCCACCGGGATCATGCCGGTGCCGGTGAAGAACCACGCCATCGCCCGGCCCTTGAGCCCCTTGCCGGTGACGTACTCGTCCTTGCCGATGAAGTGCACCGTGCGGTCCACGGCCAGCGGCATGATCATCGAGTCGATGAAGGTGAGGTGGTTGCCCGCGAGGATCACCGGACCCGTGCCGGGGATGTTCTCCACGCCCTCCACCCGGGTACGGAAGAACGCACGGATGACCGGTCCGACAGTGGCTTTGATGAGACGGGTACGGAACAACGGGGGCCCCTCCGGCATCGGCAAGCGGTGGTGCACCGCCCTCGGGCAGTGCAGGTGAGGACGATACTCGCGGGTCACCCCTGATCGCACATCGGGTTCACGTGATGGATACGCCGTGTTGACACGTGTTTCCGCCATGTTCCGGCGCAGCTCGCCCCGCCGACACCACCGCCCGCCTACCATCGCTGCGCCGATCGGCGCCGCACGCCCCGGCGGATCCCGGGATCCCGGCGCCGCATGACGAAGGGGAGAGGCAGCCATGACACAGGGCGGGGCAGGACGACGCGTGGTACTGGGGGCGGCGGTGCTCGCCGCCGGCGGCGGCGCCCTGGGCCTGGGGGCGGCACCGGCCGCCGCCACGGCGGGCACGACGGCCGCGGCGACCGGCCCGGAGGGCGAAGGCGCACCCCGGCCGGGCCGGGCCGGCGGCGGCCACGGCGGCTACCGCGACCTGCCCCGCCCGACCGTCATCGGCCACCGCGGCGCCAGCGGCTACCGCCCCGAGCACACCCTCGGCTCCTACCAGCTCGCCCTCGACCTCGGCGCCGACGTCGTCGAGCAGGACCTCGTCCCCACCCGGGACGGCCACCTCGTCTGCCGCCACGAGAACGAGATCGGCGGTACCACGGACGTCGCCGACCATCGCGAGTTCGCCTCCCGGCGCACCACCAAGACCGTCGACGGCGTCGCCGTGACCGGCTGGTTCACCGAGGACTTCACCCTCGCCGAGCTCAAGACGCTGCGGGCGAAGGAACGTATCCCCGCCGTCCGTCCGCGCAACACCCTCTACGACGGCCGCTGGGACGTGCCCACCTTCGAGGAGGTGCTGCGCTGGGCCGACCGCGAGGGCCGCCGCCGCGGCCGGAAGGTCTGGCTGCACGTCGAGACCAAGCACCCCAGCTACTTCCGCGGCCTGGGCCTGGGCCTGGAGGAGCCGCTCGCGAAGCTGCTGCGCCGCTACGGCCGCGACCGCCACGACTCCGCGTGCTTCCTGCAGTCCTTCGAACCCTCCAGCGTCCAGCGCCTGTCCCGCCTGGTCGGCACCCCGCGCGTGGTGCTGCTGGCCGACGCGCACACCCGGCCCTGGGACTTCGAACTGGCCAAGGACCCGCGCACCGTCGCGGACCTGGTCACCCCCGAGGGACTCCGCTGGATCGCCGGCTTCGCCCAGGGCATCGGCCCCACCTTGAACCTGGTGATCCCGCGCACCGCCGACGGCCGGCTCGGCACCCCGACCACCCTCGTGCGCGACGCCCACGCCCAGGGCCTGGTCCTGCACCCCTGGACCGCGCGCAACGAGAACAGCTTCCTGCCGGCGGAGTACCGCAAGGGCACCGACCCGGCCGCCTACGGGGAGGTCTTCGGCGCCTACCGGAAGTACTTCGAGCAGGGCATCGACGGCATCTTCAGCGACCAGGCCGACACCGCCCTGCTGGCCGCCGAGGACTTCCGGCCGGGCCGTCGTCCCGTCAACCCCTAGACGCCGTCCGGCGGGGCGGCCCCCCGTACGGGTGGGCCGCGGCCGGGAGGGCAACCACCCGCCGCGGCCTTCGCGTCCCGCCCGGCATGGACCTGCTCAAGGAACTCGGCCCGCTGCTGGCCGCGGAGGCCGCCGCCGAGGCCCCCGGCGCGGGCGTCGAGCCCGCCGACCTCGAACAAGCCGTCTGGGTCAGGCTGCTGGAACGCGGACCGGCGCCCCTGCCGCGCGAGCGCGCCCGCTGGCTGCGCCGGGCCGTGCGCGCCGAGGCCCGCCCCGCCCGCCGCCGCGCGCGCCGCGAGGTCCCCTACGGCGGCCAGGTGGCCGCGGCCGGGGCTCCCGAGGAGGAACTGATCGGGCGTGAGCGCGGGCGTACCCTCCGATCGGCGGTCGCCCGATTGCCCGGACGGTGTCCGGAGCTGATGGGAGCACTTCTTTCGCCCCAGGACCTGACCTACCGTGAAATCGCAGGAGAGTTGGGTATCTCACAAGGAAGTTTGGGGCCGATACGTTCCCGTTGCCTGGGATGTCTGCGCAGAATGCTCGCTGCAGAGGTTGCAGCTCCTGGCCTGTGGGGAAAGGAGCGGTAGAGCAGCGGGCTACCAGATGAGCGGGAGGCATGCGCACATGGGCATGAGCGTGACCATTTCGTCGGCGGTCGCCGAGGACGCGGAGCAGATCTTCAAGCTGCAGTACCTCGCCTTCCAGAGCGAGGCCGCCCTCTACGGCAACTACCGCATCCAGCCGCTCACGCAGTCCCTCGACTCCCTCCGGGAGGAGCTGGCGCGCGACATCGTGCTGGTGGCCCGGCTCGGCGACGAGGTGGTCGGAGCGGTCCGCGGCAGCGTCGACGAGGACGGTGCCGGCGCCATCGCCAAGCTGTGCGTCCACCCCCGCCTCCAGGGGCACGGCCTGGGCGCCCGACTGCTGCGCGCGGTCGAGGAGGCCCTCGCCGAGCGCGCCCAGGCCGCCCGGTTCCGGCTGCACACCGGCCGCAAGAGCGAGTCCAACCTGCGGATGTACCGCAAGGCGGGGTACGTCGCCGTCGGCGGGCGTACCGCGTCCGACGGCGTGGAGCTGGTGATCCTGGAGAAGGAGGCCGCGAAGGAAGCCGCCGACTACGCGGTCAGCGCCTGACCGCCGGCGTCTGCCTCGGCGCGGGCGACCGCGTCGGCGTCCGTATCGGCGTGGCCGTCCGTGTCGGCATGGGCGTCCGTGTCGGCGTGGCCGTCCGCGTCGGCGCGCGGCGTCAGCGCTTGCGGCGCAGCCAGAGCATCCCGGTGACCGGCAGGATCACCGGGATGAACAGGTAGCCCATGCCGAAGTCCGACCACACGGTGGCGTCCGGGAAGGCCTCCGGCCGCACCAGCGTCCAGGTGCCGACGGACAGCACCCCGGCCAGCTCGGCGGCGCAGCACACCAGCGCCGCGCGCCGGGCGGTCTCGCCGCCGCGGACCAGCGAGTACGTGATGAAGGCGTAGACGACGGCCGCCGCGGCGGACAGCGCGTACGCCAGCGGCGCCCGGTCGAACTCGGTGCAGATCTGGTAGACCGACCGCGACAGCGCGCCCACGACCATCACGCCGTACAGCCACACCAGCAGCAGCCCCGGCCCGGAGACCAGCCGGGTACGCCCCCCGGCTGCCGGGCTCCCGGCAGCCTCACCGGCACCGGCGGGGCCGGGCGCGGCGTTCGAGGTCGAGGTCGTCTCAGGCACCGCTGCCACCCCAGATGTCGAAGAGTCGTACTTCCAGCACGGCGAGGACCACGGCGCCCGCGGACACCGTCACCGAGCCCCACTTCGTGCGCTCGGTCAGCGACAGCAGCCCGGCCGCCGGGACCGCCGCGAAGGCGCCGACCAGATAGGCCACGAAGATCACCGCGCCCTGCTCGGGCCGCTCGCCCCGCGCGAGCGCGAACAGCCCGATCACCAGCTGCGCCAGCACCAGCACGGTCACCACGGCCATGCCGATGAAGTGCCAGTCCTTGGTCGGCTGGTCGCGGTACGCGGCGAAGCCGCACCAGGCGGCGAGGGCGAGAGCGGCCACGCCGATGGCGGTCGTCAGGGCGTCGAGCATGCAGCGAGGGTAGTACGGGCCGCCGCCCGGGCCGCGCCCGCCCCCGGTGGGCCCGGGGGCGGGCTGCCCCGTCCTGTCCGGTATACGAAGGGGTTCTGTCCGCTATTCGGACACCCGCGACCGCTGGGGCGATCTGTCTGGTTTACTGAGGCCATGACCACGACGAGCAGCCGCACCCTTGCGACCGAGGCGATGATGACGCCCGGTGCTCGTTGTATGTGTCGAATGTGCGCCTTCTGAGGGCCCCTTCCGCAACGCCTCGCGCCCCGAAGCGAGGCCGGCCGAGCCCCGTGTCCGTACACGGCGAAGCTCCCTGCCCCGCGCACGTGCTGCCGCCCGGTTCGTCCCGGAACCAGCCCTTTCGCGCGTCCCCAGACGATTGCCCCGTGCCCGGCACGTAGCGCCGCGCACTCGACAGCGACGGAAATCCTGTGATCACCACATCGGGCCTCACCAAGGTCTACCAGTCCCGTGGCCGCGAGGTCACCGCCCTGGACGGCGTCGATCTGCACGTCCGTGAGGGCGAAGTCTTCGGCGTCCTCGGCCAGAGCGGTGCCGGCAAGTCCTCCCTGATCCGCTGCGTCAACCTGCTGGAGCGCCCCACCACCGGCATCGTGACCGTCGACGGGGTCGACCTCACGGCGCTCGCGGGCCGCGGCCGCCGCGCCGGCAAGGAACTGCGCCGGGCCCGCAGCCGCATCGGCATGGTGTTCCAGCACTTCAACCTGCTGTCCTCGCGCACCGTCCAGGACAACGTCGAACTGCCGCTGGAGATCCTCGGCGTCTCCGGCCGCGAGCGCCGCACCCGCGCCCTGGAACTGCTGGACCTCGTCGGCCTCGCCGACAAGGCCAACGCCTACCCCGGCCAGCTCTCCGGCGGCCAGAAGCAGCGCGTCGGCATCGCCCGCGCCCTGGCCGGCAACCCCAAGGTGCTGCTGTCCGACGAGGCCACCAGCGCCCTGGACCCCGAGACCACCCGCTCGATCCTGCAACTGCTGCGCGACCTCAACCAGGAGCTGGGGCTGACCGTCCTGCTCATCACGCACGAGATGGACGTCGTCAAGACCGTCTGCGACTCCGCCGCCCTGATGAAGAAGGGCCGGGTCGTGGAGTCCGGGACCGTCTCCGAGCTGCTGGCGACGCCCGGCTCGGAGCTGGCCGCCGAGCTGTTCCCGGTCAGCGGCCTGGCCAGCGGGCCGGACCGCACCGTGCTCGACGTGACCTTCCGCGGCGAGGCGGCCACCCAGCCGGTGATCTCCCAGCTCTCGCGCACGTACAACATCGACATCTCGATCCTCGGCGCGGCCATGGACACCGTCGGCGGCCGGCAGATCGGCCGGATGCGCATCGAACTGCCGGGCCGCTACGAGGAGAACGTCGTGCCCGTCGGCTTCCTGCGCGAGCAGGGCCTGCAGGTGGACGTCGTGGACGACGCGGCGGAGGTCGTCGCCGAGGCCGAGCTGATCAAGGACGGTGCCCAGTGACCTGGTCCGAAATGGAGCCCCTGCTGACCCGGGGCACGTACGACACCCTCTACATGGTGCTGTGGTCCACCGTGGTCACCGTGGTCGGCGGCCTGCCCCTGGGCGTCCTGCTGGTCCTCACCGACAAGGGCGGGCTGCTGCAGAACCGTCCCTTCAACCGGGTCCTCGGCGTCGTGGTGAACATCGGCCGCTCGATGCCCTTCATCATCCTGCTGATCTGGCTGATCCCGGTCACCGAATGGGTCATCGGCCTGCTCACCGGCGTCCCCACCTACATCGGCCCCACCGCCATGATCGTGCCGCTGTCCATCGGCGCCATCCCGTTCTTCGCCCGCCTGGTCGAGACGGCCGTCCGCGAGGTCGACCACGGCCTCGTCGAAGCCGCCCAGGCGATGGGCGGCGGCATCCCCACCATCGTGTGGAAGGTGCTGCTGCCGCAGTCCCTGCCCTCCCTGATCTCCGGCCTCACCACCACCCTCATCGCGCTCATCGGCTACTCGGCACTCGCCGGAGCGGTCGGCGGCGAGGGGCTCGGCAGCCTGGCGATCACCCACGGGTACCAGCGCTTCGAGGGCGAGTTCATGCTCGCCACCGTGGTCGTGCTCGTCGTGATCGTCACCGCCGTCCAGCTGATCGGTGACGGCGCGGTGCGGCTGCTGGCGCGCCGCGGCCGGGCAGCCTGACCCCTGAACCCCACCCCCCAACGGCCCGCACTTGTCGTGCTCGGGCATGAACCGCACCACCAGGAAAGAGGCACTCTTCGTGCGCAAGAACACCAAGCTCACCGGCCTGGCCGTCGTCACCACCGCGATCGCCCTCGGCGTCTCGGCCTGCGGCAGCCCCTCCGACCCGGCCGCCAAGAAGGCCGGCGGCTCCGCGGACCCCGAGGCCGCCCTCGTCGTGGCGGCGTCCCCGACCCCGCACGCCGACGTCCTGAAGTTCGTCAAGGACAACCTCGCCGCCAAGGCCGGACTGAAGCTGGACGTCAAGGAGTTCACCGACTACGTCCTGCCCAACAAGGCCACCGAGGACGGCCAGGTCGACGCCAACTACTTCCAGCACAAGCCGTACCTGGACGACTTCAACGCCAAGAACGGCACCCACGTCGTGCCGGTCGTCAACGTGCACCTGGAGCCGCTCGGCCTCTACTCCAAGAAGGCCAAGGCCCTCACGGACATCACCTCCGGCCAGACCATCGCCGTCCCCAACGACAACACCAACGAGGGCCGCGCCCTCCACCTGCTCGCCGACCACGGCCTGATCACCCTCAAGGAGGGCGTCGGTTCCACCGCCAAGCTCTCCGACATCACCGACGCCAAGGGCCTGAAGTTCAAGGAGCTGGAGGCGGCCACCCTGCCCCGCGCCCTCGGCCAGGTCGACGCCGCGGTCATCAACGGCAACTACGCCATCGAGGCCGACCTCAAGCCCAAGGAGCAGGCCCTCGCCCTGGAGAAGGCGGACGGCAACCCGTACGCCAACTTCCTCGCGGTCAAGGACGGCCGGCAGAACGACCCGCGCGTCCAGAAGCTCGCCAAGCTCCTGAACTCCGACGAGGTCAAGAAGTTCATCGAGGACAAGTACCAGGGCTCGGTCGTCCCGGCCTTCGGTACCCCCGCCTCCTGACGCGCCCCACGCGTCACGGCACCGGGCCCCGCACCGCCCCGAACGGGCGTGCGGGGCCCGGCCATGCGCATCCCCGGGCCGATGCTGCATGCTGGGGCTCCACGGGTTTCGACGCCCCGTCACACAAGCGCCCGCACGAACGGTACGCACCAACGCCCGGCGTACCTCGGTCCTCAGGCATGGAGCTGCGCAATGACCACCACCTTCCCGGACGTCTCCATCAGCACGGACCGGCTGGTGCTGCGCCCCTTCGAGGAAGGGGACGTCGCCGCGCTCACCGAGATGATGAACGACGAGCTCGTCGTCGCCTGGACCGGAGTCCCGCACCCCTACACCTCCGCCGACGCCCACGCCTGGGCCACCCGCGACTCCCACGCCGAACGCACCGAGGGCCGCGGCATCGTCTTCGCCGTCACCGAGTTCCTCACCCAGCGCCTGGTCGGCGTCGTGCACCTGCAGAACACCAACTGGCGCACCCGCAGCGCCGAGGTCGGCTACGTCACCGCCCCCTGGGCCCGCGGCGAGGGCTACGCCAGCGAGTCCGTGCTCGCCGTCGCCCAGTGGCTCTTCCGCGACCAGCGCTTCGAACGCCTCGAACTGCGCACCGCCGCCGACAACACCGCCAGCCAGCAGGTCGCCCAGAAGATCGGCTGCATCAGCGAAGGCGTCCTGCGCAACGCGTGGATAGTGCGCGCCCAGGACGCCGACGGCCACTGGGGGGAGATCCGCACCGACCTGATCGTCTGGAGCCTGCTCCCCGAGGACCTCGACGAGGCGGACGACCTGGACGGCGGCCGGATGGCCGAAGCCACCGGCTACGCCGTCTCCGCCGACTGGCACTGACCCGATGACCAGGTAGTCTCACCCTGCGCGCACGCCGGTACGCGACCGCCCCGGCGCCTCCCCCCGCCCCCGGATCAGGAGACTGACGACGATGGCCGACCGGGTCACCGTGATCGGCTGGGACGGCTCGCCCCTCACCGAGGCCGCCCGGTCCGCACTCTCCGCCGCCACGCTCGTGGCCGGAGCCGGCCACCACCTCGCCCTCCCCGAGATCCCGCCCGCCGCCGAACGCGTCCGCCTCGGCAGCCTCGGGCTCGCCGCCCGCCGGATCGCCGCCCACCGCGGTAGCGCCGTCGTCCTCGCCGACGGCGACCCCGGCTTCTTCGGCGTCGTCCGCACCCTGCGGGCCCCCGAGCACGGCCTGGAGGTCGAGGTGGTGCCCGCCGTCTCGTCCGTCGCCGCCGCCTTCGCCCGGGCCGGCATGCCCTGGGACGACGCCCAGGTGGTCGTCGCCCAGCGGCGCACCCTGCGCCGCGCCGTCAACGTCTGCCGCGCCCACCCCAAGGTCGCCGTCCTCACCTCGCCCGGCGCCGGGCCCGCCGAACTCGCCCTGCTCCTCGACGGCGTCCACCGCACGTTCGTCATCTGCGAGGAACTGGGCACCGAACGCGAGCAGGTCACCGTCCTCACCTCCGACAAGGCCGCCGACCACACCTGGCGCGACCCCAACGTCGTCATCGTCATCGGCGGGGCCGGGACGGCCGCGACGAGCACGGCGGAGCCGGGCTGGCTGCTGGGCACCCCCGCCGCGCCGGCGCCCGTCCGCGGCTGGGCCCGCCCCGAGCCCGGCACCGGCGAGGGCGAGTCGGCCCTCCTGCGCGCCGCGCAGCTCGCCCGGCTGGGACCGCGCACCGGCGACCTCGTCTGGGACATCGGCACCGGCTCCGGAGCGCTCGCCGTGGACGCCGCCTCCTTCGGCGCCGCCGTCATCGCCGTCGACGCCGACCCGCGCGCCTGCGAACGCGCCACGGCAGCGGCCCGGCAACGCGGGGTCCAGCTCCAGGTGGTGGGCGGGCGGGCCCCGCACGTCCTGGAGTCCCTGCCCGAGCCCGACGTCGTACGGATCGGCGGGGGTGGCGCGCCGGTGGTCGCCGCCTGCGCCGACCGGCGCCCCGAGCGGATCGTCGCCCACGCCGCCACCCGCGACGACGCCGAGGCGATCGGCCGTGCGCTGACCGAACGCGGGTACGCCGTCGAGTGCGAGCTGCTGCAGTCCGTGGGCCTCGACCCGCGCAGCTGGGCCGAGCAGGGGCGCTCGGTGGTCTTCCTCCTCGCCGCCGAACGCCCCCTGAATCGCTGACCCCGCAACCGGGTAGGCTGGCCGATCGTCGTACTGACGTCGGACGTGCGACGTGGCGCAGTCCACAGCGGAGCGTGACGGTAATGGCCGCCGCGGACGCGAACGGGCGCGACAATGCTTAGTGGTTGCCACCGGGCAGCCACTGCGCGTCGGCCGTAGCGGGCACCGGCGACCGAAGAAGCACAACCGATGGGCGAGGGGTACGCATGACTGACACCGGCCAGGTTCCGGGCGAGGGCCACCCGGACGACACGGGCATGGTGGATCAGCAGGGCCTCCCCACGGCGGTCCCGGTGCCGCCCGCCCAGGCCCCCGCGCCCGGCGCGCCGGCCGGTTACGCGTTCCAGGACCTCATGGACAATCCGGCCGAGGACGAAGAGCTGCTGCTGATGCCCAGCGGTCAGACGGGTTCCTGGAGCGACCCCCAGGTCGTCCCGCCGGTCCCCGACTTCCCGGCCCCCGCCGATGCCGGGTACGCCGACGCGCCCGGCGGTTTCCCGCAGCCCGGCTTCGCGCAGGGCGGTCACCCCGAGGCCGGCTACCCGGACGGCGGTTGGGCCGACGGCGCCCACGAGGCCGGCGGCCGCGACTCCGGCGCGCTCGACCTCGGCGGCCTGCTGCCGCCGCCGAACGCGCAGCAGCCCGCCCCGCCCGATTCGCCCCCGAAAGCCCCGTTCGCCGATGGCGCGTTGTATG
>NZ_JAJAUY010000011.1 GCF_020532625.1 Streptomyces antimicrobicus | reverse complement strand
GGGGCCCGGGCGCCCCCCGGGGGGGCTGTCCCCTCCGGGCGGGGGCCCCGGCGCGCCCGGGGGCGACCGCCCCCGGACCGGGGGGCCCCCCACCGGCCGGTCCGCGCCGCCGGGGGTGGCGCGGCCGGGCCGGGCGCCGCCTGATAGTTTCCCGGCTTGCCCGGGGCACCGCCCGGGCGAGCCGCGACCGGACCCGTACCGGTGGAATCGGACGTACCCGAGAGGTGAGCCGCATGTCGGACCCCGCAGTGGAACGGGACGCCGCCGAGGCCGCCTCGGCGTTCTCCCACCCGCCCGTCGCGCCCGACGCCACCGCCGCGTACGGCGCGCACCCCGACCAGGTCGTCGACTTCTACGCGCCCCACGGCGCCGGGCCGGGCACCTTGGCGCCGCTGGTCGTCGTCCTGCACGGCGGCGCCTGGCGCGCCCCGTACGACCGCGCGCACATCAGCCCGTTCGCGGACCTGCTGGCCCGCCGCGGCTTCGCGGTGGCCAGCGTCGAGTACCGGCGCGGCAGTTCGCTGCCGCACCAGAACGCCGACGGGCCGGTCGCCGGCCGTTGGCCGGAGACCTTCGACGACGTGGCCGCGGCCCTCGACGCCCTGCCCGCGCTCGCCGCGTCCGCCCTGCCGGCCGCCGACCTGCGGCGCACGGTGATCACCGGCCACTCGGCCGGCGGCCACCTCGCGCTGTGGGCCGCCGCCCGGCACGTCCTGCCGTCCGACGCCGCCTGGCGGCTGCCGGAGCCGCCCGCGCTGCGCGGCGTGGTGGCGCTGGCGCCCATCGCCGACTTCACGGTGGCGGAGGAGCTCGGTGTCTGCGGCGGCGCCAGCGCCCAACTCCTCGGAGGCCACGCCTCCTTCGCCCCCCGCCTGCCGTACGCCGACCCCGCGGCCCTGCTCCCGACCGGCATCGCCACCGCCGTGGTCCAGGGCCGCGAGGACATCGTCGTACCGCCGCAGGTGGCCGAGTCCTACGTCGAAGCGGCGGCCAAGGCCGGCGAAACGGTGGGCCTGACCCTCCTCGACGACATCGGCCACTTCCCGCTGATCGACCCCGCGGCGGACGCCTGCGCGGTGGTGATCGAGGAGATCAGCCAACTAGCCTGGTGACGGCGGCCCGCCGCGCCGCCGGGTGACCTCAGACCTTGTTCCCGGTGCCGCTGTGCCACAGCGCGCCGCCCTTGCCGGGGCCGCCGTCCTTGTTGTAGACGACGAGGTTCCCGTCGTCCTGCAGCAGGGCGTACGCGCCGCGGCTGCCCTCGGTGTTGCTGTGCCAGAGGGTCGCGTACGTGTAGTGCTGGCGCACGACCAGATCGCCGTTGGCGTCCATCTGGAGGGTCACGGGCTTGTCGCCGCCCCAGGTGCCGCTGCTCCAGACGGCCTGGCCGTCGCTCTTGCGGTACATGACCAGGTTGTTGTCGCTCTGGAGCATGAGCCACACGGTGGCGGTCTCGGCGAAGTCGCCGCGGAGCCAGTCCCGGTACGGCACGGAACCGGTGGGCGTGCACACCATCGCGGACCGCTGGCGGGTGAGGCTCGTCCAGCGCCCGTAGAGGTTGTAGTGCCCGGTGATCTCCAGGTTGCCGTCGGCGTGCAGCCGCAGCGCGGGCCGGTCCGTCCCGGTCGCACCGAAGGTGCCGGTGTGCCAGAGGGCGCCGCCCTTGTCGGGCCCGCCGTCCTTCTTGTAGACGACGAAGTTGCCGTCCTCCTGCATCAGCGCGTAGGCGCCGGGGTTGCCCCAGGTGCCGCTGTGCCACAGCGGCAGCTTGGCGCCACCGGGCCTGCCGAGGGCGTGGAGGACGAGGTTGCCGTCGGGCTGCATGGCCAGAGCGGTCGTGCCGGTGGGGCTGGTGAGGCTCTCACCGGCCGCGAGCCGGGTGCCCGCGCCCCGGTGGACGACACGGGTGTCGTAGGGCATGTCGCACGCGGTCGCCTCGGCAGGGGCGGCGGGCGCGGCGCTCGCCGCGGCCGGCACCAGGCCGGTCAGCGCGGAGGCGGCGAGCAGGGATGTGAACGCACTGCGGAGCAGGCGGTGGTTACGCATGGGTGTTTCCCCCGGTGGTCGTCTTCGAGGCGGTCGTGGTGTTCGAGGCGACCGTGGTGGCCGCGGTCGGAGGCCGCACTCGGTCAGACCTTGTCGTAGGTCCCGGACTGCCACAGGGCGCCGCCCTTGTCCGGGCCGCCGTCCGCCTTGTAGACGACGAAGTTCCCGTCGTCCTGGAGCAGGGCGTACGCGCCGGGGTTGCCGGCGGTGCCGGAGCGCCAGACGACCTTGTTCGGGCTGAACCAGTCGCGCAGCAGCATTTCGCCGTCGGGCTCCATGCGCAGCTCGATCGAGTGGAAGCCCGAGCCGTACGTGCCGCTGTTCCAGATGGCCTTGCCGTCGCGCTTGCGGTAGATGACGAGGTTGTTGTCGTCCTGGACCACCATCCACACGGTCGCGGACTGCGACCAGTCACCGCCGTACTGGTAGCGGTACTGGTGCGTGGCGTCCTCGGCGCACAGCTTCGTGGTCTTCTCGGTCTTCAGGGCCCGCCAGTGGAGGCCGAAGGTGGGGTCGTCCTTGCGGCCGATGACCCGGAAGTCGCCGTCCGCCTCCAGGAAGGCCCTGGGCCTGGTGTCGGTCCGGTCGCCGTACGTCGCGGTGTGCCAGATGCCGCCGCCGGTCTGGGCGCTGCCGCCCTGCTTGTAGACGACGAAGTTGCCGTCCTCCTGCAGGGTCGCGTACGCGCCGGGGTTGCCCCAGGTGGCGCTGTGCCACAGCGGGAGCTTGGGGCCGCCCGGGTTCCCGAGGGCGTACAGGACGAGGTTGCCGTCGGCCTGCATGACCAGCTCGGTCACGTCGGTCGGGTTGGTCAGCTTGTCCCCGGGATTGAGCCGCTGACCCACCGTCATGACCGTCTCGCGGGTGTCGTAGGGCTCGTCGCATCCGTCCATCCCGGGCCGGACGGTGGGCGCGGCGCTCGCCGCGGCCGGCACCAGGCCGGTCAGGGCGGAGGCGGCGAGCAGGGATATGAACGCACTGCGGAGCAGGCGGTGGTTACGCATGGGTGTGTTTCCCCCGGTGGTGGTGTTCCAGGTGGTTCGAGGTGTTCCAGGTGTTCGAGGTGGCCGCGGTCGTACGGCCGCACTCGGTCAGACCTTGTCGTAGGTGCCGGACTGCCACAGGGCGCCGCCCCACTCGGGCCCGGAGCCGGTGTTGCGGTAGACGACGAAGTTGCCGTCGTCCTGGAGCAGGGCGTAGGTCTCGCTGTTGAAGGCGGTGCCGGTGTGCCAGCGCACGGTGGAGTCGCGGTCCTGCTCGCGCAGGACGAGGTCGCCGGTGGGCTCCATGAACAGCTCCACCGGGTACTTGGCCCCGTAGGTGCCGCTGCTCCAGATCACCTTGGCGTCGCTCTTGCGGTGGATGACGAGGTTGCCGTCCCGCTGCAGGACCAGCCACACGCTGGCGGACTGGGCCCAGTTGCCCGGACGCCAGGACGCCTGCGGGCGGTCCTGGAGGTGCGAGCAGATGCGGACGTGCCGCTCCTGCGTGCCGGCCCACCAGGTCCCCCGGTAGCTGCGGCCCTCGACGGTGAACTCACCGCCGGTGAGGTACGCCCCCGTGTACGGGTTGCTCTCCGTGCCGTACGTGCCGGTGGCCCACAGGGCGCCGCCCGTGTCCGGTCCGCCGCCCTGCTTGTAGACGACGAAGTTGCCGTCCTCCTGCATGAGGGCGTAGGCGCCGGGGTTGCCCCAGGTGCCGCTGTGCCACAGCGGCAGCTTGGCGCCGCCGGGCCTGCCGAGGGCGTAGAGGACGAGGTTGCCGTCGGGCTGCATGACCAGCTCGACGGTGGACACCTTGTCGGCGACGGTCCCGCCCGACGCGATGCGCCGGCCCGGAGCCACCGTCGCGGCGGCGCCGCCGTACTGGGTCCGGCACGTGGTCGGGTCGCCGGTGGCGGCTGCCGCCGGCGAGGCGCCGGTACCGCCCGGTGCCAGGCCGGTGACCGCGCAAGCGGCGACCAGGCAGACCAGCGCTCTGCGGAGCAGCTTGTGACGCATTTGGACTTCCCCCCGTGGACGGGCCGGTGGATCAGATCTTGTTGTAGGTGGCGGTGTGCCAGAGGGCGCCGCCCTTGCCGGGGCCGCCGTCGCGCTTGTAGACGACGAAGTTGCCGTCGTCCTGGAGGAGGGCCCAGGCGTCCGCGTTGCCGCCCGTGGAGGTGCGCCAGCGGACCGCGCCGGTGTTGTTGAGGCTGGCGTTCCTGATGGTCAGGTCGCCCCGGTCGGCGTAGAGCATCTGGAGGGTCACCCGCTGGCTGCCCCCGTACGTGCCGCTGTGCCAGATGGCCTTGCCGTCGCTCTTGCGGTACATGACCAGGTTGTTGTCCTGCTGGAGGACCAGCCAGACGGTCGCGGACTGGGCCCAGCTACCGGTCGACCAGCCGTGTGCCGCCGTCTCGTAGTCCGAGCAGAGCTGGTTGAGCTGCTCCGTGGTCCGGCTGGACCACCGCTGGCTGTCGGCGCCGCGGGTGCCCCGGCCCTCGACGACGAACTCGCCTTCGAGCAGGTAGGCCTTGGGCTGGAAGGTGGTCCCGGTGCCGTAGGTCCCGGTGTGCCAGATGCCGCCGCCGGTCTGCGGGCCGCCGCCCTGCTTGTACACGACGAAGTTGCCGTCCGCCTGCATGGTGGCGTAGGCGCCCGGGTTGCCCCAGGTCCCGCTGTGCCACAGCGGGAGGTTGTGGCCGCCGGGGTTGCCGAGGGCGTAGAGCACCAGGTTGCCGTCGGTCTGCATGACCAGTTCGGTCCGGCTGACCTTGTCCGCCAGGCGGCCGCCCGGCTCCAGGCGCTGGCCGGGGCTGATCTCGGCGAGGATGCCGCCGCGCGGGCCGCGGCACTGGCCCGGGCCGGCCGCGGCGGCCGGGGTGGCGGTCGTCGGGACCAGCGCCGTCGCGGCGGCGGTGGCGGCGAGCAGGGTGACGAGCGCTCTGCGGAGCGCGCGGGCGTGCATGTGTGGATTCCCCCCAAGGAATGTGCCCTGTGTGCGACCGGGCCGGTCGGACGAGATCTCTTTCTACACCGCTGCCCGCCGGGGTGATCAACTGACTACTTTGAGTCGTAGCCGGTCATCCCAGGGAGGGACTTCGACACCACCGGCTTCGGGACGCCCGAGCAGCGCTGAGGGCCCCGAGCAGCACTGAGGGCCGAGCAGCGCTGAAGGGCCCCGAGCAGCGCTGAAGGGCCCCGAGCAGCACGGAGGGGCGCGGCCCTCGCGGGACGCGCCCCTCCGGAAGTGGCGGGCCTGTGGTGACCACCCGGGGCGACCACCGTGGTGACCACCCGTGGCGACCACGGGTGGTGCCTACAGGAACGAGTTGATCTCGATCGTCTCGGTGCGGCCCGGGCCGACGCCGATCGCGGAGATCGGGGCGCCCGACATCTCCTCCAGGGCCTTCACGTACGCCTGCGCGTTCTTCGGGAGGTCACCGAAGGTCTGGGCCTTGGTGATGTCCTCCGACCAGCCGGGCAGGTACTCGTAGATCGGCTTCGCGTGGTGGAAGTCCGACTGCGAGTAGGGCAGCTCCTCGACGCGCTTGCCGTCGATCTCGTACGCGACGCAGACCGGGATCTGCTCCCAGCCGGTCAGCACGTCGAGCTTGGTGAGGAAGAAGTCGGTCAGGCCGTTCACGCGGGTGGCGTAGCGGGCGATGACCGCGTCGAACCAGCCGCAGCGCCGGTCGCGGCCGGTGGTCACGCCGCGCTCGCCGCCGATGCGGCGCAGGTCCTCGCCGTCCTGGTCGAACAGCTCGGTCGGGAACGGGCCGGCGCCGACGCGGGTGGTGTACGCCTTCAGGATGCCGATGACCCGGCTGATCTTCGTCGGGCCGACGCCGGTGCCGGTGCAGGCACCGCCGGCGGTCGGGTTCGAGGAGGTCACGAAGGGGTACGTGCCGTGGTCGACGTCGAGGAGCGTGCCCTGGCCGCCCTCGAAGAGGACGACCTTGTTCTCGTCCAGCGCGTTGTTCAGGATCAGCGTGGTGTCGGCGACGTACGGCTTGATCCGGTCCGCGTACTGGAGCATCTCCTCCACGATCGCGCCGGCCTCGATCGCACGGCGGTTGTAGAGCTTGGCGAGCAGCTGGTTCTTGTTCTCCAGCGCCGCCTCGACCTTCTGGGTGAGGATCGACTCGTCGTACAGGTCCTGCACGCGGATGCCGACGCGGTTGATCTTGTCCGCGTAGGTCGGGCCGATGCCGCGGCCGGTGGTGCCGATCTTGCGCTTGCCGAGGAAGCGCTCGCCGACCTTGTCGAGGGTGACGTTGTACGGCGTGATCAGGTGGGCGTTGCCGCTGATCAGCAGCTTCGAGGTGTCGATGCCGCGGTCGTTCAGGCCCTGCAGCTCGGACAGCAGGACGGCGGGGTCGACGACGACGCCGTTGCCGATCACCGGGGTGCAGCCGGGGGAGAGGATGCCTGACGGAAGCAGGTGGAGGGCGTACTTCTGGTCGCCTACGACGACCGTGTGGCCGGCGTTGTTGCCGCCCTGGTAGCGGACCACATAGTCGACGGAACCACCGAGGAGGTCGGTGGCCTTCCCCTTGCCCTCGTCTCCCCACTGGGCTCCGAGCAGCACAAGAGCGGGCACAGGCGTACACCTCTTCCGGATGGGGCATGTCCAAGGTCAGGGGGCGTACGACGATGTACACCGCAGGCTGGGCCGTCGGACCGGTACCCCGGAATAGACGAAGCCCCTGGCGCAATAGCGCAAGGGGCTCTTGCACAAAGATGCTACCCGAGGAAGGACCGAGGTGTCGGCTCCAGAGCCCACCATGAGCGAGGCGGGTGCGCCGGCGGGCGCCCTGCTCGTGCTCGTAGACCCGGTCGCCCGCCGACTCGACGGCGAGTCCGTGCGGATCGCGAAGGACGTGCTGAGCGCCGGGGCGGCGGCCAAGATCTGCCTCCCCGAGACCCCTGAGGAGTTCGCGCGGGCGCTGGCCCGCCGGGGCCATCGGCGGCCCGTGGTCGTCGGGGACGACCGGGCTCTGGTACGGGCCGTGTCCCTGCTGCACCGCTCGCGGCAGCTCGGCGCCTCGGCGGTGTCGCTGATCCCGGTCGGGCCGGCCGCCTCGCTGGCCCTGGCCCGCGCGCTGGGGGTGCCGACGGGTGCGGTGCCGGCGGCGCGGGCGGTGCTGGGCGGGGTGGCGCGCCGGCACGACCTGCTGGTGGACGACAGCGACGGGGTGGTGCTCGGGGGTCTGCGGATCCCTCCGCTGGGCCGGCCCCCGGCGACGCCGCGGGCGGTCGGTACGCCGACGGTGTGGAGCGCCTGCCGGTCGCTGGCCCGGACCCTGGTGCGGCCGCCGGTCGCCCCGCTCGGCGTCGCGGCGGCCCACCGGTTGCGGGTCGAGGCGGACGGGGTGCTGCTGGCCGACGTCGACCAGCCGGTGCACGACGTGTCGGTGGCTGCGCGGGACGGGCTGGTGGAGGTCGTGGTGCGCGGGGGCATCAGCGGTCCGCCGCGCCTGGCGCGGGTGAAGTCGGTGACGGTGACCGGGCCGGACTTCCGCTACCGGGCCGACCACACGATCTCGGGCCCGGTCCGGCGCCGTACGTGGACGCTCAGGCCTGGGGCGTGGGGGCTGACGGTGCCGGCGGGGGCGGAGGGGTCGGCGTAGGGGTCGGCGTCGGTGTGGGCGCGGGCGTCGCCGGTGCGGGCGGAGGCGTCGCCGGTGTGGGCGGGGTCGGCGTAGGTGCGGGCGGCGGCGTCGTCGGTGTGGGCGGGGTCGGCGTAGGTGCGGGCGGCGGCGTCGTCGGTGTGGGCGGGGTCGGCGTAGGTGCGGGCGGAGGCGTCGCCGCGGCGGCCGGGTTCGGCAGGTCCAGCTGGGCGCGGTAGGTGCGCCAGCGGTCCAGCATGCCCAGCAGCTCGTGCTGCAGGAACTCGAAGAAGGCCGCCGTCTCGGCCACCCGCGCACCGGCCGGGGTATCGGGGCCGAGGCTGGCCGCGCCGTCGCGGAGGGTCTTCTCGAACAGGGACAGCACCTGGTCGCGGCGGGTGAACGTCTCGTACCAGAGCTCGTTGTGCAGCACGTACCGGTCCCGGCGCGAGCCCGGTTCCCGTTCCCGGCTGACCATGCTGACCTGCGTGAGGTAGCTGACGGCGCCCGACACGGCCGCCGGGCTGATCTGGAGGGCCTCGCCCAGTTCCGCCGAGGTCATGGACGCGCTGTCGCTCGCGAGCAGGGCCGCGAAGACCCGCGCGGCCATCCGCTGCATGCCCGCGTCCGTCAGCTGCGCCGCGAACCGCTCCACGAAGCGGCCGACCGCTTCCTCGTCCCTCGTCGTCATGACTCGAACTTTACGCGATTTCCGACCTTCACAACTTTGTGAATGTAGCGTACGTTCAGAATCATGACGAAGGCAGAGGCGATCAGCGTCGTCGGACTCCACAAGGCGTTCGGCCGCACCCGCGCACTGGACGGCCTCGACCTGTCGGTCGCCACCGGCGAGGTCCACGGCTTCCTCGGCCCCAACGGAGCCGGCAAGTCCACCACCATCCGGGTCCTCCTCGGCCTGCTGCGCGCGGACTCCGGCACCGCCCGGCTCCTGGGCGGCGACCCCTGGGCCGACGCCGTCGGCCTGCACCGCCGCGTCGCCTACGTCCCCGGCGACGTCACCCTGTGGCGCAACCTCTCCGGCGGCGAGGTCATCGACCTCTACGGCCGGCTCCGCGGCGGCTCCCTCGACCGGGCCCGGCGCGCCGAGCTCGTCGAACGCTTCGAGCTCGACCCCACCAAGAAGGGCCGCGCCTACTCCAAGGGCAACCGGCAGAAGGTCGCCCTCGTCGCCGCCTTCGCCTCCGACGCCGACCTGCTGATCCTGGACGAGCCGACCAGCGGGCTCGACCCGCTGATGGAGGAGGTCTTCCGCGGCTGCGTCGCCGAGGCGCGCGACGCGGGCCGCACGGTCCTGCTCAGCTCGCACATCCTCAGCGAGGTCGAGGCGCTGTGCGACCGGGTCAGCATCATCCGCGCGGGGCGGACCGTCGAGAGCGGCACCCTCGCCGAGCTGCGCCACCTCACCCGCACCTCCATCAGCGCCGAGCTGGCCGGCCCGCCGGACGGCCTGGCCGACCTGCCCGGCGTCCACGACGTCCAGATCCACGGCGGCAAGGTCCGCTTCCAGGCCGACACCGACCAACTGGACGCCGTCCTGCGCGCGCTCACCGCCTCGGGCGTACGGTCCCTCACCTCGACCCCGCCCACCCTCGAAGAACTCTTCCTACGCCACTACACCGGCACGGCCCAGGCGGACGAGGGGAGCGGGGGCGGCGAGGGGCACGAGGGCAGCGGAGCGCACGCGGCCGGCGAAGGAGACGCGGCCGGCGAAGGGGACGAGGGCGGCGAAGGGGACGAGGCCGGCGAAGGGGGCGAGGCCGGCGAGGCGAAGGGCCGGGACGAGTCGACGGGAGCGAACGCGCGATGAAGCGGCAACTGGCGGGCACCGCCGCCCTGCTCCGGCTGGCCCTGCGTCGCGATCGCGTGATGATGCCGGTCTGGGTGCTGGCGACCTCGCTGCTGGTCGTCAGCATGCCGAACGCGCTGGGCAGCGTGTACGAGACCGCCGCCGAGCGGGCCACGGCCGCCTCCGCCATGAACGCCAACAGTTCCCTGCGCGCCCTGTACGGGCCGGTCTTCGCCGACTCCCTCGGCGGGCTGACCGCCTGGCGCGCGGGCGTCTTCGCCGCGGTCCTGGCCGGGATCATGAGCCTGGTCGTGGTCGTCCGGCACACCCGCGAGGAGGAGGAGACCGGGCGTCAGGAACTGCTCTCCGCCGCCATGGTGGGGCGCCGCGCCCCGCTGACGGCGGCGCTGCTCGCCGCGCTCCTCGCCAACTCCCTCGTCGGCCTGCTGATCACCGCGGGGCTGGCCGGGCAGGGCGCGACCGGCGCGCTCGCCCTCGGTCTGGCCGTGGCGGGGGCGGGCACCGTGGTCGCGACCGCGGCGGCCGTCGCCGCCCAGCTCACCGAAAGCGCCCGGGCCGCCAAGGGCGTCGCCGCGGCCGTGCTGGGTGCCGCCTTCGTGCTCAAGGCGGCCGGCGACTCCGGCGCAGCGGCCGGGGAGTCGGCGCTGACCTGGGCCTCTCCGCTGGGCTGGGTGGAACACGTACGGGCCTTCGGCGGCGAACGCTGGTGGGTCCTCGCCCTGTTCGCCGCCGCCGTCGCGGCACAGGGCGCCCTCGCCTACGCACTGGCCGGGCGGCGGGACGTGGGCATGAGCTTCCTGGCGGGCCGGCCGGGGCCCGCCGAGGGGCGGCTCGGCGGCACCGGAGCCCTGGCCTGGCGGCTCCAGCGCGGCAGCCTGCTCGGCTGGAGCGCCGGCTTCCTGATCGCCGGGCTGGTCTTCGGCGGGATGGCCGAAGGAGCCGCCGACCTGGTCGGGGACAACGCGAAGACCCGCGAGATCATCGAGCGGATGGGCGGCCGGAGCGCCTTGAGCGACGCCTTCCTCGCGGCCATGGCCGGGATGCTGGGACTCGTCGCGGCCCTGTTCGTGGTCTCCTCCGTGCTGCGCCTGCAGGCCGAGGAGTCCGGGCAGCGCGCCGAACCGCTGCTGGCCCACGCCGTCGGCCGGCTGCGCTGGGCCGGGGGACACCTGGCGGTGGCGTTCGGCGGCTCGGCACTGATCCTGGCGCTCGGCGGCCTCGGCCTGGGCCTCGGCCACGGCCAGGGCGCCGCCGACACGGCCGGCGCCGTCGGCGCGTGCCTGGCGCAACTGCCCGCCGTCTGGACGATCGGCGCACTGGCCGTCCTGCTGTACGGCGCCGCGCCCCGGCTGGCACCCGCAGCCTGGGCGGTGGCCGGAACGGCGCTGGCCCTGGGCTGGGTCGGCCCCGCCCTCAACGTGCCGCAGGCCGTCATGGACCTCTCCCCCTTCACCCACCTCCCCAAGCTGCCGGGCGCCACCGAGATCGCCTGGACCCCCCTGGCCCTCCTGACCACCTTGGCCGCCGCCTTGACCGCCACGGGCCTCACCACCTTGCGCCACCGCGACCTGACTCCGTAGAACCGCCCGCAGACCGCTACCCGCGGCCCGCGATCCGCCGGCCCGTGGCCGGTGGCCAGTGGCCACCGACTGGCCACCACCGCCGCTGCCCGCTGCGCACGGACTGCTCACTGCCCACCGGCGCTGCCCACTGCCCACCGCCGCTGCCGGCTGCGCACCGGTTGCCCGCTGGGCACCGGCTGCTCACTGCCCACCGGCTGCCCGCTGTCCAGCGGCCGCCCACTGCCCACCGCCGCTGCTCACTGCCCACCGGCTGATCGCCGCCCCCCGGCTGCCCGCTGCGCACCGGCTGGTCGCTGCCCGCTGCCGGCCGACCGCCGCGGGCCAGCGCCAGGTGGTCAGCGGCCCCCCTCGGCCGACCGCCGTGCGGCCCGGCCGGGACGGATGTCCCGGGCGTGGGCGGTTGGCTCGGGCGGCCGGGCAGCGCTGGCCGGGCAGCGCGGGGTCCGGCCGGGGGAGCCGTCGGCAGGCTGCGCTCGCCCATGGCACCGCGGCGCCCGACCGGGAGCGCTGGGCGGGAGGGGGCCGGACGGCAGTAGCCGACCGGGCAGCGGTCGGGAAGCCGCGCCAGATCGGCGGCGCTCGGCCATGGCACTGCTCTCGCCGCGGTGCCCGATGGCGGCGGCCGGGGCAGCCCCCGCGGGTCGCGTTCCGCCGGTGGCGTTCGGCATCGCACCCGCCGCGGTGCCCGACCTGGGCCGACCCGCCCCGGGGCGGCCGGGCGGGGTCGGTAGGGGCGTCAGAACTCGATCAGCAGTTCGCGGAGGCCCCTGATCACGTAGCCCTCCTGCCACTGCGGCTCGCGTACGAGGCGCAGGGGCGGAGTGGTGTCCGCCAGCAGGGCCCCGAACGACGCGGTGAGTTCCACCTTGGCCAGGGGCGCGCCCAGGCAGTAGTGGATGCCGGCGCCGAAGCTCAGGTGCGGATTGTCGGTCCGGGCCAGGTCCAGGTCGTCAGGGCGGGCGAACCGGGCCGGGTCGCGGTTGGCCGAGCCGAACAGCAGCGCCACCTCCGCCCCGCGCGGGATCACGGTGCCGCCGACCTCGATCTCGTCGAGCACCCAGCGCTCGAACATCTGCAGCGGAGTGTCGAAGCGCAGAAGTTCGTCCACAGCTGTGGACAGAAGTCCGCGATCGGCGCGCAGAGCGGCCAGCTCGGCAGGATGACGGAACAGGGTCCACCACCCGTTGGCCGTGGTGTTCACCGTGGCTTCGTGGCCCGCGTTGAGCAGCAGCACACAGGTAGAGATCATCTCCTGTTCACTGAGCCTCCCCTCCTCGTCGTGCGCGGCGATCAACGCCGACACCAGGTCCTCACCCGGATCCTTGCGCCGCTCGGCGATCAGCTCCCGCAGGTATGCGCTGAACTCCACCGAGGCCCGCACCGCCCGCCGCGCGGTCTCCTCGGACGGGTGGAGCTCGAACATCCCGCAGATGTCCGCCGACCAGGGCCGCAGCAGCCCCCGGTCCGCCTCCGGGACACCGAGCAGCTCGGCGATCACGGCGACGGGCAACGGCTCGGCGACGGCGGTGAGCAGGTCACCGCCCCCGTCCGCCACGAACCCGGCCACCAGGTCCTGGGCCATCCGCCCGACGGTCGGCGCCAGCCGCTCCACCGTGCGCGGCGTGAACGCCTTGGACACCAGCCGCCGCACCCGGGCGTGCGCGGGGTCCTCCAGGTCGAGCATGCCGTGGTCGTTGAGCGTGTGGAACGGTTCGTGCTCGGCCGGCGGCGGCGTCCGCCCGAACTCCTCGTGGCTGAACCGGTGCAGATAGGTGCGCCCCAGCCGCCGGTCCCGCAGCAGCGCGCTCACATCGGCGTGGTGCGGGATCAGCCACTGCCCGGTCGGCTCGTAGGGGATGGCCCTGCCCCGAGCGCGCAGGGCGGCGTAGGCGGGGTACGGATCGGCGACGAACGAGGGGTCCCACGGGTCGAAGTCCATGTCCATCCCCGGACCTTAGCCCCGCCGGGGACCGACCGGACCGGCCTTCGACGGACCGGCCAGCCGTATCCACCAGGGACTTGCGGCCCTACGACGGGACCACCAGCCGGGTCTCGTACGCGTACACGGCGGCCTGGGTGCGGTCGCGCAGGCCCAGCTTCACCAGGACCCGGCTGACGTGCGTCTTGACCGTGGACTCCGCGACGACGAGCCGGTCGGCTATCTCCGCGTTGGACAGGCCCTGCGCGATCAGGACCAACACCTCCGTCTCCCGTTCCGTCAACTCGCCCGCCGCGGCCGGGGCCCCGACCCGCGGCGGCTCCGAGAGCTTGGAGAACTCGACGATCAGCCGCTTGGTCACCGACGGCGCCAGCAGCGCCTCGCCGGCCGCCACCACCCGCACCCCCTCGGCGAGCTGACGGGCGGAGGCGTCCTTGAGGAGGAAGCCGGAGGCGCCCGCCCGCAGCGCCTGGTACACGTACTCGTCGAGGTCGAAGGTCGTCAGGACCAGCACCTTCGCGTCCGCGTCCGCCGCCACGATCTCCCGCGTGGCCTCCAAGCCGTTGAGCACGGGCATCCGGATGTCCATCAGCACCACGTCCGGCCGCAGGGCCGCCACCTGGGCGATGGCCTCCCGGCCGTCGACCGCCTCGCCCACCACCTCGATGTCGGCCTGCGCGTTCAGCAGGACCGAGAAACCCTCCCTCACCATCATCTGGTCGTCCACGATCAGGACCCTGATCGTCACGCCGCGTCCTCGGCGGACCGCCGCACGGGTATGAACACCGCCACCTCGTACCCTCCAGCCTCCGTCTTACCGGCCGTCATCTCCCCCTCCAGCATCGCCACCCGCTCCCGTATGCCCGTGATCCCGTGCCCCGCACCGGGCACCGGGCGTATGTCCCCGGTCGGGGCGTCGTTGACCACGCGCACCCCGAGCCCGCTCAGCACGTACGACACCTCCACCACGGCCGCGGCCCCGGGCGCGTGGCGCAGCGTGTTGCTCAGCGCCTCCTGAACGATCCGGTACGCCGACAGCTCCACTCCCTGCGGAAGCTCCCGGACCGTGCCGGTCACGGTCTTCTCCACCCTCAGCCCGGCCTCGCGGACATTGGCCAGCAGGCCGTCCAGCTCGGCCAGGGTCGGCTGCGGGGCGTCCGGCGCCTCGTAGTCCGCGGACCGTACGACGCCCAGCACCCGGCGCAGCTCCGTCAGTGCCGAGACCGCGTTCTCCCGGATGGTCGCGAACGCCGTCACCAGCTCGGGCGGGGGATTCAACACACGGTAGGGCGCGGCCTCCGCCTGGATCGCGACGACCGACATGTGGTGGGCCACGACGTCGTGGAGCTCCCGGGCGATGGTCGTGCGCTCCTCCAGCAGCGTCCGCCGGTCCCGCTCGACGGCCGTGACCACCTGCTGTGCGGTCACCTCCTCCTCCGCGGCCACCCGTATGTACCGGACGCTGACCACCAGCAGCGCCAGCGCCGAGGTCATGGCCATGGGGAAGACGTCCGCCAACTCGCCCCGCCCGAGGAACACGGTCAGGACGACGCCGGTCCCGCAGGTCACCAGCCACATCCACCCCGCGACGCGGGGCCCCACCCGCATCGCCACGACCACCAGGACGGTCAGCTGCGCGACGAAGGAACTCGGCGACCACAGGCCCATCGCGCCACCGGGCTGCATCACGGACAGCGCCGCCGTCATGGCTATCGCCGCCCAGAACGCCCCGATCGGCCGCACCAGCGTCATCATCACCGGCGCCGCCGCTATGAGGCCGACGACCAGATTCCCGGCGGGCGGCAGGAGCCCACCGTTGGCCGGGGCCAGGGCGAGGAGCACCACGACGATGGCGACCAGGCCGACCGCCAGATGCGGCAGCCGCGTGGTCTCCTCCCGCAGCCGGGCCGGCAGGCGCCGGACGACCGGCCCGTCCGTGCGCATCGGGGGCAGCGGACGGTAGGCGAAGGCATCGGTGATCAGGTCCCGGCGCAGAGCCGCGAACAGGCCCGACGCCATCAGCATTTCAGGTGTCCGGGAGTCCGCCCCGGTCGTTGTCTCGGTCACACTCGAAACGGTAGGCCGCCGCCGCTGTCGTCCGCGTCGCCACTGCTACGGATTTCCCCGCCTCCCTCTCAGGTACTACGCGGTGCACTCAGTAGCCCGTCGGACGGACCAGGCCCGTCTCGTACGCGAACACCGCGGCCTGGGTGCGGTCGCGTAGCTGCAGCTTCACCAGGATCCGGCTCACATGCGTCTTCACCGTCTGTTCGGCCACCAGCAGGTGCTTGGCGATCTCCGCGTTGGACAGCCCCTGGGCGATCAGCGCCAGCACCTCCGTCTCGCGTTCCGTCAGCTCGCCGATGCGCTCCTTGGAGGGCCCGCGCGGAGCTCCCATCCGGGAGAACTCGGTGATCAGCCGCTTGGTGATGTTCGGGGACAGCAGCGCCTCCCCGGCCGCGATCACCCGCACCGCCTCGGCGAGCTGTTCGGCGGAGGCGTCCTTCAGCAGGAAGCCGGAGGCCCCGGCGCGCAGCGCCTCGTACACGTACTCGTCGAGGTCGAAGGTGGTCAGCACCAGCACCTTGACCGTCGAGCCGGGGGCGCCCGTGAGGGTGGCGGTGGCCTCGATGCCGCCCATGCCGGGCATGCGGATGTCCATGAGGACGACGTCGGGGGCCAGCTCGGCGACCTTCGCCACGGCGTCGGCGCCGTCCACGGCCTGGCCGACCACCTCGATGTCGGGCTGGGCGTTGAGCAGGACGGTGAACCCCTGCCGGACCATCATCTGGTCGTCGGCGATCATCACCCGGATCGGCGTGGTCATGCGGCTCCTTCGGTCGTCTCGGCGGGGTCCACGGGGAGGTGGGCGGTCACCTCGTACCCGCCACCGGGTCGGGGGCCGGCGGCCAGCTCGCCCCCCAGCATGCCTGCTCGCTCGCGCATCCCCAGCAGGCCGTGCCCGGCGCCAGGCGACGCCTGGACGGGGCGGGTCGGCCGGCTGTTGGCGACGCACAGGTACAACTCGTGGGGCCCGTAGGCGATCCCGACCTCCACCCGCGAACCGGGGGCGTGGCGCAGGCAGTTGCTCAGCGCCTCCTGCACGATGCGGTAGGCGGTCAGCTCGACGCCGGGTGTCAAGGGCCGGCGGACACCCGCTCGTTCGGTGGTGACGTCCAGGCCGGCCGCGCGCACGTTGTCCACCAGGGTGTCGAGGTCGGCGAGGGTGGGCTGGGGGTGGTGCGGGTTCGCCGGGTCGTCCGCGTTCTCCGAGCGGAGCACGCCCAGCACCCGGCGCAGCTCCGTCAGGGCCTCCAGGGCGTTCTGCCGGATGCCCGCCAGATTCTCCTTGAGCTCCTGCGACGGGTTCTCCACCAGGTGCGGGGCCACCTGCGCCTGGATCGAGATCACCGACATGTGGTGGGCGACCACGTCGTGGAGCTCGCGCGCGATCCGGCTGCGCTCCTCCAGCAGTGTGCGCCGCGCCCGCTCCGCCTCGGTCTGCGTCTCCTGTTCCTGCAGCTGGCCGCGGGCCAGCCGGACGGCGCGCAGCGCGTAGCCCAGCAGCCCCGTGACACCGAAGAGGACGAGGACCTCGCTGAGGGCGGACATGCTGCCCTGCGGAGGCCGGAACGCCAGCTCGGCGCCGCCGGTGAACACCAGCGCGACGGCCACCGCCTCGGCCGTCACCCGGGGCGCCACCCGCAGTGACACCAGCAGCAGCACCAGGGCGTAGGCGGGGAGCCCGCCGGGCAGCCACGGCCAGGTCTGCCCGCCCGTGACGTGCGGCCGGGTCAGTACGGCGATCCAGACGGTGGTGCCCGTCGCCAGCCAGAAGCCGCCCATCGGCCGGAACATGGTGAGCACGACGGAGGCCCCGGTCAGCAGCCCCAGGGCGAGCGGAATGCCACCGCGCAGCTGGTAGTGCTCGCTCAGCTGCTGGGTCACCAGGAAGCTGAAGAAGATCGCGGCGTAGCCGACCAGGCAGTGCGGCAGGTACGCCAGCCAGCGCGGCCTGCGCATGCGCGGGAGCGGCTGGTGCTCCACGGTGAGCAGGTCCCGCACCACCGTCCACGCGGCCCGGCGCACCTCCGACGGGACCGGTGCGGGGGTCTCACTCTGGGGGATCATGCCGGCCAGCCTAGGCATGGCTGACCTCCTTGCTTATCGGTATGTACCCACGGGGGAGCTGGGCCGGCGGGGCGGGCCGCGGGGCTGAGGTCCGGTGCGTGGGCCGGACTTCGACCGGCGGCGGGAGCGGGGGCGAGGTCGGGGGCGGTGGCGGGGGCGGTGTTGCATGCCGGGACCGGGCGGCGCGGTTCTGCGGGCGGCGCGGGCGGCGCGGGCGCTGCTCGTACGTGCGGAACGCGGCCCAGCAGAACAGGAGCGCTGCGGCGAACACCGGAAGCCACAGCAGGCGGGCCGGGATCCAGGTCCAGGAGTCGGGGACGGTGTGCAGCCCGGGCAGGGCCGTGCCTGCCAGCAGGCCGCTGGCGGTGACGGCCATCATGGCGGTCTGGTGCCACAGGAAGACCGTCATCGCCGACAGGTTGACCAGCGCCACCTTCGCCCAGGCGCGGGGCCGGCGCATCCGCCGCGCCAGCGGTTCGCGCAGCAGCAGTGCCAGGCCGCACTGGGCCAGACCGAACGCGACGGCGGCCAGCGTCGGCGGATTGAGGTTGGAGATCGACGCCCCCGGCACGCCCACCATCGAGGCCGGGTAGCCGCCGAAGAGGACCAGCGCGGTGACGGCCGCGCCGCCGCCGGCCAGCAGCACGACCGGGGCGCGGCGGGGCAGTACGCCTCGAGACCAGGCGGCGCCGAGGGTGTACGGCACCAGCCAGCCCGCCGCCACATTGACCCAGCCGAGCCACCCGGGCGCCCCCAGGGCGAACCGTGCCGCGTCCACCGCCGCCACCACGGCCAGCGGCCACAGCGGATGCATCCGGGACACCAGCGGGGTGGCGGCGGTCAGCGCCGCGAAGACCAGCAGGAACCACAGCGGAGACAGGACCAGCGTCAGCAGCGACTCGATGGTGCTCAGCGACACTCCGCCCAGCAGCATCCCCACCGAGGCCACCGACCACAGCGTGAGCACGGCGGCCACCGGCCGGAACAGGCGGTGCAGGCGGCCCTTCACCCACGCCCGGTACGGCACTCCGCGGTGGCGTGCCGAGGCGTAGCCGGCGGCGCCGACGTACCCGCCGACGAGGAAGAACACGGCCAGGGTCTGGAACACCCAGGAGACGGGGGCCAGCCACGGCATGTGCGCCAGCGGGCTCGTGGTACTCAGCCCGCCGTCGTTCGCGGTGAGCGCGGTCACCAGCCAGTGGCCGAGGACCACGCCGAGGATGGCCAGGGCACGCAGGGCGTCGACGGCACGGTCCCGGTCGGTCGGGGTGGCGCGGTCGACCGTGGCGGCGAGCCGGGCCCAGCGGGTGAGGGGCTCAGCCATGGGAGGCCTCCGGGAGTGCGGTGCCCAGCACGATGCGGGCGAGGCTGTCGAGGGAGCCGGAACCCGGCTTGAGGTAGTCGCTGTGGCCGGCCGCGCCCGCGGGGAACCGGTGGGCGCCGAAGGCCGGGTCGACCGGGTCCGTGCCGAAACCGATGCTGCCGAGGCGGACGTGGGGCACGTTGGCTATCCAGTCGCCGCTGCCGCGTCCGGCCCACACCCGGGCTGAGGTGGGCAGCTCGGCTGCCGTGCCGGCGGCCGTACCCGGGCTGCCGTACAGGGCGATGTCGGTGACGGCGGGCCCGGTCGGGGTGCGGGCGCAGACGACGGAGCCGTAGGAGTGGCACAGCAGCGACAGTCGGGCGTCCGGCCCGGTCAGGGTCCGTATCTCCGTGAGGAAGCCGGTCAGTCGGCGGGCGGCGTCGTCGGCCCGCCCGGTGGTGGTGACCGACGGGCTGACCGTGCCGGGGGTGTCGTACCCGAGCCAGGCCACGACGGCGGAGCGTGGATGCTCACGGTCGAGGCGCTGGTGCAGGGCGACCGCCCCGGCACGGAACCTCTGGTACGTGTCCAGCGTGGTGTCCGACCCCGGGACCAGGACGGCGATCCGGTCCGCGGTGGCCAGGCTGCCGAAGACTTCGACGGCTCGGCCCGTGCCTCGCCCGTCGAAGGCGAGGAACTGGGCCGATCCGCCGGCGGTCATCTCGCGCAGCCGCGCGGCCCGGCCGGTGCGACCGGCCTCCTGGGCCATCGCGGCGGCGCGGGTGAGGTTGTCGAGGTTGGCGGCGTAGCGCTCCGGCGCGGGGGCCGTGTCGGAGAAGCGGTGGGCGGCGGGCGCGGGGACGTCCGGCGAGGCGGCGGCGGACATGGGGAGGACGACGGCGGCGGTCAGCAGGGCGGCCAGGGCCGCGCGGAGCGGCCGGGTGGATCGGGGTCGGCCTCCTGGGTGGGGCCGCTGGTCGGTTGCGCGTTCGCCTCCTGGGTGGGGGCGCTGGTCGGTTGCGCGTTCGCCTCTTGGGGGGAGCTCCTGGTCGGTTGCGCGTCTGCCTCTCGGGCGGGGTGTGCCTGCTGGGCCGGGTGGCTGGTCGGTACGGGGTCGTGCTGCTGGGTGGGGCAGTTGGCCTGCTTCGAGCAGCCCTGGGCGCAGCGGCCGGTCGGGGCTGGGGTGCCCGGGGCGGCTGCTGGAGCGCTGGGGGCTGCTGCTGGTCATGCGGCGTCCTTCGGTCCGGAGCGGGGAGAGGCCTTCTCTCCGGTACCGAAGTTAGGAACGCGAGGCTGTGGTCAGCGTCCCGCTGTGGAGCGGGGTTTGGGCGTAGCTCTCAGGTATTACGGGGGTGACATCGGGGCCACGCGGGGCCGTTCGGAGCCGGGCCGTGCGGGGCCGGGCCGGGGGGTGCGCGGGGCCGTTCGGAGCGGGGCCGTGCAGGGCCGGGCCGGGCGGGCCGCGCGCCGGCCGTTCGGCGCCGGGCCGGGCCCCGCCGTGTGGGGTGTGCGGCATCGTGTGAGGTCGTGGTGCGGAACCGGCCTACTGCGGGCTGCACTTGTGGGGAGCCGCGCGCCCGCACGTGCTCCACCCCCGGCGCAGCTGCCAAGGCGGTGGCGGACGGGATGCGCCGGGGCCTTTGCGGCCGTGCGGAGCTCGGTGCAACCCGGCCGCTTTCGTGCCGACTTGTGCGGGCCCAAGGGGAGGGGGCCATCTGCGCTCAGGCATGCCGAGCCGGTGTGGCAGCGCGCTGCGCCGGGCTGAGGGTGCGGAGCCGTTGGAGCTGTGCGAGGCGCGTCTGAGGTTGGGCTGGAGCGTGCCGAGCCGTCCGGAGCCATGCAGAGCTGTCCGGAGCCGTGCCGAGCCGTCCGGAGCCATGCGGAGTTGTCTCCGGAGCCGTGCCGAGCCGTCCGGAGCCGTGCGGAGCCGTGCCGAGCTGTTTGGAGCCCTTTGGAGCCGTGCGGGATCGGGCTCTGCTGTTCGGAGGTCCTGGGGGACGGAGCTGGGGTGTGCTGAGCCGGGCGGGGCGTGGGGGCGTATCGGCCCGGCAGATGGAGGCGGCGGTGATCAGCTGGTTCGTTACGACGTCGCCGTTGCCACCCGGACGCCGAAGGCGATCAGGACGACGCCCGTCAGTCGGTCCAGCGCGCGCCGTACGCGGGGGCGGTCGAAGAGGCGTTGGGCGCGCGAGAGGACGTACACGTACGAGCTGAGCCAGAGCAGCGTCAGCAGCACGTGGACCAGGACCAGTAGGCCCATGCCGACCGCCGGGGACAGGCCGGGCGGGGCGAGGGTGGGGAGCAGGCCGGTGTAGAAGACGGCGATCTTGGGGTTGAGGACGTTGCTCACCAGGCCCGTGCGCCATGCGCTGCCGCCGCCTCGGGCTGGGGCGGTGAGTGCGTCGTCCGCGGAGTCCCCGGAGTCCCCGGAGTCCCCGGAGTCGGCGGCTCCGGGGGCGGGGCCGCTGCCCGTCCGGCGCAGGGACTGGACGCCGAGGAGGACGAGGTAGGCCGCGCCCGCCAGCTTCACCGCGAGGTACACCCCGGCGGACGCGGCGAGCAGCGCCGCCAGACCGGCCGCGGTGAGCGCGCCCCACACGAGCAGACCGCAGGCGATCCCTGCGACGGTCCGCAGGCCGTCCGCCCGCCCGGCAGACACCGCGCGCCTGGTCACGATCGCCATGTCCGGCCCCGGGACGAGCGTGAGCAGGGCGAGCACACCGGTGGCGGTCAGCAGTTGCGTGAGCATGTCGATCAGCATGGCATCGGGCGGCGGCTGGGGGATACCGGCCGAGGCGTGCCGGACGGCGCTCGGGCTGGCCGGGCGGTTGTGCTGACTGGCGGTGGCCTGCTGTACGGGCCGGGGAGGTGTCGCCCGGGTTCGGCCGAGTGGGACAGGCCGGGTGTGCCGGCTGAGCGGTGCTGCCCCCGGGGATCGGCCGAGGCGAGCCGATCCCGCCGAACCGATCCCGCCGAGCGGATCCCGCTGAGCGGAGTCGAGCCGAGCGGAGCCGATCCCGCCGAGCCGAGCGAGTCGGGACGAGCCCGGCGGGCCCGGTCGTGCCGGGACGAGTCCGGCGGGCCCGGTCGTGCCGGGACGAGTCCGGCGGGCTCGGTCGTGCCGGGACGAGCCCGGTGGGCCAGGCGGGCACGGGTTGGGCGGCGCGCGCTACGTCAACGGCGTCGTCAGTGGCTCCACGTATCCGGCGCGCCAGCGCGGTGCCGGGTCCTGGCCGGGGCTGGTCCAGTACTCGCGGCCGTCGACGACCTCGCCGTCGCGTACCGTCCACAGGGAGACGCCCCGGTACACGACGTGGTCGTCCGCCATCTCGACCTCCGTGACGACCCGGTCGCCGTCGGCGAGGGCGCGGAGCAGCCGGACCCGGGTGTCGTCGGCGTACGTGGACTGGCCCATGTCGCTCAGGACGGCGAGGAAGTTGGCGCGGCCGACGATCCGTTCAGCGCTGACCGGCCACTCGATGACGGCGTCCTCCGCTATCAGGGTGCCGACTGCGGGCCAGTCGTGCGCGCCGATGCGATTCCATAGTTCTGTCACCACCTTCAACGGCTCCATGGGGGGCAGTCTGCGGTGCGTCGGGCTGGCACAACAGGGCGTGCCAGCAGGCTTATTGACCTCGACACAATTGGTCCTCGACCCCGTCCTCGACCCCGCGCTCAACCGCGTGCCCGACCGTGTGCTCAACCGCGTTGGTACGTGAGTGGTGGGCGGTCGCCCTCCATGAGCTGGCGTTGGAGGGAGCCGTCGGGGAGGAGCCGCAGGCGGCTCCACGGGCCCGGTTGGCAGTGCGGGGGGCCGCCGGATTGCAGGGTGGACGCGCTCAGTTCGACGGTGTCGCCGCCGTGCTGGAGCGTGGCCGTCCAGGTGCAGGAGTACGACGGGTCCTGGACCGAGAGCCTCATCACCGGGTCGCCGACGGAGCCGGGGGTGAGGGTGAGGTGCCAGGTCTGCGTGGTGGCGGTGGTGCGCCAGGTGCCGGCGTACGCCGGGGGGAGGCTGTCGGCGCCGCCTGGCGAGCTGGAGCCCGTGCCGGTTCCGGAACCGGAGTCGGATCCGGAGCCCGAGTCGGCGCTGGAGCGGGAGCCGGGCGACGAGGGGGCTGAGCCCGTGGCGCCGGTGCCGCCGGCCGTCGGCGAGGGCGCCGGGGCGGTACGGGTGCGCTGGCCGGGGGCCGGTTCGCCGGGGTGGCCGCCGCGCACGACGGCGTACACCGTGCCGCCTGCGGCGACCGCCACGACGGCGGCCACTGCGAGCAGGAACGCCGTCGAGGCGGCGCGGGGGCGGTGCGGCCGGGGCGGCTCCTCGACGGGTGGGAGCCCGAGGTAGGTGGGGTGGGGCGGGTACGTCGGACGACCGGGGTTCACGGGCACCGGCCCGTACACCGGCAGCCCGGCCACCCGGGTCGGCTCCTCCGGCCCGAAGCCGGGCTGGGTCGGCTGCGGGGGCTCGGCGCCCGGCCTCGCCTGGTCCGCGGAGGCGGACCTGTGCCCCGGTCCGGTCGGCTGCGCCGCCCCCGGGCCGGGCCCGGGTGGGGCGTCCGGGGCGAAGCCGGTCTCTGGCGACCGGCTCGCGGCCGAGCCGGGCTCCTGCGGTGGGGTGGTGGCGGAGCCGGGTCGTGCCGAGGGGGTCGGGGCGAGGCCGGATCCTTGCGGTGGGGTGGCGTCGGAGGTCGGGTGGGTCGGGGCCGCCGGGGCGGGGCTGGGTGGCGTAGGGGCCACGGGGCCGGGGGATTGGGTGGGCGCCGGGGCGCGGCCGGTGGGTGCTGCCGCGCTCGCGCCGCGGCTTCCCGGGCCGGCACCCGTCGTCCCTGCATCCGTCGTCCCTGCATCCGTCGTCCCGGCACCCGTTGTCCCGGCACCCGTTGTCCCGGCATCCGTCGTCGCGGCACCCGTCGTCCCGGCGGTCGACCGGGCCGGGGTCGCCGGGCCCGGCGGTCCGGCAGGGATCGACTCCTCGTGGTCCAGGAGGCGGACCGCGTGGCGGCCCAGTTGGGCCACCAGCGGGGACGGAAGCCATGGTTCCAGCGCTCGGCCGTCGGCCACCGTGTCGCCCGCGCCCACCCGGGCCAGGATCTGCGCGGGCGTCGGCCGTGCGGCAGGGTTCTTGTGCAGGCAGTCCCGTACGAGGTCACGCAGTTCGCCCGGTACGCCGTCCAGCACGGGCTCCGCCCCCGTGATGCGCAGCAGCAGCGCGGCCAGGCCGCCCGCCTCCTGCGCGTCGCCGAACGGCAGCCTCCCGGTGGCCGCGTACGCCAGCACCGTGCCCAGGCAGAACACGTCGCACGCCGGGCTCACCCGCTCCCCGCGGATCTGCTCCGGTGCCATGAAGCCGGGCGAGCCGACGAGTTGGCCGGTGCGGGTCAGGCCGCCGCCGAGCTGGTCGGACGGGTCGGAGTGGTCGGACTCATGGGGCAGGTGGGGCTGGTGGGGCTGGTCGGGCTGGGCGAGGGCGCGGGCGATGCCGAAGTCGATGACGCGGGGGCCGTCGAGGGTGACCAGGACGTTGGAGGGCTTGAGGTCGCGGTGGATCAGGCCGGCCGAGTGGATGTCCTGGACGGCGTACGCGAGGCCAGCGGCCAGGATCCGTACCGAACGGCTCGGCAGCGGCCCGAAGTCGTGGGACACCACCTGGCGCAGGGCGGGGCCGGCGATGTAGCCGGTGGCGAGCCAGGGGGTCTCGGCCTCGGTGTCGGCGTCGAGGACCGGAGCGGTCCATTCCGAGCCGATGCGGCGGGCCGCCGCGACCTCCCGCCGGAACCGGATCCGGAACTCCTCGCGGAGCGCGAGCTCGCGGTGGACCAGCTTGACGGCGACGGTACGTCCGCGGTCGGAGCGGGCGAGGTAGACCCGGCCCATGCCGCCGCTGCCGAGCCGGGCGAGGAGGCGGTACGGGCCGATGCGGTGCGGGTCCTGCGGAAGCAGCTGCTCCATGGCCGGGTGGTCCTTCCCCCTAGGACTGCCGAACGAGCCGACGATAGTGCGGGTCCGGGCGCCTGTGCAGAGGGAGGGACGGGTGGGGTGGGGCGGCCGGTTGCGGGGTGGGGGAGCGTACGGATGTACGACGTGTCGCTACGGCGAGCCTGCCGCCGCCCCCGGCCGGGAGCGGGTCCTGGCCAGGGCTGACCGGGACCGGGACTGCGACTGGGACTGGGACTGGGACTCGGACTGAGCCGTACCTGCCGGTGCGGGGCCGTCCCGGCTGGCGCGAGGTCGTACCGGGCCGGGCGGACCGGGCCGGGCTGGGCGGACCGGGCCGGGCCGGGCCCTACCGGGCCCGGCGAGGCCGTACAGGGCGGGGCGGGGCCCTACCGGGCCCGGCTGGATCGGGCCCGGTAGGTACCGGGCAGGGCGGGGCCGAACCGGGCCTGGCCCTGCCGTACGGGGGCCGAGGCACGGCCGTACCGGGCCCGGTGGGGCCGTGCCGGGCGGGGCCGCGCCCGGCACGTGCCGTGCCCCTGGTGTGCCGTGCCGCGCCCGGCCGTGCCGTGCTCCCGGCGCTCCCCGGCCCGTGCCGTGCTCCTGGTGCTCCCCGCGCCCGCGCCCGTGCTGCGCCAGTGTTCCGTGGCGATGCCCACGCCGTGCACCTGCTCAGCAGGTGTCCCGGCACAGGCCGTGCCGTGCCGTGCCCGTGCTCGTGCCCGTGCCGTGCCCGGGCCCGTGCCGGTGCCGCGCCTCGGCCCGTGTCCGTGCCGGGGCGGCGGGCCCGTACGGGTGGCGCGCCGGTGCCGTGCGTCGGCTCTCGCCGGTGCCCGGGCTTCGACCCCGCGCAGGTCCCTGCCCCGGCTCCCGGCCCGGCTCCCTGCCCGGCCCACGGCCCGGGCTCGTACCCGGGTCGGCAGGTCGGGTCGGGGTGGGCGGGTCAACCGTGCTCGGGTGGGGCCTGGTTGAGCGTGTCCATGGTCGTCGCCAGGCGTTCCAGGACCCGTACGGTCTCCGCGAAGGCCTCCTCGCCCAGGTGCGCCGCCAGCTGGTCGGCCAGGGCGGCGTGGCCCGGGCCGATGCGGGCGACGGCGGCTCGGCCCGCCGCGGTGGGGCGGAGCAGCTTGGCTCTGCGGTGGGCCGGGTTGGGGACGTACTCGGCCAGGCCCTTCGCGGCCAGGAGGTCCGCGATGCGTTGCACGCTCTGGCGGGTGATGCCCATGGCGCGGGCGATGCCCGCGACGGGCAGCGGCTCGTGCAGGACCGCGCCCAGGACCTGCCAGCGGGCCGCGGTCAGGCCGGCGGGCCGGGCCAGATCCTCCGAGACGGCCAGGAACTGGCCGTTCAGCCGGAACACCCCCAACGCCGTCCGGCTCAGCAGGTCCTGCCGCCGCCGCGTGCTTGCGGCCGCCGCTCCCACTCCCACTCCCGCGCCTGTTCCTGCCGCTGCTTCCGTTCCTGCGCCTGCTCCCGCTCCCGCACCCGTTCCTGCGGCTGCTCCCGCTCCCGCACCCGTTCCTGCGGCTGCTCCCGCTCCCGCTCCCGCGTCCGCTCCCGCGCCCCCCGTACCGTCGGTCTGCGCCGTGGTGTCAGGCATCGCCCGCCTCCGCCGCCGCCATCAGCACCGGGAACGCGCTCGGGTCCGAGTCGTGGAACAGGCGGTACCACGCGTCCAGGACGTCCGGCTTGTAGACGCCGAGCAGGGCGAAGATTTCGCGGGCGAAGGCCACGGGTTCGGTCGGGCCGGCCGTGACCAGGTGGGTGTCGGTGACCGCGTCCGCCTCGACATAGTGGGCCCCGCCCGCGTAGCCCGTGGCCTCCAGGTACGCGGCCGCGGCGCTGGTGTGGGCGCGGTCGTCGAGCAGCCCCTCGCGGGCCAGGCCCGCCGTGGCGCCGCAGATGGCCGCCACGGGCACTCCGGCGGCCAGGAACTCCCGGGCCTTGGCGGCGAACGGGGCCAGGTCGTCGCCGGTGTCCCACAGCTGCGCGCCCGTCAGGATCAGCAGCGCGGAATCCGCCGGGGCCACGTCGGCGAGGGCCTGGTCGGGCTGGATCCGGAGGCCGCCCATGGTGGTGACGGGGCGGTCGGCCGTGAGGGCGACCGTACGGATCTCGTGGCCGCGCTGGGTCAGGTGTGCCGTGGTGTGACCGGTCTCCCAGTCGGCGTACGTGTCGTACACCGCCAAGTGGATCGGCTTCCGCGTCTCGGTCATCGTGTCCGCCTCCATGCTTCCCGCCTGCTTTCCTGTCTGCTTTCCCGTCTGCTTCCCGCCCGACTACGACAGTAGGCTGTCATGTCGTCAGCATGCTGTCAATGGATCCCGGTCCCGCGACACCTTGCCGAGGCTCGCCGCCCACCCCCATACAACCCGCCGATACCACCCCCTACCTGCGTCTTCTACGGTGCTGCCATGACCACCCCTCTCACCCCTCAGGCCGACACCGCACCCACGGCCGCCGCCAAGGACGCCGTCAAGGCCGCCGACCGCGCGCACGTGTTCCACTCCTGGTCCGCACAGAAGCTCATCGATCCGCTCGCCGTGGCCGGGGCCGAGGGGTCGTACTTCTGGGACTACGACGGGAACCGCTACCTCGACTTCTCCTCCCAGCTGGTCAACACCAACATCGGCCACCAGCACCCGAAGGTCGTCGCCGCGATCCAGGAGCAGGCCGCGAAGCTGTGCACGCTCGCGCCCGGCTTCGCCGTGGACGTGCGCTCCGAGGCGGCGCGGCTGATCGCCGAGCGCACCCCCGGCGACCTCGACAAGATCTTCTTCACCAACGGCGGCGCCGAGGCCGTCGAGAACGCCGTCCGGATGGCCCGGCTGCACACGGGCCGCCAGAAGGTGCTCTCGACCTACCGCTCGTACCACGGCGCCACCGCCGCCGCGATCAACCTGACCGGTGACCCGCGCCGCTGGCCCTCCGACACGGCCTCCGCCGGGGTCGTGCACTTCTGGGGGCCGTTCCTCTACCGCTCGCCCTTCCACGCCACCACCGAGGCCGAGGAGTGCGAGCGGGCGCTGGCGCACCTCGCGGACACCATCGCGTTCGAGGGCCCGCAGTCCATCGCCGCGATCGTCCTGGAGACCGTGCCCGGCACCGCCGGGATCATGGTCCCGCCCGCCGGTTACCTCGCGGGCGTACGGGAGCTGTGCGACCGCTACGGCATCGTCTTCGTCCTGGACGAGGTCATGGCCGGCTTCGGCCGCACCGGCAAGTGGTTCGCCGCCGAGCACTGGGACGTCACCCCCGACCTGCTCACCTTCGCCAAGGGCGTGAACAGCGGTTACGTGCCCCTCGGCGGTGTCGCGATCTCCGGCGCGATCGCCGAGACCTTCGACACCCGGCCGTACCCCGGAGGTCTGACGTACTCCGGTCACCCGCTGGCGTGCGCCGCCGCCGTGGCCACCATCGGCGCGATGGCCGAGGAAGGCATCGTCGAGCACGCCGCGCACCTCGGTGAGAACGTCATCGGCCCGGCCCTGGCCGAGATCGCCGAGCGGCACCCGTCCGTGGGCGAGGTGCGGGGCCTCGGCGCGTTCTGGGCGGTGGAGCTCGTACGGGACAAGGAGACGCGCGAGCCGCTCGTGCCGTACAACGCGGGGGGCGCGGACAACGCGCCGATGGCGGAGTTCACGGCGGCGTGCAAGCAGGCCGGCCTGTGGCCGTTCGTGAACATGAACCGGACGCACGTGGTGCCCGCCTGCAACATCACCGAGGCCGAGGCGAAGGAGGGCCTGGCCCTGCTGGACGAGGCGCTGACGGTCGCCGACCGGCACACCACCGCCGGCGCCGCCTGAGGGCCGGCACCGCAGGGGGCCGGCGCCCTCACCGCCGAGTGCCCCCGGCCCCGGCCCGGCCGGTCGTCCGCCCGGACCCGGCCGGTCGTCCGCCCGGGCCGGGCTCGGCCCGTCGCCGTCCGGGCTGGGCCCGTCGCCGTGCGGGCCCGGTCGGCTGTGCGGGGGCGGCCCGGCCCGGTGTCGATGCGGACCCGGTTGGCCGACCGGGTCCGCGTGGCCTGGCCTAAGGTGTCCGGAGTCCTACGAACGGAGACGGACCCCATGGCCGGCAGCGGCGCTGTCACCCGCAACACACTTCGCCAGCAGATCGCGGACGCACTGCGCGACGAGGTGCTCGCGGGACGCCTGCCTCCGGGCACGGAGTTCACGGTCAAGCAGATCGCCGAGCAGTACGAGGTCTCCGCCACCCCGGTCCGCGAGGCGCTGGTCGACCTCTCCGCGCAGGGCCTGCTGGAGTCCGCGACGCACCGCGGCTTCCGGGTCCGGGTCTACACCGTGGACGACTTCCGGGGGATGGTCGAGGCTCGCTCCCTGGTCGTGGACGGCATCTTCCGGCGGCTGGTGGAGCGCGGCACGTCCGCGGGCGTCGCCGAACAGCTGGTCTCCGTACGCCGCCGCGCCGAGGAGGCCGAACGCGCCGCGCGCAGCGGTTCGCTGGAGGTCCTGATCGGCTACGACCTGCGGTTCTGGCGGGAGCTGAGCGGGCTGGTCGGCAACGCCTACATCACCGAGTTCCTGCACAGCATCCGGGTGCGGTGCTGGGTCTTCGCCGTCCCCCACCTCCAGCGCGAGGCGCACGTGGGATCGGCCTTGTGGGACCGGCACATCGAGCTGGTGGACGCGGTGACCCGCGCCGACGCCGACGACGTCCGCCGCCTGGTGCACTCCTACAACGAGCACGCGCTGGACTGGGCGTCCGGGCTCGACCCGGCGGCCGGCGCCGAGGCCGAGGGCCAGAACGCCGCCCGGTGGGCGGATCCCCGCCGGGGGGCACGCGCGTGAGCGCCACGCGGACCACCCGGCTCGGCCAGGTCGCCCTGAGCGTCGTCGTACCCGCGTACGGCGACGGGGGGCCGCAGCCCGAGCGGCTCGGCCCGGCCCTGGGGATGCTGCGCGAACACCTCGACGAGCGGTTCGGGACCGGCCCGGGCGACTGGGAGGTGATCGTCGTGGCCGACGGGCCCGCCGATGCCCCGGCCGACCCCACGGCAGCCGACGCCCCGGGCGCCGGTACAGCGGACCCCGCCGACGCCCCGGGCGCCGGTACAGCGGACCCCGCCGACGCCCCGGCCGCCGGTTCAGCGGACCCCGCCGACCCCCCGGCCGCCGATGCCCCGGAAGCCGCCGACCCCACGGACCCCGCCGACCCCACGGCTGCCGACGTCGTGCTGGCCGCGGCCGCCGAGGATCCGCGCATCCGCCTGATACGCGGCCCGCGCGAGCACCCCGGCGGCCGGGGCAGCGCGCTGCGGCTGGGCGTCGCCGCGTCCGCCGGTGCGCGGGTGCTGCTCACCGACGCCGCACTCGCCTCCCCCGTCGAGGAACTGGAGCGGCTGGAGAAGGCCCTGGCCGAGCACGACGGGGCCCTGGCCGCGATCGGCTCCCCCCGGACGGGCACCGGTGCCGGTCCGGGCGGACGCTTGCCGGGCGGCCCGCGGCTCTTCGACGGGGACCGGGCGCGCGCCGCCTTCGGCGCTTCCCGGCTGGACGACCGGGCCGTCGAGGACGAGGTCCTGCGGTACTTCCGTACGCGCGGCTGGCCCGTGGCGGAGGTCCCGCCGTCCCGTCCGGCGCACGACGACCGGCCCGACGGCGACGACTCCCTCGCCCCGCACCAGCACCAGCACCCGCACCAGCGCCAGCACCAGCACAGCGCGAGCCAGGCCCCCGCGGCAGCGGACCCCGCCGGCGCCCGCGCCCCGGGAGCCCCTCGCCTCCGCCTCCGCCTCCGCCTCCGCCTCCGCCCGGGCCTCCGTCGGCTCGGCGGTTCGCGTCTGGCCGTGCCCGGTCTCTTCCTCCTTGTCGCGTTCCTCTTCTACGCCCGCCTCTGGGCCGACCTCGACGGCGCCTACCTCGCCGACGCGATGCAGGACCAGAACCAGTGGGAGTGGTTCTTCGCGGTCACCGCCGACAACGTCGCCCACCTGCGCAATCCGCTGTTCACCGAGTTCCAGGGCATGCCCGACGGCGTGAACCTGATGGGCAACACGGTCATGCTCGGCCTGTCCGTGCCGCTCGCGCCCGTCACCCTCGCCTTCGGCCCGACGGTCACGCTCGCGCTCGTCTTCACGTGCGGGGTCGCCGCCACCGCGTCGGCCTGGTACTGGCTGATCCGCCGGTGGCTGGACGTGGGCCGCCCGGCCGCGGTCGCGGGCGCGGCGCTGGCGACGTTCGCGCCGCCGATGGTCTCGCACGCCGCCGCGCACCCGAACTTCGTCGTCCTGTTCGTGCTCCCGCTGATCGTCGACCGCGCCCTGCGCCTGTGCGCCGGGCGGAACGTGGTCCGCGACGGGATCGTCCTCGGCCTCCTCGCGACGTACCAGATCTACCTCGGCGAGGAGGCCCTGCTCCTGGCCGCCCTCGGGATGCTGGTCTTCGCCCTCGGCTACGCCCTCTTCGACCGCCGGCGGGCCCGGGTGGCGGCGAAGCCGCTGCTGCGCGGCATGCTCGTGGCGGCGGCCGTCTCGGTGCCGCTGGTGGCGTTCCCGCTGTGGTGGCAGTTCGCCGGACCGCAGAGCTACCACTCCGTGCCGCATCCGCAGGGCGCGGCCAACAGCCCGCGCGCCCTGATCGAGTACGCCGGTCACTCGCTCTTCGGCGACAAGGACACCGCCGCACGGCTGTCGATGAACCACACCGAGCAGAACGGCTTCTACGGCTGGCCGCTGCTGGCGTTCGGCACGGCGGTCGCGGTCTGGCTGTGGCGGCGTACGGCGGTCCGCGCGCTCGCCGTGACCGGCGCCGGGATGCTCCTGCTGTCGCTGGGGCCGGCCGTACCGGTGCCCGGGACCGGGCTCGTGGTGCCGGGGCCGTGGCGTCTGCTGACGCAGTTCCCGCTGTTCGAGTTCGTGATCGAGGGGCGTGTGGCGATGGTCTGCGCGCCGGTCCTCGGCATGCTGCTGGCCCTCGCCCTGGACCGGATCCTGGCGTCCGGGGCCGGCCAGCGGCGCACGCTGGGGCTGCTCGCGGTGGCTGCCGCGCTGATCCCGGTGCTGCCCGTGCCGGTCCCGCTGGCGGTGCGGGACCGCGAACCGGTGCCGGAGTTCATCACCTCCGGCGCGTGGAAGCCGTACGTGCAGGAGGGCGAGGCGCTCGTCGCGGTTCCGCTGCCCGACGCGGGGGTGGCCGACGCCCTGCACTGGCAGGTGCGGGCGGACTTCGGCTTCCGGCTGGCGGGCGGGTACTTCATGGGCCCGTGGGGGCCCGAGCGGATCGGCACCTTCGGCGCCACCCCGAGGCACTTGTCCAACCTGCTGCGCGAGGTCCGCTACGGCGCCGACCCGCCGCCGCTCGGGCCGGAATGGCAGGAGCAGGCGCGGCGCGACCTGGCGTACTGGAAGGCCGGGGCGGTGGTCCTGCCCGATCAGGACCGCAGCGAGGAGCTGCGCGTGCTGCTGACCGGGCTGCTGGGGGCCGAGCCGGAACGGGTGCGGGACGTGTGGGTGTGGCGCGTCGGACCCGGCGGGCGCCCGGCCGCGTGATCCGCGGGCGCCCGGCCGCGTGACCACCGGCTCGCCCGGCCGCCTGACCACCCGCTCGCCCGGCCGCCTGACCACCGGCGTCCGGCCGCGTCACCCGTGGGCCGGGCCCGTGGTCGTGCGGATGTCCGCCCCCGCTCAACTGAAGATGATCATCGAGCCTTGGCCCAGGCTCCGGGTCGCCGCCGCGTGCAGGCCCAGCCAGACGTGGCGTTCCCGGGCGAACGGGCTGTCGTCGTACGGGATCGGCCCCGCCGGCTCGTCCAGCGAGGTCGGCCGCCCCGGCGGGGCGGGCGCGGCCGGAGGGTTGCCCGGGTCGATCCCGATGGCGGGCGCCACCAGGGCCAACTCGCGCAGCAGGCCGTGGGCGGAACCCAGCGGTCCGCCGCCGGCCAGCAGTTCCTCGTTGGCCAGCGGAGCGGCGAAGTCCACGGGGACGTAGGCCCCGGCGTGGTCGTAGTGCCAGACCAGGTGGGACTGCTGGGCCGTGCCCTCGAACATCTCCAGCAGCTGCTCGTAGTCCCCGCCCAGCTCGTCGACCGGGGTCACCGGCAGCCCGCAGATCTGCAGCAGGTAGGCCCGGCGCAGGAAGTGCAGGGCGTCGTAGTCGAAGCCGGCGACCGGGGCGACGTCCCCGGACAGGCCCGGCATGTAGGCGAAGACGGGCACGGACGGCAGCCCGGCCTCGCCGAGCGCCTTGTCGTACGCGGCGATCTCCTCCGCGAAGGGGTTGTCGGGGCTGTGGCACAGCACGTCGACAAGGGGGACCAGCCACAGGTCACAGGCCACGCGGGCTCCGTTCGGTCGTTGTGCGCCGATCGGGCCAGAGTAATGTGCCGGACACGCTCCGCGAAGGGGTGCGCAGAACCGCGCCCGCCGACGGCGCCCGGTCCCCGCAAGAACGATCAGGCAGCGGTCGCCGCGGGCATCAGCTCAACGCGGCTGCTCCGGCGGCCGCTGCCGCGGCATGTTCGGCCGGGTGCCCGGGGGCAGCGGGAAGCGGCTCGGGTGCGCGCCCGGCTCCGGGCGCGGCGCGGCGGCGCCCAGCGACTGCATCACCAGCGGGGTGGGCCCCGAGCGGAACTCCACCATCCAGTCGGTGGTCTCCGCGCGCACCAGCTCGGTGACATCCTCCGAGAACCGCCGCAGCACGGACAGGCAGCGCTCCGCCGCCTCGCTGGCGGTGCCCTCGGTGGGTCCGAGGACCTCCCGGACGTTCTCCGAGGCCCAGTCGAACTGCAGGGTCTGGAGTCTTCGCTGCACCGCCTGCGCCGTGGCCACGTCCCGCATCCAGCCGGAGGTCAGCCCGAAGAACCGGTCGCAGGCCAGGCAGGCGGCGCCCAGCAGCAGCGCCAGGTACCCGTACGCCGAGGCGCCGGCCACCAGCCCGGTCAGCTCCAGCAGCGGCATCGTGGCGCCGGTGACCGCGCCGGCCGCCGCGCCGGCGCGCAGCACCCGGGCACCGCGCCGCTTCCAGGCACGGTCGGAGAGGTACCACGCGGCGGTGCGCAGCGCGTCGTCCTCGACCCGCCGGTAGAGCTCGTCGAGCCGCTCGGCGGGCTCGCCCCAGTCGCCCAGGGGGAACGGCCGGCCGGTCAGATCGCCCGCGGCGTCCCGCCCGCTGCTCTCCTCCCGGGGATCCCGGGGTGGCCCCTCGGGCTGCATCTCCGGCTGGCTCACCCGGCACTCCCTCTGCCTGCGCTGACGTGTGGTGGTGCGCGTGCGCGCAATGGTGCGCATGCTCTTCCTACCTCCGAATGGCGGGCTTTGGACAACGAATCCAGGGATTTCCGCCCGCAAGGAGGTCTTGATCAGGTACGCGCCCGTCCTCCACCTCACCCGAAAGAGTAGGTCCGCACGGCGTAGGGCGCGGCGCCCGGCGAGCACGTAGGCTCGGATCGAGGAGAGCGCGACGAGCGCCGACGGACGTCTGGAGTGAGTGACCTGTGATTCCCGGTGGTGGCCAGCCCAACATGCAGCAGCTGCTCCAGCAGGCCCAGAAGATGCAGCAGGATCTCGCCAGGGCCCAGGAGGAGCTGGCGCAGGCCGAGGTCGAGGGCCAGGCCGGCGGCGGCCTGGTCAAGGCGACCGTGACCGGTTCCGGTGAGCTGCGCGCCCTGGTGATCGACCCGGCGGCCGTGGACCCGGAGGACACCGAGACCCTGGCCGACCTGGTGGTCGCGGCGGTCCAGGCGGCCCACGAGAACGCCCAGGACCTGCAGAAGCAGAAGCTGGGCCCGCTGGCGCAGGGTCTGGGCGGCGGCTCGGGCATCCCGGGCCTGCCGTTCTGATCAGCCGGACCGGCACCGGTTCGGCACCGGTTCGGCACCGGCGCGGGCGCCCGCAGCAGGCAGCGGCACCCGCACCGGCACCCGAACCGGCACCAGCCACCACGATCACCGACACATCAGCATCAGCATCAGCATCAACAGCAGCAGCAGGAAGAAGGCAGTCCGTTGTACGAAGGCGTGGTCCAGGACCTGATCGACGAACTGGGCAGGCTGCCCGGCGTCGGGCCCAAGAGCGCGCAGCGGATCGCCTTCCACGTCCTGCAGGCCGAGCCGGCGGACGTACGGCGGCTCGCGCACGCGCTGCTGGAGGTGAAGGAGAAGGTCCGGTTCTGCGCGGTGTGCGGGAACGTCGCGCAGGAGGAGCGCTGTGCCGTCTGCCGTGACCCGCGGCGCGACGACGCGGTCATCTGCGTGGTGGAGGAGCCCAAGGACGTCGTCGCGATCGAACGGACGCGCGAATTCCGTGGGCGCTACCACGTGCTCGGCGGCGCGATCAGCCCGATCGAGGGCGTCGGCCCGGACGACCTGCGCATCCGAGAGCTGCTGGCGCGGCTCGCGGACGGCACGGTCACCGAGCTGATCCTCGCCACCGACCCGAACCTGGAGGGCGAGGCCACGGCCACCTACCTCGCCCGGATGATCAAGCCGATGGGCCTGAAGGTCACGCGACTGGCCAGTGGGCTCCCCGTCGGCGGAGACCTGGAGTACGCGGACGAGGTCACGCTCGGGCGGGCCTTTGAGGGAAGGCGACTACTCGATGTCTGACGCAACGCTGCACGCCCTCGGCCAGGATCCGGACGACTTCGCCGTCCAGATCGCCGACCAGATCGAGTCCTTCATCGTCGCGGTCACGGAGGTGGCCAAGGGCGAGGATCCGGACTCCGCCGTGCCGTTCCTCCTGCTGGAGGTCTCCCAGCTGCTGCTGGCGGGCGGTCGGCTCGGCGCGTACCAGGACGTCCTGCCCGACGAGCGCTACGAGCCGGACCTCGGCCCCGAGCCGGATGTGGACGAGCTGCGGGAGCGGTTCGCGCAGATGCTCGACCCGGTCGACGTCTACTCCGAGGTCTTCGACCCGTACGAGCCGCGCCGGGCGCCGGTCGCGCACCGGATCTCGGACGACCTCGCCGACGTGGTCGCCGACCTGCGGCACGGGCTGATCCACTACCAGGCCGGGCGGACCGCCGAGGCCCTGTGGTGGTGGCAGTTCTCGTACTTCTCCAACTGGGGCGCGACCGCCTCGGCCACCCTGCGCGCCCTGCAGTCGCTGGTCGCGCACGTCCGGCTGGACCAGCCGCTGCAGGAGCTGGACGGCCTGGACACCGACGAGGACCTCGCCGAGGACGACCTCGCCGAGGAGGCGGGCCGGGTGATGGCCCAGGAGCTGGGCGGCCTCGGGCACCACTGAGCGGGTCCGCGCCAGGCCTCGGCGATCCGGTGACCTCGCCCCGAGTGATCATGAGGTGAACAACACATCTCACGATTCGGTACATCCCGATCGGATGGCGGTCCGTCGTTAGACTGGCCCGGACCGCCAGGGCGGTCGTACCGCGTAATGGACTGAGCGAGGAGCGCACGTGGGCCTTGTCGTGCAGAAGTACGGAGGCTCCTCCGTAGCCGATGCCGAAGGCATCAAGCGCGTCGCCAAGCGGATCGTCGATGCCAAGAAGAACGGCCACCAGGTGGTCGTCGTGGTTTCGGCGATGGGCGACACGACGGACGAGCTGATCGAACTCGCCGAGCAGGTATCGCCGATGCCTGCCGGGCGGGAATTCGACATGCTGCTGACCGCCGGAGAGCGGATCTCCATGGCCCTGCTGGCGATGGCGATCAAAAACCTGGGCCACGAGGCCCAGTCGTTCACCGGCAGCCAGGCAGGCGTCATCACCGACTCGGTGCACAACAAAGCGCGGATCATCGATGTCACGCCGGGCCGGATCCGTACCGCGCTGGACCAGGGCAACATCGCCATCGTCGCCGGGTTCCAGGGCGTGTCCGCGGACTCCAAGGACATCACCACCCTGGGCCGCGGCGGGTCCGACACCACCGCCGTGGCGCTCGCCGCGGCGCTGGACGCCGAGGTCTGCGAGATCTACACCGACGTGGACGGCGTCTTCACCGCCGACCCGCGCGTGGTGAAGAAGGCCCGGAAGATCGACTGGATCTCCTCCGAGGACATGCTGGAGCTGGCGGCCTCCGGCTCCAAGGTGCTGCTGCACCGCTGCGTGGAATACGCGCGCCGTTACAACATCCCGATCCACGTGCGGTCGTCCTTCTCCGGACTGCCCGGTACCTGGGTCAGCAACGAGAAGCCCGAGTCGCAAGGGGACGAGCAGGTGGAGCACGCCATCATCTCCGGAGTCGCCCACGACGTCTCCGAAGCCAAGATCACGGTCGTCGGTGTCCCGGACAAGCCGGGCGAGGCCGCGGCGATCTTCCGCGCCGTCGCGGACGCCGAGATCAACATCGACATGATCGTGCAGAACGTGTCCGCCGCCTCCACGGGCCTGACGGACATCTCCTTCACCCTCCCCAAGACCGAGGGCCACAAGGCCATCGACGCCCTGGAGAAGGCGAAGGGCGCGATCGGCTTCGACTCGCTGCGCTACGACGACCAGATCGGCAAGATCTCGCTGGTCGGCGCGGGCATGAAGACCAACCCGGGCGTCACCGCCAGCTTCTTCCAGGCGCTGTCCGACGCGGGCGTGAACATCGAGCTGATCTCCACCTCGGAGATCCGCATCTCGGTCGTGACCCGCCAGGACGACGTGAACGCGGCCGTCGTCGCCGTGCACACGGCCTTCGGCCTGGACTCCGACAGCGACGAAGCCGTCGTCTACGGAGGCACCGGACGATGACGCCCGGCCGGTCGCCCGCCCCGGCCCTGGCCGTGGTCGGCGCGACCGGGGCGGTCGGAACCGTCCTGCTCCAGATCCTGTCCACCCGGGCGGACGTCTGGGGCGACATACGCCTGATCGCCTCCCCGCGCTCGGCCGGCCGCCGGCTGACCGTGCGCGGGGAGGAGACCGAGGTGCTCGCCCTCACCGAGGACGCCTTCGACGGCCTCGGCGCGGGCGACGTGGCCCTCTTCCTCACCCCGGCCGAGGTCTCGGCCCGCTGGGCGCCCGTCGTGGTGACCCGGGGCGTGGCCGTGGTGGACCGGTCGCCCGCCTTCCGCGAGGACCCCGAGGTGCCGCTCGTGGTGCCGGAGGTCAACGGGTACGCGGCGCGGATCCGGCCGCGCGGCATCGTCGCCGGGCCCGACTGCGTGACCGCCGCGATGATCGCGGCCGTGGGCGCCCTGCACGCCGAGTTCGGGCTGGCCGAGCTCGCCGTGTCCTCGTACCAGGCCGCCGGTGCCTCCGGCCGGGCCGGCACCGAGGCGCTGCGCCGCCAGCTGGCCGTGGTCGCGGGCGCGGAGCTGGGCTCGCAGCCCGGTGACGTGCGGCGGGCCGTGGGCGAGGACACCGGGCCGTTCGCGGCGCCGCTCGCGCTGAACGTGGTGCCGTGGTCCGGCGAGCTGCGCGCGGACGGCTGGTCCTCGCACGAACTGGCGATCCGGGCCGAGTCCCGGCGGATCCTGGGGCTGGACGCGCTGCCGGTGTCGGTGACGTGCGTCCAGGTGCCGGTGCTGACCGGGCACTCGCTGACGGTACGGGCCCGCTTCGAGGCCGCCGTGGACGCCGCGCGGGCCCGCGAGGTGCTGGAGTCCGCGCCCGGCGTGGTGCTCGTCGACGACCCGGCGGCGGGGGAGTTCCCGACCCCCGCGGACGCGGCCGGGACGGATCCGGCGTGGGTGGGCCGCGTCCGCGGTTCGCTGGACGACCCGCGGGCGCTGGAGTTCTTCGTGTGCGCCGACAACCTGCGCACGGGCGCGGCCGTGAACGGCGCCCAGATCGCGGAACTGATCGCGCGTGAACATGCGTAATTCGCTTTGTAGGATCGACCCCGATCCCTCGATCAAGGTGAAGGCACCGGTGCCGCCTGGACAGGTAGGGCATTCGGGAAGAGCGGGTACGCATGAGGGCATTTGGCGCACGGCACAAGAAATCGCCGCGCGCGTACAACCCTGACGAGGGCAGGCGCGTCCTACTGACGTGGCACCAGCTCTGCTCGACCACTGCCTCGTACCGGCGCGCCTCGACCTCGTCCCGGCGCCCCGGCCCTCACGCGTTCCCGGCGGTCGCCTCGTGACCGCTCCCGACGCGCAGGACGCGCGGTGCGCGGAGCAGCCGCAGCCCGCACGGCCGGAGGTGGTGGCCGGGACCACGGTCGACCACCTCACCGAGACCTACCAGGCGCACTACCGCTCCCTCCTGGGGCTCGCCGCCCTGCTCCTCGACGACACCGCCTCGTGCGAGGACGTCGTCCAGGAGGCCTTCATCCGGGTCCACTCGGCGCGCAGCCGGGTCCGGGACCGCGAGAAGACCCTGGCCTACCTCCGGCAGACCGTGGTCAACCTCTCGCGTTCCGCGCTGCGCCGGCGCATCCTCGGGCTGAAGCTGCTGTCCAAGCCGATGCCTGACATGGCGAGCGCGGAGGAGGGCGCGTACGACCTGCTGGAGCGGGACGACCTGATCAAGGCGATGAAGAGCCTGCAGCGGCGGCAGCGGGAGGTTCTGGTGCTGCGGTACTTCGCGGACATGACGGAGTCCCAGGTCGCCGAGACCCTCGGCATCTCCCTGGGCTCGGTGAAGGCGTACGGATCGCGGGGCATTGCTGCGCTGCGGGTGGCGATGGAGGCCGCGCAGTCATGAACGAGCACGACGGTCCCACCCGGCACGACGGCCCCGCGGAGCACGCGGCGCCGGACGAGGTCCGCGGCGGGCACGCCGAGGCGCACGCCGACGCACACACCGGCGCGCACGCCGGTGGGCCGGACGCGGAGCAGGAGCGGCTGCGGGCCCTGTTCCACGCGGCGGTCGACCAGATCCAGCCCGCGGCCGGCTCCCTGGACCGGCTGCGGCACGCGGTCCCCGCGCGCCGGGCCCGCCGCCGGCAGACGCTGGTCGGGGCCGCGGCGGCCGTCCTGCTGGCCGGCGCCGGGATCCCCGCCACCTTGCACCTGGCGGACGACGCGCACGGCCCCGACACCGCCGGCCCGGCGACGGCCGGACACCAGCAGGACGCCGTCGGCCGCGTCGACGGCGGCTCCGACCCGCACGCCACCGGCTCGGGCGACCTGCGCAACCCGCCGCGGCACCCCGCGACGGGCGGCCCCGACACGGCCGGCCCCGACCGGCGGCCCGGCACCAGCGCCGGACCCGAGCAACCCCCGGGCACCGGCCCGGCGCCCGGTACGACGCCGAGGAACCCCGGCCCGCTGCCCCCCGCCCAGGCCCCGGGCACCCCCGAGTGCGGCGCCGGGCAGCTGGGCGTCGCCGGCACCGCCGGCCCGCCGGACGCGGACGGCAAGGTCTACGGCAGCTTCCGGGTCACCAACGTCTCGGGCACGGCCTGCGAGGCCACCGGCCTCGACACGGTCACCTCGGCGGCGGGCACCACGGTCCTGCGGCACTCCGCGAGCGACCCCGCGACCGGCCTGCCCGACCCTTCGTACGAGGCGTCCTCGCTGTTCCTGCCGCCGGACACCTCCTACGAGATCCGCTTCGCCTGGGTGCCCTCGGGCCAGTCCTGCCCGGCCCCGCCCAGCCCCACTCCGGCGGGCGGCGCGGGCGGCGCGGGCAGCGCCCCGGGCGCGCAGGCGGCCGGTGGCGGCGAGGTGGCGGGCCCGCCGTCGGGCTCCACCGGCGTCCCGGTCACCTTGACCCCGCGGCCCGGCGCCCCCGGCACCCAGACCACCGTCCCGTCGGCCTGCGGCGGCACCGTCTACCGGACCGGCCTGCTCCCGGTGGCCCCGCCCACGCCGTAGCGTGGCAGCCCGTGCCGTGGCCGTACCCGTAGCGGGCCGCCCGTGCCGTGGCCGTAAGCCGCCCGCGCGCGGGTCTACGGCGTGGCCGGGCCTTCCGCTCCGGCCGGCAGCAGGCCCGCCTCGGCGTCGCGCAGGGTCTCGGTCTCGCGGCGGTACAGGCGGAACCACATGAAGAGGACGAACGCGGCGAAGACGAACCACTCGCCGGTGTAGCCGAGGTTCTGGAAGGCCTTCAGGTCCAGGCCCGTACCGGTCGGTGCCTGCACCGGCACCGGAGTGAGGCCGTCCGCCGGGGTCTGCACCGTCAGCCACGCGTCGTACAGCTCGTAGGGGACCAGGTTGACCAGCGACGCGGCGCCGATGACGCCCAGCTGGCCCGGCGGCAGGCCGCCCTCGGCGTGCACGCCCTTGCTGCTGGAGCTCTCGGCGGCCTGGAGCGCGCCGACGACCTCCACCCGGCCCGTCGGCGGGGCCGGGGCCCGGGACGCGTCCGCCGCGCCCGGCAGCCAGCCGCGCACCACCGGCACGGCCTTGCCGCCGTCGGTGCGCAGCAGCGTCAGGACGTAGAAGCCGGACCTGCCGTCGAGGCGGCGTTCGGGCACCAGGAACTGCTCCGCGTACTGCCCGGAGACCGAGGCCGGCCGACCCGAGGTCCTCTTGTCCACCGGCAGCAGCGAGTCCAGCGGCGCCGCCGCCTCGGACGCCGGCCGCTCGGCGGTGGCCTCGCGGTGCGAGTCGACGCGGTCCTCGAACCGGCCGAGCTGCCACGACCCCATGAAGAGGCAGACGGGGACGGCCAGCACGACGAAGAGGTTGATCCCCCACCAGCGCGGGGTCAGCAGAAACCGGTGCACCCCTCCACGGTACGGGGGGTGCACCGGTCGTCCGGCCGCGGGGCCGCTCACCCGGCCGCCGGCGGGCTCACGCCCGGCGCGGCAGGTGCTTCAGCGCGAAGTCGAGCTCCATCCGCAGCTGCTTGATCCGCTCGGACACCACCAGCGAACCGTGCCCGGCGTCGTAGCGGTACACCTCGTGCACCGCGCCGCGCGCCGCCAGCCGGTCGACGTAGTGGTCGATCTGCCGGATCGGGCAGCGCGGGTCGTTGACCCCGGCCGCGATGTGGACCGGGGCGCGCACCGCGTCCACGTACGTCAGCGGCGAGGACGCCGCCCACCGCTCCGGCACCTCCTCCGGGGTACCGCCGAACAGCGTGCGGTCCAGCGCCTTCAGCGTCTCCATCTCGTCGTGGTACGCCGTCACGTAGTCCGCCACGGGCACGGCCGCCAGCCCGACCGCCCAGGCCTCCGGCTGGGTGCCCAGGCCCAGCAGCGTCAGGTAGCCGCCCCAGGAACCGCCCGAGAGCACCAGCCGCGCGGGGTCGGCCAGGCCCGAGGCGACGGCCCACTCGCGGACGGCCGCGATGTCCTCCAGCTCGATCAGGCCGACCCGGTGCTTGAGCGCGTCCGTCCAGGCCCGGCCGTAGCCGGTCGAGCCCCGGTAGTTGACCCGCACGACCGCGAAGCCGTGGTCGAGCCAGGCCGCCGGGCCCGCCGCGAAGGCGTCGCTGTCGTGCCAGGTCGGGCCGCCGTGGATCTCGAAGATCGTCGGGAACGGGCCGTCGCCGTGGCCCTGCGGGCGCTGGGCGAGCGCGTGGATCCGGCCGCCGGGACCGTCCACCCAGGCGTCCTCCACCGGCACCGAGCGCGGCGCCTTCAGACCGGGCAGCTCCAGCACCACGCCGCCCGCGGTGGACCGTACGGACGAGGGCTCCGCGGCGGAGGACCACTGGTACTCCACGGTCCCGTCGGGCCGGGCGGAGGCGTCCGAGACCGTGCCGGGCGGGGTCTCCACCCGGGTCAGGGCCCGCTCGGCGAGGTCGTAGCGCCACAGTTCGCTGCGCGCCTCGAAGCCGTGCGAGACGAGCAGGGCCGAGCCGTCGGGGTACCACTGGGCGCCCACGTCGCCGGGCAGGTCGATCTCCAGCGGCTGCTCGGTGCCGGCCGCCACGTCCCAGATCATCGGCTCCCAGCGGCCGCGCCGCTGGTGGCAGACCAGCAGCCGGGTGTCGCCGGCCACCGGCGCGAAACCGAGGACGGACAGCCCGAGCTCCTCGGTGCCGCCGCGGGTGTCGTCGAGTTCGGCGACGGTCTTGCCGTCGAGGGCGACCACGCGCAGCGAGGAGTGCATGGAGTCACCGTGCTCGGTGTGCTCGATCGCGATCAGCGTGCAGTCGCGGGACAGGTCGCCGACCACCGCGCTCTCGCGGTGCCGGTAGATCTCCACCGGTTCGGCACCCGGCCGGCACACGTAGATCGTGGAGCCCTCCTCGTCGGTGGAGCGGCCGACGACCGCCGTGCCGTCCCGGCCGAGGGCCAGCCCCTCGGGGTAGGCGGGGGCCAGCCCCGGCGTGGCCGGCTCGTCGGGGCCGCCCGTGAAGGGCTGGCGCACCCACGTGCCGAACTCGTCGCCGTCGGTGTCGGAGAACCACCAGATCCACTCGCCGTCCGGGGACAGGGTGCCGTCGGTGGTGCCGTTGGGGCGGTCGGTGACCTGGCGCCGGGCGCCGGTGGCGCGGTCCCAGGCGTAGAACTCGTAGGTGCCCGTCTCGTTCGAGATGTACAGCGCCCGGTCCGGGGCGTCCTCGGCCCATTCGGGCATCACCACCCGGGGCGCGCGGAAGCGCTTCTCCCAGTCGGGCATGTCGGACGTGGCCGAAGTCGCGTCGGTCGCGTCGGTCGCGTCGGTCGGGTCGGTCGCATCGCTGGTCATGAGGACATTCTCGGCGTCCGGCGCACCGGGCCGCCGCCGGTTCGCCCGGTTCCGCCCCTGGGGGCACGCGCCGCCCTAGGGTGGGCGGCATGCGGATGATCGTGCGCGGTGCCCGGCTGTACGGCGGGGGCGGCGAGCTCTCGCCCTCCCTGATGGACGTGGAGGTGGGGGAGGACGGCCGCGTCGCGCGCGTCGTCCCGTACGACGACCAGAAGGAGCCGCCGGCCACCGGCGTCCTGATCGAGGCGCACGGCGACCTGCTCAGCCCGCCGTTCGTCGAGCCGCACATCCACCTGGACACCGCCCTGACGGCCGGCGAGCCGCGCTGGAACGCCTCCGGCACGCTCTGGGAGGGCATCGCCTGCTGGAGCGCGCGCAAGCAGAGCCTGACCCGCGAGGACGTGGTCGCCCGCGCGACCGAGGTGCTGCGCTGGCAGGCGGCCCAGGGCGTGCTGCACGTACGCACCCACTGCGACGTGACCGACCCGCAGCTCACGGCGCTGGACGCGCTGGTGGAGGTGCGCGACCGGGTCCGGGAGGTGATGACGCTGCAGATCGTCGCGTTCCCGCAGGAGGGGATCGTCTCCTTCCCCGGCGGCCAGGAGCTGATGCGGACGGCGGTCGCCCGCGGCGCGGACGTGGTCGGCGCGATCCCGCACTTCGAGGACACCCGGGAGGACGGGGTGGCCTCCTTGCACCTGGCGTTCGAGCTGGCCGAGCGGCACGGGCTGCGGGTGGACGCGCACTGCGACGAGATCGACGACGAGCAGTCCCGCTTCGTGGAGGTCATGGCCGCCCTCGCGCTGCGCACCGGACTGCGCGACCGGGTCACCGCCTCGCACACCACGGCCATGGGCTCGTACAACGGGGCGTACAGCTACAAGCTGCAGCGGCTGCTGCGCCGCTCGGGCGTGCACCTGGTGTGCAACCCGTTCGCGAACCTGGCCCTCCAGGGCCGGTTCGACGGCTACCCCAGGCGGCGCGGCCTGACCCAGGTCAAGGAGATGCTGGGCGCGGGCGTGAACGTGGCCTTCGGCCACGACGACGTCATGGACCCGTGGAACCCCCTGGGCACCGGCAACCCCTTGCAGACCGCCCTGACCGGCCTGTACGCCGCCCAGTTGACCGGCGCGGACGAGATCCCGACCGCCTTCTCGATGGTGACCGACCGCGCGGCGGCCGTCCTGGGCCTGGCGGACTACGCGATCGCCCCGGGCGCCCCGGCCTCCTTCGTCCTGCTGCCGGCCCGCACCCCGTACGACGCCCTGCGCCGCCAGGTCCGCCCCACCCACGTCGTCTCCCACGGCTCGGTCCTGGCCACCACCGCGCCCACCCCGACCCGCCTCACCTGGCCGGGGGAGCCCCCGGCGGAGGTCTCGTTCGCCCGTCCCCTACTGTGATCGACAAGTGGGCCCACGACGAGGGGGAATCGGCATGGACACGTGGACGGACCTGGGGCAGGGACCGGCCGGCCGGGCGGCGGGGGCGGCGCGCGAGCTCGCGGCCGAGTACGCCGACGAGGCGCTGCTGAACCACTCGATCCGCTCCTACGCCTTCGGCAAGGAGTACGCCCGCCGGCACGGCCTCGCCTTCGACGAGGAGCTGTTCTACGTGGCGGCCCTGCTCCACGACCTGGGCCTGACCGGCGCGTTCGACAACCACGCGCTGCCCTTCGAGGAGGCCGGCGGCCATGTGGCCCGCGCCTTGACCACGGGCCTGGGCTGGCCGGCGGCGCGGCGCGCCCGCGCCGCCGAGGTGATCGTCCTGCACATGCGGGACGACGTCACGGCCGCCGAGGACGTCGAGAGCCACCTGCTCCAGGTCGGCACCAGCGCGGACGTCTCCGGCCTGCGCGTGGCGGAGTTCGACCAGGGCTTCGTCACCGCCCTCCTGTGCGCCCACCCCCGTCTGGGCTTCGGCCCGGCCTTCCTGTCCCTGGTCGAGGACCAGGCGGACCGCAAGCCGGCGTGCGCGGCGGCCGACCTGGTGCGCGGCGGCGTGGCCGGCCGCATCGCCGCGAACCCGCTGGACCGGCCGGCCTCGTGACCCGTTCCGCCGGCAGGTGACCGACGGAGCCGGGAGGTCCGGGGTCAGCCCCGGCCCTCGGTGAGCGCCTTGAGCGCCACGTTGAGCTCCAGGACGTTCACCCGCGGCTCGCCGATGAAGCCGAGCACGCGCCCCTCGGTGTGGTCGGCGACGAGCTGCTCGACCCGCTGCACGTCGAGCTGGTTGCGCTCGGCGACCCGGTGGGCCTGGAGCCGGGCGTACTGCGGGGAGATGTCCGGGTCCAGGCCGGAGCCGGAGGAGGTGACCGCGTCGGCGGGCACGTCCTCGGGCCGGACCCGGTACGTGGCGGTGGAGTTGTCGGCGACGACCGCCTCCTTGGCCTCGGTGACCGCCTTGACCAGGTCCTCGTTGTCCCCGGCCTTGTTGGTGGCGCCGGAGACGAGCAGCGCGTACTGCCGGTTGAGGGTGTTGCTGCCGAGCCCGCCGGAGGGGCGCGGCTGGAACCACCTCAGGTCCGGCTCCGCCGCCTCCGGCGGATTCTGCGCGTCCTGCGACTCCCGCGGGTCCTGGGGCAGGTCGTAGCGCTGCCCGATGAGCGAGGAGCCGACCACCCGACCGCTCGCGTCCTTGACCTCGGAGCCGTTGGCCCTGCCGGGGAAGAGGCCCTGGGCGACGCCGGTCACGGCGAGCGGGTAGAGCACGCCGCACACGACCGTCAGGGCCAGCAGCGCCCGGAGGCCGGCGCCGAGCAGCCGGGCGGTGTTTGCTACGGAAGTGTTCATGACGATCAGCCGATTCCGGGGACGAGGGAGAGGACGAGGTCGATGAGCTTGATGCCGACGAACGGGGCCACCAGACCGCCCAGGCCGTAGACGGCCAGGTTCCGGCGGAGCATCCGGTCGGCGCTGGTCGGCCGGTACCGCACGCCCCTGAGCGCGAGCGGCACCAGTGCCACGATGACCAGCGCGTTGAAGACGACGGCGGACAGGATCGCGGACTGCGGCGAGGCCAGGCCCATGATGTTGAGCTTGTCCAGGCCCGGGTGGGCGACCGCGAACATCGCGGGGATGATCGCGAAGTACTTCGCGACGTCGTTGGCGACGGAGAACGTGGTCAGCGCGCCGCGGGTGATCAGCAGCTGCTTGCCGATCTCGACGATCTCGATGAGCTTGGTCGGGTCGGAGTCGAGGTCGACCATGTTGCCGGCCTCCTTCGCGGCCGACGTACCGGTGTTCATCGCGACGCCGACGTCCGCCTGGGCCAGCGCCGGGGCGTCGTTGGTACCGTCCCCGGTCATCGCGACGAGCTTGCCGCCCGCCTGCTCCCGCTTGATGAGGGCCATCTTGTCCTCGGGGGTGGCCTCGGCGAGGAAGTCGTCGACGCCCGCCTCCTCGGCGATCGCCTTGGCCGTCAGCGGGTTGTCACCGGTGATCATGACGGTCTTGATGCCCATGCGGCGCAGCTCCGCGAAGCGTTCCCGCATGCCCTCCTTGACGACGTCCTTGAGGTGGACCACGCCCAGCACCCGGGCGCCCCTGTCGTCCTCGACCGCCACCAGCAGCGGCGTACCGCCGACCTCGGAGATCGAGCCGGCCAGGGCGTCGGCGTCGTCCGCGACGGTGCCGCCCTGCGCGGTGACCCAGGCGATGACCGAACCGGCCGCGCCCTTGCGGATCCTCCTGCCGTCCACGTCCACGCCCGACATGCGGGTCTGGGCGGTGAACGGGACCCAGGTGGCGTGCGCCAGCTCGCCCCGGTGGCGCTCGCGCAGGCCGTACTCCTCCTTCGCCAGGACCACGATCGAGCGGCCCTCGGGGGTCTCGTCGGCCAGCGACGACAGCTGCGCGGCGTCGGCGACCTCGGCCCGGGTGGCGCCCTCGACGGGGACGAACTCGGCCGCCCTGCGGTTGCCGTAGGTGATGGTGCCGGTCTTGTCGAGCAGCAGCGTGGAGACGTCACCGGCGGCCTCGACCGCCCGCCCGCTCATGGCCAGGACGTTGCGCTGCACGAGCCGGTCCATGCCCGCGATGCCGATCGCGGACAGCAGGGCGCCGATGGTGGTCGGGATCAGGCAGACCAGCAGCGCGGTCAGCACGATCAGGGAGGTCTGCCCGTCGGCGCCGGCGTGGATCGCGAACGGCTTGAGCGTGACCACGGCCAGCAGGAAGACGACGGTGAGGGACGCCAGGAGGATGTTGAGGGCGATCTCGTTGGGGGTCTTCTGCCGGGAAGCACCCTCGACCAGGCCGATCATCCGGTCGATGAACGTCTCACCCGGCCGCGTGGTGATCCTGACGACGATCCGGTCGGAGAGCACCTTCGTCCCGCCGGTGACGGCCGAACGGTCGCCGCCGGACTCGCGGATGACCGGGGCGGACTCCCCGGTGATCGCCGACTCGTCCACGGAGGCCACGCCCTCGACCACGTCGCCGTCACCGGGTATGACGTCGCCTGCCTCGCAGACCACCAGGTCGCCGATGCGCAGGTCGGTGCCCGGCACCGGTTCCTCGGCGCCGTCGGCGGTCAGCCGCCGCGCCACGGCGGCGGTCTTGGCCTGGCGCAGGGTGGCGGCCTGGGCCTTGCCGCGGCCCTCGGCGACGGCCTCCGCGAGGTTGGCGAAGAGCGTGGTCAGCCACAGCCAGCCGGCGATCGCCCAGCCGAACCAGTCCGCCGGGTCCTTGACCGCCAGCACGGTGGTGACCACCGAGCCGACGAACACCACGAACATGACCGGCGACTTGACCATGACCCGGGGATGGAGCTTGCGGATCGCGTCCGGCAGGGACCTGACCAGCTGCGCGGGGTCGAAGAGGCCGCCGCCGACGCGGCCGGCCGCGGGCCCGTGCCCGGCCGGGACGTCGTCGTGCGGGGCGCGGACGGGGGTGATGGTGCTCATGCTGCGAGCCCTTCGGCGAGCGGACCCAGCGCGAGGGCGGGGAAGTAGGTGAGACCGGTGACGACGACGATCGTGCCGACGAGCAGACCGGCGTAGAGCGGCTTGTCGGTGCGCAGCGTGCCTGCCGTCTGCGGCACCGGCCGCTGCTCGGCGAGCGAGCCGGCCAGCGCGAGGACGAAGACCATCGGCAGGAAGCGGCCCAGCAGCATGGCGAGGCCGATCGTGGTGTTGTACCACTGCGTGTCGGCGTTCAGGCCGGCGAAGGCCGAGCCGTTGTTGTTGGCGCCGGAGGTGTACGCGTACAGCACCTCGGAGAAGCCGTGCGCGCCGGGGTTGAGCATCGAGTGCGGCGGGGTCGGCAGGGCCATGGCCATGGCGGTGAAGCCGAGCACCAGCGCGGGGGTGACGAGGATGTAGCAGGCGGCCAGCTTGATCTCGCGGGTGCCGATCTTCTTGCCGAGGTACTCGGGGGTGCGGCCGACCATCAGGCCGGCGAGGAACACCGCGATGACCGCCATGACCAGCATGCCGTAGAGGCCGGAGCCGACCCCGCCGGGCGCGATCTCGCCCAGTTGCATGCCCAGCAGCTGGATGCCGCCGCCGAGGCCGGTGTAGGAGGAGTGGAAGGAGTTGACCGCGCCGGTCGAGGTCAGGGTGGTGGCGACCGAGAAGATCGCGGAGCCGCTGATGCCGAACCGGGTCTCCTTGCCCTCCATCGCCCCGCCCGCGACCTCGAAGGCCGGACCCTTGCCGGCGAACTCGGTCCACATCATCAGCGCGGTGAACCCGAGCCAGATGACGGCCATCGTCGCGAGGATCGCCCGGCCCTGCCTGGCGCTGCCGACGAGCGTGCCGAACGTACGGGTCAGCGCGAAGGGGACGACCAGGATCAGGAAGACCTCGAAGAGGTTGGAGAACGGGTTCGGGTTCTCGAAGGGGTGGGCGGAGTTGGCGTTGAAGTAGCCGCCGCCGTTGGTGCCCAGCTCCTTGATGACCTCCTGCGAGGCCACCGCCCCGCCGTTCCACTGCTGCGAGCCGCCCGCGAACTGCCCGACCTCGTGGATGCCGGCGAAGTTCTGGATCGCGCCGCAGGCGACCAGGACGAGCGCGCCGACCACGGCGAGGGGCAGCAGGATGCGGAGGGTGCCGCGCACCAGGTCGGCCCAGAAGTTGCCGAGCTCCCCGGTACGGGACCGGGCGAAGCCCCGGACGAGCGCCACCGCCACGGCCATGCCGACGGCGGCGGAGACGAAGTTCTGCACCGCCAGGCCGCCGGTCTGCACGACGTGGCCCATGGCCTGCTCGCCGGCGTACGACTGCCAGTTGGTGTTCGCCACGAAGGAGGCGGCGGTGTTGAAGGCCTGGTCGGGGTCGATCGAGGCGAAGCCGAGCGAGCCGGGCAGGACGCCCTGGAGCCGCTGGAGGGCGTAGAGGAAGAGGACGCCCACCGCGGAGAAGGCCAGGACGCCGCGCAGGTAGGCGGGCCAGCGCATCCCGGCGTCGGGGTCGGCGCCGATCGCCTTGTAGATCCACCGCTCCGGCGCGTAGTGCCGGCCGGAGGAGTAGACCCGGGCCATGTGGTCGCCGAGCGGCCGGTGGACGAGGGCGAGGGCGCCGACCAGCGCGAGCAGCTGGAGCACACCAGCGGTCTGGGGACTCATGCGGGACTCAGAACCTCTCCGGGTACACGAGGGCGAGGACGAGGTAACCCAGCAGGGCGACCGCTACGGCGAGCCCGACGACGTTCTCGACGCTCACAGCTTCGCCACCCCCCTGGCGACGAGACCCACCAGCGCGAACACCGCGACCGTGGTGAGGACGAAGGCCAGATCGGCCATCGCGAGCTCCTGGATGAAGTGAGGGGACGGAATCGGCCGGACCGGCCGGAGACCATCTCAACCCGGCCGGAACGGGCCGCCGAGGCTCCTTGACGGCCTCCATACGGGGGCGGGCGCCGTCTTGACGGGACCCTGACGCGGGGCGCGCGTGCGTCGCCTCCGCGCGCCGGACGCCTCCGCCGCGCCGGACGTCTCCGGCGTCAGGCTCGGGCGCGCCACTGCCCACGCACTGGGCCGAACCGTCCACATACTGACCACGCCCCGCCGTTACCGGACTGATGCGAAGGCAGAACGCCCCCAACTGGACCTGCCGCGAACCCGGTTGCGAGACCCCCGGCCGCGCGGCGCACCGGGCGCCCCGTTCCGACTTGACGAAGCGGCCGCGCCGCGACTTAGGTACGCCTTACTTAATCACCGGCATACGAACCCCTTGCGTGCCAAGGACGGAGGCAGACCCGTGGCAACGATCACCACCGCACCCGACGGTGTCGCCCCGACCCGGTCGGGCCCCACCGCCGAGGAGACCCCGGCCTGGATCCTGATCGCCCTCGGCGTGCTCGTCGCCGGGGCCCTGGCCGCCGTGTGCTGGATGTCCGGCCACGTCCACGCCGACGACACGCTCCGGACGGCGGCCCGGTTCCTGCACGTGGCCGCCATGGTCGTGGGCCTCGGCGCCGTCCTGGCCGTCGACTGGTACGCCGTCCTGTGGCTCCTCGGCCGCCGCCGCCTCGCCGACATCCTCGGCACGGCCACCACCCTCCAGGTCCCCATCTGGGCCGGCCTGACCGGCCTGATCATCAGCGGCCTCTTCCTCCACCCGGACCTGTCCTCCCCCCTGACCCGGACCAAGCTCGCCCTGGTCCTGGCCATCACGGTGAACGGCCTCCTGGCCCACCGCCTCGCCGAACGCCTGGCCCCGTACCGCGACACCCACCCCCCGCGCCCCCTCCTGGCCCGCTCCGCGACCTCGGCCGCCGTCAGCCAACTGGGCTGGTGGGGCGCCTGCCTGATCGGCTTCGCGAACAGCCAGTCGTGAGCCCCGGGGCGGCCACGCCAGGCCGACGCGCCCCGTCACACTGCCTGTCGGCCGACCCCCCGTCCGGGGGGCGGCGGGCTCAGGGAGCCGTCAGGGTCGTGGTCAGGGACTGGAACCAGGCGCCGTAGGAGAACGGGGGCGGTGGGGCCACCTCCATGCCCAGTTCGGCGGCGGCCAGGGCGTAGTCCGCCTCGTCCAGCGGGAGCGCGAGCAGCTCGTGGAGTTCGCCCACCAAGCGGGCGATCAGCTGGGGGTCGGTGGTGGCGGCGTAGTTGGCGACGGCGGCCTCGTGGTCGGGGAACTCGTCCACGACGTCCTGCGAGAACCAGCCGCCCAGCAGCTGAGCGGTCTCCGGGAAGCGGGCGTGCCACTCCCAGTGGGTCTGCGGTGACGCCGGCGGAGGTACGTCGCCCTCCTCGACGCTCTGCTTCAGGTGGTCCGCGAGCACCACGAGCCAGTCCCGGATCGCGGCCTGCGGCATTCCGGTGTCCGGTACGGCGTAGAACTCGCCCAGTCCGAGCCGGATCCGCCCTGGAGGGTTGCGGCTGTACTCACGCAGCTGGCGCTCCGCCTCGGCAATGGCCCAGGGGCGGGTGTGCCAGGTGTGGCGCAGATAGGCGTCCAGCGCGCGGCTGCGCCGCTCCGGGGTGTCGTCGGCCGGCTGACCGAGGTACGCGCGCATCACCTGGTCGAGCTCGCCGTAACGCCGGTCGTGTTCCAGGGGCTTCATGGACATGGTCGTGGGCCCCTACAGGTAGAACGGAACGGTGGTCTGGACGACGAAACCGTGCGGACTCGACGCCTCTCGGCGCAGCACGACGCGTGCGGCCCGGACGTCGACCGGTCCGCGCCCGGCCAGCAGGTCGCCTTCCAGCTGCACCCGGCCCACGGGCTCCTCCCGGGACGGCCACGCAGCCTCCAGGGTGAGGCGGGCCCGGGTGCCCTGGGCCAGCCAGCGGTGGACGACCTGCTCGTTGGCGGTCACCACCTGCTGCGTCGCCCACTGGGCGGTCTCCCGGTCGGGGTAGGAAGCGGAACGGGTCAGCACAGGGGCATCCTCTCAAAGCACCTCAGGGGGGACGGGCGCCCGGTCCGGCGCCCGGCTCCGGATCAGTAGTCGGCGAAGTTCCAGAACAGGCCCACCTCGGCCGCCGAGACCACCACCAGGCCGCTGTCCTCGGTGTAGACGCTCAGCGGGCTGTAGCTCCAGTCCGAGACCGTGAAGTCGAGCGCGCCCTCGCTTCCCGCCCCTGCCCGGCGGACGTTGGTGTGGCAGGAGTACGCGTCGCCGTAGCGGGCGAGGACGGTACGGGCCATGGCGCGGAGCTCCGTCGGGCTCTCCGGGAAGCGCTCCAGGTTGGACAGGGTGCAGCCGTCGTCCGTCAGGGCCAGGAGCAGGTCCTCGGCGCTGCTGCGGTCGATCTCGTGGAGACGTTCGGCGAGGTACTCCGGCGTGAGGTCGCGGAAGGGGTACGCCGGGCGCGCCGACCGTTCCGGGTTCTCCGCCTCGTCGTCGAGCCCCGCCCAGCCCCGCGGGTCGGGGACGGAGCGGCTCATCACCGCGAGGACGTCGAGCCGCCAGTCCTCGTGGCGGCGCGGCCCGGTGGCGACGTACGCGTAGGCGTCCTCGTACAGGTGCCGCACCGCGGCCTCCCAGGACGCCTGGTCGGTCCGGCCGGGTTCGTCGCCCACGTCGGGCTGGTCGTCGTCGGCAGGCATGGGGTGCGGGCCTTCCTCAGGGCTTGTACGGCATGGACGTCATGATCGTGAACGGCGGGTTCCTGCTGCTGTCGTAACGGATCCGCGTGTCGATGCCGTTCACGTCGACCGCCTTGGCGTTGATGCCGCCCTGCTTGTAGCCGGACATCGGGTCGTTCGGGTCCGTGGGCTGCTTGCTCACGCTGCGTCCGCTGGTCTCGCCGTTCGGCGCGGTGGCGTAGAACGACTTGACGTCGCCGTCGGCCGGCGGCGGCGGGCCCTTGATCCAGGCCTCGATCGCGGAAGCGTTGTGGTTGAGGTTGTACTCGGTCAGCTGCTCGGCCCGCTGGTAGTTCGGGAAGGACGACGAGCTGCCGATCTTCGGCTTGCCGTACGGCCAGGCCTGCGTCGGCCCGTTGGCCTGCTGGTCGCGCAGACGCTGCGCGAGCTGCTCGTCCGTCTTGCCGACGTGCTTGTCCAGCGTGTGGCCGTCCGCCATGTACTCGTTGGCACCGAGGTTCAGGTCGTACGCGCCGTTGGAGTCGATCTTGAGCCAGATCTGGGAGCCCTTGAACTCCTCCAGTGCCCGGGCGCCGAAGCCCGTCGCGCGGGCCACACCCGCCTCGAACTTGGGCGCACTGAGGTACGCCTCGTCCAGGGGCTCCTTCAGCGCCTCCATCCGCGTGGTCAGGCCGCCCAGGATGCCGGTGTACTTGTCCACGATCCGGTTCAGCTTGGCCGTGTCGATGTTCAGGACCGTCTTGACGTCGAACGACAGGACCAGCCCCGCGCCCTTGCCGATCACGGACGTGACGGTGCTGAGGATGCTCTTGGGGTCCTTGGGTTTGGCGAGGTCTTCGAGGATCTCCTTGGCGGCCTTCCACATGGCCCGGTGGAGTTCCTCCGCGACGTCGTGGTTCAGCTCGACGGCGGCCTCGGCGTACTCGCGCAGGATGGTGGCGATCTTGTCCGCGGTGTCCTTCAACACGGCCATCACCGGCTCGCTGCCGGTGGGGACGCGGGGGGTGCCCGGGCCGGAGTTGGCCGTCTGGCCCCACTGGTAGCCGTGCCGCGACTGCCCCCAGGCCGTCGCGCCCCACAACGCGCTGCAGAAGGTCCGCATGGCGGCTTCCCAGTCGGCCTGCTGGTGATTGGTGATGGTGTCGACGATCTGCGTGAGGCGGTCCGCCCCCATCGCGCCGGCGATGGAGGCGTTCATCCAGCTGTGGCACAGGGAGTTGAGGTAGTGCTGCTGCGGGAAGGGGTAGACGTCCGCCACCTTCCCGACCCGGAACACGTGCTTGCACAGCGGATGGAGGACGTCCCGGACGATGTCGGGAATGCCCTCCATCAGACCACGCAGGATGTCGTCCCCGCCGTCGTCGTCGCCCCACTTGATGTCCGGCACGGAGCCGAAGTTCGGCTCCTTGTCGATCACCGCGGGCCGCGGGCGCTGCTCGGCGGTCTTGCCCGGTTGCGGATGAGCCGCCGCGTCCGCCTTGGTGTAGGCGTTGGCCGTCTCCGTGAAGCCGACGGCGACACCGCCGACGCTGAGCACGGACCGGCTCCAGACCTCGAGCCAGCGGTTGCCGATCTTCTTGTACGCCTGGGCGAACTTCTCGGCCTCGGTGCCCGCGCCTCCGGCGTCCGGGTACTTGCGCAGCTCCTCCAGGAGCGTGTTGGCGCTCCGGACCAGGAACTCCTGCTGCGTGGCGACCTGGCCCGAGACCCGCCAGAGGTCCGTCGGCTTGACGTCGATCGCCCCGTTGCCGCCCGGCGACTGGGCGGGGGCCGAGGGGCCGGCCATCAGGCGCCGCCTCCCCAGCCTTCGAGGACGGAGCGGTTGGCGGCGGCGTAGTTCAGGTGGCCCTTGACGACGACCTCGTGGAGCCATGCCTGGGCGGCCTTGAGGTCGTCGGCGGAACGGCTCCACTTGTCCAGCTCGTCGATGAAGGCCTCGCGGGCCTCACCGTCCCAGCTGAGGACGACCTTCGTGGCTCGCTCGTACAGGGCGTCCAGCTTCTCGTTGAGGGCGCGGAGGATGTCCTCCAGGTCCCCCGAGAGCCGCTGCAGAGTGGCGAAGTTGACGGTGATCCGGTCTTCGTCGGACATGGTGCTGCTGATCCCCCGTGGTTCAGACGTCCAGGATGCGACTCTTCGACGGGCCGGCCGTGGCCGCGGGCTCCGGGTCCGGCACGGTCAGGGCGCGCGCGGCCGCCGCAACGTCCTCGGTGTCCTGCATCCGCTTGATCCGCGCCAGGTTCTCGAGCTCCTGCTCCGTGAAACCGTCCCGCGAGGCGCGCATGGCCTCTTCGAGCAGGACCATCACCTGACGGATCCTTACGGCGTCCTCGGCGACCCCGCGGTGCAGCGACCGGTACGCCGTGGCCGTCGGCCCCTGCCAGCCGGCGGCGATGCTGTCGACGACCTGGTCCATGCGGCGCGTCTGCTGCTCCAGGTGGCGCTGCATGTCGTCGAGGTCGTTCGCCAATGTGCCGAGGTCGTCGCCCGAGACCTCAAGATCGGCATCACGCACCCTGAGCCCCCACTCTCACCACGGTCGTACGGTCCTGATCACGTACGGGAGATCACTCTAGTGGCTGACGTTCCTCAGCCCACCGAGGATCACCTGGGCGGAGCCGGGCCGGGCCGGTGCGATCGGCCCGTGGACCTGCTTGATCGCTGTCGCCGGCGAGAACGCCCGTGAACGCCAGCAGGGGCTCGATCCGCGATGCGGATCAAGCCCCTGATCTGGTCTTACGAAGTCGGGGTGGCGGGATTTGAACCCACGACCTCTTCGTCCCGAACGAAGCGCGCTGCCAAGCTGCGCTACACCCCGATCGTCGCTTCGGCGGTCCTGCTGCCCTGGCGACATCGATTACTTTAGCGGACCCGCGCGCAGAGACGAAATCCGGTTTTCGCGGGGCTCGGTGATCATGGGATCGGCCGGGGTCAGGGTCAGCAGGGTGGCCTCCGGGGGGCAGGCGAAGCGGACCGGGGTGAAGCGGTTCGTGCCGCAGCCCGCCGAGACGTGGAGGTAGGCGCGGTTGCCCTGGGCCTCGTGCGTGGACAGGCCCTTCACGCGGTCGGTGTCGAGGTCGCAGTTGGTGACCAGGGCGCCGTAGAAGGGGACGCACAGCTGGCCGCCGTGGGTGTGGCCGGCGAGGATCAGCGGGTAGCCGTCGGCCGTGAAGGCCTCCAGGCTGCGCAGGTACGGGGCGTGCACCACGCCCATCGAGAAGTCGGCGTCCGGCTCCGGACCGCCCGCCACCTGCTCGTAGCGGTCCCGCTTGATGTGGGGGTCGTCCAGGCCCGTGAAGGCGAGCTCCGCGTGGCGCAGCTTCAGCCGGGCCCGGGTGTTGGTCAGGTTCAGCCAGCCCGCCGCGTCGAAGGCGTCGCGGATGTCCTCCCACGGGTTGTGGACCGCGCCGACGACCGGCTTGTTCCCGTTGAGGCCGTGCCGGCCCTGGGCCTTCTCCAGCAGGTAGCGGGCGGGGTTGCGCAGCCGCGGTCCGTAGTAGTCGTTCGAGCCGAAGACGTAGACGCCGGGGAAGTCCATCAGCGGGCCGAGCGCGTCCAGCAGCTCCGGCACGCCTTCGGTGTCGGAGAGGTTGTCGCCGGTGTTGACCACGAGGTCCGGCCGGAGCCCGGCCAGCGACTGCAGCCAGGCGCGCTTCTTGCGCTGGCCGCGGACCATGTGGATGTCGGAGACCTGCAGGAGGCGGATCGGGCGCATGCCGCGCGGGAGGACCGGGACCGTCACCCGGCGCAGCCGGAAGGACCTCGCCTCGAAGCCGGCGGCGTACGCCACTCCTGCGGCTCCCACCGCCGCGAGTCCGGCGGTGACCTTGAGCGGGATTCCGTAACGCGCGCGCATGGGGACATGGTCGCAGACCCGGCACACCGGGAAAACGAGTGGGCGCGGGCCGTGCCGCACCTGGCAGACTCAAGTCATGACCACGCTCAAGGCCAAGCTCCAGGAAGACCTCACGACCGCCATCAAGGCGCGCGACGAGCTGCGCTCGTCCACGCTCCGGCTGACCCTCACCGCCATCTCCAAGGAGGAGGTCGCGGGCACCGAGGCGCGCGTGCTCTCCGACGACGAGATCCTCAAGGTGATCGCCAAGGAGGCGAAGAAGCGCCGCGAGGCCGCGGAAGCCTTCGCGCAGGGCGGCCGTCCGGAGCAGGCCGAGCGCGAGACCGCCGAGGGTGAGGTCCTGAACGCCTACCTGCCCAAGCAGCTCAGCGACGACGAGCTCGCCGCGATCGTGGCGGAGGCCGTCGCGGAGGCGAAGGCGGGCGGCGCCGAGGGGCCGCGGGCCATGGGCGCCGTCATGAAGATCGTGAACCCGAAGGTGGCCGGACTGGCCGAGGGCGGCCGCGTCGCCGCCGCCGTGAAGCAGGCCCTCGCCTCCTAGCCGGCCGCGGCTCCTGGGCCTCCCGGGCCGACCGCCGCTCCCGCCGCCCGCGCACCGATGTGCGAAGGCCCCCGGTCGATCCTCGACCGGGGGCCTTCGCGCGTCACGTCGCCGTCCGGGGGCTCAGTCCCGGCCGCCGGGGCCGCGCCCGTCCGTCGGGCCGCCGATCACGCCGCCCGGCCCGAGGGTGATCCCCGGGAACGGGTTGGTCGTCCCGCCCGTCGTCCCGCCGGTGGTGCCGCCGGTGGTCGTGCCCGGGCGGGTGTCGCCGGGCTTGTTGTCGCCGGGCCGGTTCGGCTTGCCGGGCTTGTTCGGGCGGGTCGGCTGGGTGGTGCCGGGGCGGCTGCCGCCCGCGGCGCCGCCGTCACCGACGTAGACGGTCTGGAAGGTCAGCGCCTCGTGGCCGGCCAGGGCGCCGGTGACGGCCTGCTTCCAGATCGGGCCGGGCAGGCAGCCACCGCAGACCTCGGCGTAGTACTGGCCGCCGATGGTGATGTTCTCCATCGACACCTGCTTGGCGCCGCCCGAGCCGAGCCAGGTCGCGCCCGAGATGTTCGGGGTGTAGCCGACGAACCAGGCGTTGTAGCGCTCGTCGGTGGTACCGGTCTTGCCCGCGCTCTGCCGGTCGGTGAGGCCCGCCTGGGCACCCGTGCCGGAGTCGACCACACCGAGCAGCAGCGTGTTGATGGTGTCGGCGGTCCGCTCCGTCATCACCCGCTCGCACCTGGACTTCGGCACCTGCAGCGCCTTGCCGTGCGCGTCGGTGATCGACTCGATGGCGACCGGGGTGCAGTGCACGCCCCGGTTGGCGAAGGTCGCGTACGCGTTGGCCATGGTCAGCGGCGACATGCCCTCGGTGCCCAGCGCGATCGAGGGCACCTCCTTGAGCTTGGTGCCGTCGGCCGGGATGACGCCGAGCTTGGTGGTCAGCTGCGTCAGCGGGCACAGGCCCACCTCGGAGATCATCTCCACGAAGTAGGTGTTGACGGACATCGCCATGGCGTCCCGCATGCCGTACGGGCCGACCTCGGAGGCCTTCTCGTTCTCCACGTGGTCGCGCGGGAAGCTGTTGTTGACCCAGGTGCCGTTGCAGGTCTGCACCGGGCTCGGGTAGTCCATCTCGAACGGCGACTGGTAGACCTTGGTCGCCGGGATGCCCTGCTCGATGGCGGCGGCGGCCACGAACGGCTTGAAGGTCGAGCCGGTCGGGAAGCCGAAGTTCGAGCCGCCCATCCGCTTGTCGACCGAGTAGTTGATCTGCGTCTCGTTCTTGCCGAAGCCGTACGGCTTGGACTGGCCCATGCCGAGGACCCGGCCGGTGCCCGGCTGGACCAGGGTCACGGCGGTGGCGACCTTGTCCTCCTGGTCGACGTGGTCCTTGATCGACTCGTTGACGGAGTCCTGGGCCTTCGGGTCCAGCGTGGTGCGGATGGTCAGACCGCCCTGGTTCCACAGGCGGCCCCGCTCCTCGCGGGTCTTGCCGAAGACCGGGTCGGTCAGGAACGTGTTGCGCACGTAGTCGCAGAAGAAGCCGGCGCCCTTGACCGCGGTGATGCAGCCGTTCTTGGGCCGGGTCACCTTGAGCTGGATCGGCCTCTTCTTCGCCTCGTCGGCCTCGGCCTGCGAGATGTCCTTGACGTCGGCCATGCGCTGCAGGACGACGTTGCGCCGCTTCATGGCCTCGGCGGAGTCGTTGACCGGGTCGTACCGGCTCGGCGACTGCACGACGCCGGCCAGCAGCGCGGACTCCTCCAGGGTCAGGTCCTTGGCGGGCTTGCTGAAGTAGCGCTGCGAGGCGGACTCGATGCCGTAGGCCTGCTGCCCGAAGTAGGTGATGTTGAGGTAGTTCTCGAGGATCTTCTTCTTCCCGAGCTCCTCCTCGACCTGGATCGCGTACTTCAGCTCGCGGACCTTGCGGCCGAGGCTCTTCTCCTGCGCCTCGCGCACCTTGCTCTCGTCGTCGCCCGCCTCCTCGACGAAGACGTTCTTGACGTACTGCTGGGTCAGGGTGGACGCGCCCTGCGCGGCGCTGCCCTCCTGCGCGTTGCGGTTGACCGCGCGCAGGATGCCCTTGAGGTCGACGGCGCCGTGCTCGTAGAACCGGGAGTCCTCGATCGCGACGATCGCCTTCTGCATGTACGGAGAGATGGCGGTCAGCGGCACCACCTGCCGGTCGCGCGAGTAGACGGTGGCGATCAAGCCACCCTCGGCGTCCAGGATCGTGGTGCGCTGGCTGAGCGGCGGAGTCTTGAGATTGGCCGGGATCTCGTCGAAACCCTCGACCGTGCCCTTGGCCGCCAGACCGAAGGCGCCGGCGGCCGGAATGGCCAGGCCGGCGAGCACGACTCCTGCGAGAACGGACACTCCGAGGAACTTGGCGGCCTGATGGCTCCCCGAGAGCCCTGCGCCCGAGCGCTTCTTTCCCATGGAGGGCAGCCTACGTTCTCATTCGCCGGACAGACGTATATGCCTTGGCCTAAGCTGCTCCCAACTGTCACAGCAGTGCGGTGCGACATCAACCCCTCGGCTTGATTTTCACCCTTCCCGAATGGGGTGGACTCATGTCCGATTCTTGTCGGCCGCAGGGAACGGGTCCCGGTGATTACACCCGAATTGCCGGAATGGTCGGGCATGTCGCCGGATCACTCCGTCGGGTGATCTGCCGCTTACCCATAGTCCGTTCGGACCATCCAAGATTGGGCCCGTCGGGGGTGTTGCACCGTCCTCGCCTTCCGTAACGTCCTCAACTGGCAGCGGTGAATATGCCGCTGCCGCCGTGGGGGAGCCTCGATTCGGGAGAGGACGGCGCCGGGATGGGCTGGGTAACCGACTGGAGTGCGCAGGCAGCCTGCCGCACTACCGATCCGGATGAACTGTTCGTTCAAGGAGCGGCACAGAACAGGGCCAAGGCGGTGTGCACCGGATGTCCGGTGCGGACCGAATGCTTGGCGGACGCGCTCGACAATCGTGTCGAGTTCGGCGTGTGGGGCGGAATGACCGAGCGGGAACGCCGTGCGCTGCTGCGCAGGCGCCCCACCGTCACCTCGTGGCGGCGGCTGCTCGAAACCGCCCGCACGGAGTACGAACGCAGTACGGGCATCCTCTCCGTGGACGTCGATACGGAAGTTGACGTTCCGTACGAGACGTACGCGGCCGCCGGGTAGGCGGCCGGAACGGTGACCACGCCGCGTCCCGCGCGCCAGCACGACGCGGAACGCGGAACGCGTGGTTCACCCCGTGGCGAGGCGTACCCCGATGGCCCGCAGCCCGGCGAGGTCGTGCACATCGCCGGGCAGGGCCGCCACTTCCGTCACCGGCACGTCAGGATGCAGTGACGTGAAGCGGTCGCGCGTGCGCTGCTCACGCGCGATGACCTGCATGCGCTCGGCGTGCAGGCGGAGCAGTCCTGCGGTGATCTCGTCGGCCGTGATCCCGTCGGCCGTCATGTCGTCGGCCGTGGTCTCGGTGGTCCGTGCCGCCGTGGTCGCGTCGGCCGTGGTCTCGTGGGCCGTGGTCCGTGCCCCCGTGGTTCCCTCGGCCGTGACCTCGTCCGCGTGCGGGGGAGGGCCCGCGTCGGGGTCACGAAGTCCATGTTTCCCGGGCCCCTGATCCACAATGCCGCCCTCTTCAAGATTCTCTGCGGCGGCCAGTGCCCGCTCCGCCGAGAGCTGGTCGGCACCGCTGCCGTGCACCCGGTTCAGCACCAGCCCCGCCAGCGGCATCCGGTCCGCGGCCAGCCGCTCCACGAAGTACGCCGCCTCGCGCAGCGCGTCCGGCTCGGGCGCCGCGACCACGAGGAAGGCCGTCCCCGGCGCCTGGAGCAGCCGGTACGTCGCGTCGGCGCGGGTGCGGAAGCCGCCGAACATCGTGTCCATCGCCGCCACGAACGTCTGCACGTCCTTCAGCAGCGAGGCCCCCATCAGCTTGCTGAGCGTGCCGGTCATCATCGACATGCCGACGTTGAGGAACTTCATCCCGGCCCGGCCGCCCACCTTCGCCGGCGCCATCAGCACCCGGATGAACGTGCCGTCCAGGAACGACCCCAGGCGCTTGGGCGCGTCCAGGAAGTCCAGCGCGGAGCGGCTGGGCGGGGTGTCCACGACGATCAGGTCCCAGTCGTCACGGGCCCGCAGCTGCCCGAGCTTCTCCATCGCCATGTACTCCTGCGTGCCCGCGAAACCGGCCGACAGGGACTGGTAGAAGGGGTTCGCGAGGATGGCCCGGGCCCGCTCGGCGTCCGCGTGCGCCTCGACGATCTCGTCGAAGGTCCGCTTCATGTCGAGCATCATGGCGTGCAACTCGCCGCCGCCCCCACCCGTGGCGCCCGTGCCCGTGCCGCCCGCCTCGGCGCCGTCCGCGTCGGTGCCGGCGTCCGCGCCGCCGCCCTCGATGCCCGTCACCCGCCGCGGCGTGTTGTCGAGCGAGTCGATGCCCATCGACTGCGCCAGCCGCCGGGCCGGGTCGATCGTCAGCACGACCACCTTCCGCCCCCGTTCGGCGGCCCGCACCCCGAGCGCCGCGGCCGTCGTGGTCTTGCCGACCCCGCCGGCGCCGCAGCAGACGATGATCCGGGTCCCCGGATCGTCCAGCAGCGCGTCCACCGCCAGCCGCGGCGCGGTCCCGACGGCCGTCCGGCCACCGGGCTCGCCCGTGCCGGTCCGCGTACTCGCCGCCGCGCCCGCCGCCGCGCCCGCGCCCGTCGCCGCGCCCGTCCCCGTGCCCGTCTTCGTGCTCGTCGTCCCCGCGGTCATCACTCGTCGCCCTGCTTCCGCAGCTCCGTGGCCAGTTCGTACAGCCCCGCCAGGTCCATGCCCGCCCCCAGCAGGGGCAGTTCGTACGTCGGCAGGCCCAGGCCCGCCAGGACGGCGCGCTGCTCGCGCTCCAGCTCCACCCGCCCGGCGTGCTCGGCGGCCTGCTCCAGCAGCGGGTCGACCAGCCGTTCGGCCAAGCCCCCGCGGCGCGCGCCGCCGAGCCCCGCCCGAGCCAGGGCCTGGGCCACCTCGCCGCGCCGCTCGCCGGCCGCGGCCCGCAGCGTCTCCTCGTCGAGGTGGTGCGGGCGGACCTTGTTCACCACCACCCGGCCCACCGGGAGCCCGGCCTCGCGCAGTTCCGCGATGCCGTCCGCGGTCTCCTGGACGGGCATCTCCTCCAGGAGCGTCACCAGGTGGACCGCGGTCTGCGGCGACTTCAGCACGCTCATGACCGCCTGTGCCTGGTTGTGGATCGGCCCGAACCGGGCCAGCCCCGCCACCTCGTCGTTGACGTTCAGGAACCGGGTGATCCGCCCGGTCGGCGGCGCGTCCATCACCACGTGGTCGTAGACGAACCGCCCGGCCTTGTCCTTGCGCCGCACCGCCTCGCACGCCTTGCCGGTCAGCAGCACGTCCCGCAGACCGGGCGCGATGGTGGTCGCGAAGTCGATCGCGCCCAGCTTCTTGAGCGCCCGGCCGGCCGAACCGAGCTTGTAGAACATCTGGAGGTAGTCCAGCAGCGCCCGTTCCGCGTCGATCGCGAGCGCGTGGACCTCCCCGCCGCCCGGTGCGACGGCGATCTTGCGCTCCTCGTAGGGGAGCGCCTCCGTACCGAAGAGCTGTGCGATGCCCTGCCTGCCCTCGACCTCCACCAGTAGAGTCCGCCTGCCCTCGCGTGCGAGGGCGAGCGCGAGTGCCGCGGCGACCGTGGTCTTCCCGGTTCCGCCCTTGCCGCTGACCACCTGGAGCCTGCTCACAGCCATCGAGCGTAACCACTGGGTCCGCACGGCCGGGCGTCCGGGGCGGGCATGGGCGCGTGGCGTCAGGCACTACGCTCGCTCCCATGACCAAGAAGTTCGAATACGCGACGGTCCCGCTGCTGGTCCACGCCACCAAGCAGATCCTGGACACCTGGGGCGAGGACGGCTGGGAGCTCGTCCAGGTCGTGCCCGGCCCGAACAACCCCGAGCAGCTGGTGGCCTACCTCAAGCGGGAGAAGGCATGAGCGGCGCCGTCGAGGCCAAGCTCGCCGAGCTGGGCCTGACCCTGCCCGAGGTCGTCCCGCCGCTGGCCGCGTACCAGCCGGCCGTGCGCTCGGGTTCGTACGTCTTCACCGCCGGCCAGCTGCCGATGGTGCAGGGCAAGCTGCCGCTGACCGGCAAGGTCGGCGCGGAGGTGACCCCGGAGCAGGCCAAGGAGCTGGCGGCGACCTGCGCGCTGAACGCCCTGGCCGCCGTGAAGTCCGTGGTCGGTGACCTGGACCGGATCGCCCGCGTGGTGAAGGTGGTGGGCTTCATCGCCTCGGCCCCCGACTTCACCGCCCAGCCGGCCGTCCTCAACGGCGCCAGCGAGCTGCTCGGCGCCGTCCTCGGCGACAAGGGCGTGCACGCCCGCAGCGCGGTCGGCGTCGCCGTCCTGCCGCTGGACGCGCCGGTGGAGGTCGAGATCCAGGTCGAGCTCACCTCGGCCTGACGCATCCGGGCGCGGTCCGGGCACGTCCCGGACGCGCCCCGCGCGGATCCCGCGCCCGTCCGCTCCTCGGGGCGGGCGGGGAACGCGGCTCGCCCGAGGACGGCCCCTCCGGGAACGGGCTCCCCGGGGAACGGCCCCTCCGGGAACGGCCCCTCGGGGGACGTGCCCACCGCCCCTGGCCAGCGCCTCTCGAACATCGAGTCGGATGGTCGTAGCATCCGCCCATGGCAGCGAACGGGCAGACGCAGTCCCCAGGGCAGGCTCCGGCTCGGCACACGGCCGGTGGTCAGTGGTACCCGCCGGAGTGGCCGGACCGGATCCGCGCGCTCGCGGACGGCTCCCTCACCCCGGTCGAGCCCCGGCGCGCCGCCACGGTCATGCTGCTGCGCGACGGCCCCGGCGGACCGGCCGTCCACATGCTGCGCCGCCGCTCCTCCATGGCTTTCGCGGGCGGCGCGTACGCCTATCCGGGCGGCGGGGTCGACCCGCGCGACGAGGACCACCGCATCGGCTGGGCCGGCCCCACCCTGGAGGAGTGGGCGGACCGGCTCGGTACGGACACCGCCAGCGCCCAGGCCATCGTGTGCGGCGCCGTGCGCGAGACGTACGAGGAGGCCGGGGTGCTGCTCGCCGGCTCCGCCGACGGCAGCCTGGTCTCGGACCTCACCGGCGACGACTGGGAGGCCGACCGGCAGGCGCTGGTGGCCCGCGAGCTGTCCTTCGCGCAGTTCCTGGAGCGGCGCGGGCTGCTGCTCCGCTCCGACCTGCTGGGCGCCTGGGCGCGCTGGATCACGCCCGAGTTCGAGCCGCGCCGCTACGACACCTGGTTCTTCGTCGCCGCCCTGCCCGAGGGCCAGCGCACCCGCAACGCCTCCACCGAGGCCGACCGGACCGTCTGGATCCGCCCCGCGGACGCCGCCGACGGCTACGACCGGGGCGAGCTGCTGATGATGCCGCCCACGATCTCCACCCTGCGCTCCCTCCAGCCGTACGGCACCGCCGCCGACGCCCTGGCGGCGGCCGGCGCGCAGGACCTCACCCCGGTCCTGGCCCGGGCCGCGCTGGAGGACGGCGAGCTGGTGCTGAGCTGGCCGGGCCACGACGAGTTCACCAAGCGGGTACGGCCGGGAGGTGCGGCATGACCGACGCGTCCCTCCTGCCCGGCCAGCCCCGCGGCGTGGTCACCTCCGGGCAGGCCACCGCCCGGGCGGTGAACGTGCTGGCCCCCAACCCGTCCGCGATGACCCTGGACGGCACCAACACCTGGCTGGTCTCCGAACCGGACTCCGAGCTGGCCGTCGTCATCGACCCCGGCCCGCTGGACGAGTCCCACCTGCGCGCCGTGATCGCGGCCGCCGAGCAGGCCGGCAAGCGGGTCGCGCTGACCCTGCTCACGCACGGGCACCCCGACCACGCCGCGGGCGCGGGCCGGTTCGCCGAGCTCACGGGTACCAAGGTGCGTGCCCTGGACCCGGCGCTGCGCCTCGGGGACGAGGGCCTGGCCCCGGGCCGGACCGTCCGGGTGGGCGGTCTGGAGCTCCGGGTGGTGCCCACCCCGGGCCACACGGCCGACTCGCTCTGCTTCCACCTGCCGGCCGACCGGGCGGTCCTGACCGGCGACACGATCCTGGGCCGGGGCACCACCGTGGTCGCCCACCCCGACGGCCGGCTGGGGGACTACCTGGACTCGCTGCGCCGCCTGCGGTCGCTGACCGTGGACGACGGCGTGCACACGGTCCTGCCGGGCCACGGCCCGGTCCTGGACGACGCGCAGGGCGCGGTGGAGTACTACCTGGCCCACCGTGCCACGCGTCTGGCCCAGGTCGAAACGGCTGTGGAGAACGGTTTCACCACCCCCGAGGCCGTGGTGGCCCACGTCTACGCGGACGTGGACCGCTCCCTGTGGCCGGCGGCCGAGTGGTCGGTCCGGGCCCAACTGGAGTACCTCCGCGAACACGGCCTGATCCCGGGCGCCGAACCCTTCTGACCACCGCGAGGGGCCGGCGGCCGGCCTACGCCGAGACGATCAGGCCCTCGCCCTCGCCCTCGCCCCCGCCCGCGGACGCGCCCTTGCGGCCGTGGACGCGGGTGTACTCCGCCTCCAGCCAGGGCCCGAGGTCCTCGGCGTAGACCCGCAGGACCGCCGGGTCGGAGCCCGGCGCCTGCGCGTCGGCGGCCGCGCCCCGGACCTGCGCGCTCCGCTCCGGGTAGTACCGCCCGAAGATCTCCGCCGACCGCTCCAGATCGCTGGTCCAGCCGCCCCACCGCGGCATGACCAGCGTGAACGCCGTCCGCACCAGCTTCCGCGCCCAGGCCCGCCGCAGCCGCCGTACGGCACCCGGATCCGGCACCACGTCCGCTCCGGCCCCGCCCACATCCGCTCCGCCCCCGGCCCCGCCGCCGGCCACACCCCCGGCCCCGGCTCCACCCCTGGCCCCGCCCGCGACCGCGGCCGTCCGCTCCCGCCAGCGGGGCAGTACCTCGGCCAGGTCGCCGTTGGTCTCCCGGGCCAGGACGCTGTCCGGCCGGTAGCGCGGCAGGTGCTCCGCGAGATCGGCCCCGAGCAGCGGAGTGCACAGGCACGCCACGAACCACCCCAGGTCGTAACGTTCCTGCTCGCTCAGCAGGCGGTCCTTCCCGTACAGCAGCAGGCCGACCCCGTCGACCACGGCGAAGTCCTCGTCCAGCCCCCGCGCCAGCGCCTCTGCGGTCTGCCGGTCCTCCTCGGTGGGCGGCGCGTGCAGCGCCAGCAGCACGTCCAGGTCGGAGCGGCCGGGCCGGGCGGTGCCCCGGGGCACCGAGCCGTAGAGGTAGGCGCTGTGCAGCCGGCGCCCGTACGCCTCGGCGGTCCGGGCCCGGGCGGTGGCGACCAGCTCCGCGTACGCGGGCTGCACCCGCCCGAGGGAGCCCTCCCGCTCGATCCAGCCGCGCGCGTCCACCCCGCGCCCCGCCTCGTTCACCATGCGACCACCATGCGCCCACTGTGCGCCCGACGGGAGGCCCGGGGCAGGCGTACACGGCCCGTACGCGGCCGGAAACGCACGCGGGGCCCCACCCGGCGGGGTGGGGCCCTACGACACGACGGCAGCGGCGCCGGCCGCTCAGCGGCTGCGCTTGGCCAGCCGCTCCACGTCGAGCAGGATCACGGCACGCGCCTCCAGCCGCAGCCAGCCGCGGCCCGCGAAGTCGGCCAGGGCCTTGTTCACGGTCTCGCGGGAGGCGCCGACGAGCTGCGCCAGCTCTTCCTGGGTGAGGTCGTGCACGACGTGGATGCCTTCCTCGGACTGGACGCCGAAGCGGCGCGACAGGTCCAGGAGGGCGCGGGCGACACGGCCCGGCACGTCGGAGAAGACCAGGTCGGACATCTGGTCGTTGGTCTTGCGCAGGCGGCGCGCCACGGCGCGCAGGAGGGCGCTGGCCACCTCGGGCCGGGCGTTCAGCCACGGCTGGAGGTCGCCGTGGCCGAGGCCGAGGAGCTTGACCTCGGTCAGGGCGGTGGCGGTGGCGGTGCGCGGGCCGGGGTCGAAGAGCGACAGCTCACCGATCAGCTCGCCGGGGCCGAGAACGGCCAGCATGTTCTCGCGGCCGTCCGGAGAGGTCCGGTGCAGCTTCACCTTGCCCTCGGTGACCACGTACAGCCGGTCGCCGGGGTCGCCCTCGTGGAACAGGGCGTCGCCGCGTGCGAGGGTGACCTCGCTCATCGAGGCGCGGAGCTCCGCGGCCTGCTCGTCATCGAGCGCCGCGAAGAGCGGGGCGCGCCGCAGAACGTCGTCCACGAGTCTCTCTCCTATGTCGACCGGTTCAGGGGACCGTGCTCCCCATTTTGCCGGACGCATCAAACAGTGCGATCAGTCACAAGGATGCCGGACGTACGGGTGTGCTGGGTGGTGTTACCGGAGGTCCGGGCGGGTGTCAGCCACCCGCCGTAGGCTGGCCGGGTGTCCAATAAGCCGGTGAGAGCACAGGCCAAGGGGTCCACGGGAGTGACCGGGGCCCGGAATTCAGCTGTGGGCGAACAGGGTGCCACACGGGCCCCCGCGCCGTCCACGGCCCGACCCAAGAGCAAAGCTTCGGCCAAGAAAGCGGCCGCCCGACCGGAGTCCCGCCTGGCCATGGTCCGCCGGGCCCGGCGCATCAACCGCGAGCTCGCCGAGGTGTATCCGTACGCCCACCCCGAGCTGGACTTCCGCAACCCCTTCGAGCTGCTGGTCGCGACGGTGCTGTCGGCCCAGACCACCGACCTGCGGGTGAACCAGACCACCCCGGCGCTGTTCGCCAAGTACCCCACGCCCGAGGACATGGCCGAGGCGGCGCCGGAGGAACTGGAGGAGATCATCCGGCCGACGGGGTTCTTCCGGATGAAGGCCAAGTCCCTGCTGGGCCTGTCCGCGGCCCTGCGGGACGACTTCGGGGGCGAGGTCCCGGGGCGGCTGGAGGACCTCGTCACGCTGCCCGGGGTCGGCCGCAAGACCGCCCACGTGGTCCTCGGCAACGCCTTCGGCGTCCCCGGCATCACGGTCGACACCCACTTCGGCCGCCTGGTGCGCCGCTGGAAGTGGACGGAGGAGACCGATCCGGTGAAGGTCGAGGCGGAGATCAGCGCGATCTTCCCCAAGAGCGAGTGGACCATGCTCTCCCACCGGGTCATCTTCCACGGCCGCCGGATCTGCCACGCCCAGAAGCCGGCCTGCGGCGCCTGCCCCATCGCCCCGCTCTGCCCAGCGTACGGGGAGGGCGAGACGGACCCGGACAAGGCCCGCAAGCTGCTCAAGTACGAGATGGGCGGGTATCCGGGCCAGCGCCTGAACCCGCCGCCGGACTATCCGGGCCGCCCGGCACCCCCGCTGGGCGCGAACGGCTCCACGAACGCCTGAGGGCCGCAGGAACGAACCACTACCCGGCACGCGTTGGGGCCGGTACGGACGACACGGAGGCAGGGCGCCCATGACGCGCGGAACGCGGGACGAGAGCACCACCGGTGACGGGCTGGCCGTCACCACGCACGGCCTGCCCGCGTGGCTGGACCCCGTCGTCGAGGCCGTCCGTACCGTCCGGCCGACCCAGCTGAGCCGGTTCCTGCCGCCCGCCGACGGCAGCGGGCGGCAGTCGGCCGTGCTGATCCTGTTCGGCGAGGGGGAGCGCGGCCCGGAGCTGCTGATGATGGAGCGGGCCGGTTCGCTGCGCTCCCACCCCGGCCAGCCGTCGTTCCCCGGGGGCGCCCTGGACCCGGAGGACGGCGACCCGGAGACCACCGGCCCGCTGCGGGCCGCGCTGCGCGAGGCCCAGGAGGAGACCGGTCTGGACCCGGCCGGGGTGCAGATCTTCGGGGTGCTGCCCCGGCTCTACATCCCGGTCAGCGAGTTCGTGGTGACCCCGGTCCTCGGCTGGTGGCGCGAGCCCAGCCCGGTCGGGGTCGTGGACCCCGCCGAGACGGCCCGGGTCTTCACGGTCCCCGTGGCGGATCTCACGGATCCGCAGGCCCGCGCCATGGCGGTGCACCCCAGCGGGCACCGGGGGCCGGCCTTCCTGGTCGCGTCGGCCCTGGTGTGGGGTTTCACGGCGGGGGTGATCGACCGGCTGCTGCACTTCGCGGGCTGGGAGCGGCCGTGGGACACGTCACGACAGGTCCCGCTCGACTGGCGCGCATGAGACGGTGGCCCACGTGAACGTGCTGGACATCCTGTTGCTGGTCGCCGCCGTGTGGTTCGCGATCGTCGGCTACCGCCAGGGGTTCGTCGTCGGCATCCTGTCGGTGATCGGCTTCCTGGGCGGTGGCCTCGTCGCCGTGTTCGTCCTCCCGGTGGTGTGGGGCTGGGTGACCGACGACACGGCCCGGGTGACCACCACCGAGGTGGTCCTCGCCGTCGTCGTGGTGATCGTCTGCGCCTCGATCGGCCAGGCCTTCACCACCCATCTGGGCAACCGGCTGCGCCGCCACATCACGTGGTCGCCTGCCCGCGCCCTCGACGCCACCGGCGGCGCGCTCGTGCACGTCATGGCGATGCTGCTGGTGGCCTGGCTCATCGGCTCCGCGCTCGCCGGGACGTCACTTCCCACGCTGGGCAAGGAGGTCCGCAGCTCGAAGGTGCTGCTCGGCGTGTCGCGGGTGCTGCCGGAGCAGGCCAACACCTGGTTCTCCGACTTCAGTTCCACCCTCGCGCAGAACGGCTTCCCCCAGGTCTTCACGCCGTTCTCGAACGAGCAGATCAACCAGGTCAGGGCGCCCGACCAGGCGCTGGCCAGCAGCCCGGTGGCCGAGCGCGCGAAGCAGTCCATCGTCAAGGTCGTCGGTACGGCGCCCAGTTGCAGCAAGGTGCTGGAGGGCACCGGCTTCGTCTTCGCCCCCGGCAAGGTGATGACCAATGCCCATGTCGTCGGCGGCGTCGCGGAACCCACCGTGCAGATCGGCGGCGAAGGCAAGCTGTACGACGGCAAGGTCGTGCTCTACGACTGGCAGCGCGACATCGCCGTCCTGGACGTGCCCAAGCTCAAGGCGCCCGCCCTGGAGTTCACCGACAAGGACGAGACCGGCGGCGCCGACGCCATCGTGGCCGGCTTCCCGGAGAACGGCGCGTACGACGTCCGCGCGGCCCGCGTCCGCGGCCGGATCAACGCCAACGGCCCGGACATCTACCACCGGGGCACCGTGCGCCGCGACGTCTACTCGCTGTACGCGACGGTCCGCCAGGGCAACTCCGGCGGCCCGCTGCTGACGCCCGACGGCAAGGTGTCCGGGGTCGTCTTCGCGAAGTCGCTGGACGACCCGAACACCGGGTACGCGCTCACCGTGGACGAGGTCAGTGAGGACATCCGCATCGGCCGGACGGCGCAGTCGCGCGTGTCGAGCGACGGCTGCGCCTTGTGACGGACCTTGACGGACCTGACGGACCTGACGGACCTTGAGGGACCTGACGGACCCTCGACGGCCCTACGTACGCGGATGCCGCAGGCGGGCCGAGACCCAGCGGGCCCGGCGGCGCAGGATGCGTGGGATGCCCAACCGGGGGTCGTGGCCCTGGCGGCCCGCCCTCTCGTGGGTGCCGGCCGGCGTGGCGGCGCGGCGGCCTTCGCGTGCGGAGTCACCGTAGTCGTGCGTCCAGCCCATACTTCGACGTCTGCCCGGCGCCCAAGGTCGGTAACCGCCCCGGAGCCCGCCAATTGGCCTATGCGCCAGGCATGTGAGCGTTCGAGGTCCGTTCTAACGATCGGGCTCGGGGTCGCCCAGCCAGTTGACGAGCTCGGTGGAGAAGGCGACCGGGTCCTCCTCGTGCGGGAAGTGCCCGAGGCCGTCGAAGAGCCGCCAGCGGTACGGGGCTTCGACGTACTCGCCGGAGCCGGCGGCGCTGCGGGTGCGCATCACCGGGTCGAGCGACCCGTGCAGGTGCAGCGTGGGGACGCGCACCGGCATCTTCATGCGGCGGTTGAACTGCAGACCGTCAGGCCGGGCCAGGGAGCGCATCATCCAGCGGTACGGCTCGATCGAGCAGTGCGCGGTGGACGGGATGCACATGGCCCGCCGGTAGACCGCCAGGGTGTCCTCGGCCGAGTCGTCGAGCTCCTCCTGCAGCCGCGGCCCGGACCATTCGCGGATCAGCTGCCCGACGAGCGCGCCGTCGTCGGCCACCAGCCGGCGCTCGGGGATCCAGGGGCGCTGGAAGCCCCAGATGTGCGAGCCGGCCCGGGTCTGGGCGAAGTCCGAGAGCATGGCGGCGCGCCAGCGGCGCGGGTGCGGCATGGAGGAGACCACCAGGCGGCGGATGAGCTTGGGCCGCATCACGGCCGCCGTCCAGGCGAGGTAGCCGCCCAGGTCGTGGCCGACGAGGGCGGCGTCCGGCTCGCCGAGGGACCGGATGACGCCGGTGACGTCCAGCGCCAGGTTGGCCGGGTCGTAGCCGCGCGGGGTGCGGTCGCTGCCGCCGACCCCGCGCAGGTCCATGGCCACGGCGCGGTAGCCGGCGTCGGCGAGGGCGCCCAGCTGGTGCCGCCAGGTCCACCAGAACTGCGGGAACCCGTGCAGCAGCAGGACCAGCGGCCCGTCACCGGCCTCGGCGACGTGGAACCGGGCGCCGTTGGCCGCGACGTTGCGGTGGGTCACCGGACGGCCGCCGGGGAGGTCGAGCCGTACCGCCGATTCGGCCGTGGGCGGGTTGCCGGAGTCCGGTGCGGTCGCTGTCATGAGGACGAGCGTGCCACACCCACCGCCTTGTCACTCAACGGGCGCGGGTGCGGCTTGACGGTCCCGACGAGCGCCGCGGTCTGCTTGACGGAGGCGATGGACCTCTCCGGCGGGCTGACCTTCTTGAACTTGGCGACGGCCAGCAGCGCGAGGATGCCCGCGACGACGAGGAAGGCCGCGCCCACGACGAGGAACGACCAGGCGAGGCCGAGGCCCAGGTTGTGGATGCCGTACGCCGCCGCGAAGCTCAGCACGGGCAGCGAGAACAGGCCGAACACGCCGGCGATCGCGATCGCGCCGCCGCCGATGCCCACGCGCTTGACGTCCTGGCGGATCTCCGCCTTGGCGAGGGCGATCTCGTCGTGCACCAGGGCGGACATCTCGGCGGTGGCCGAGGCGACCAGCTGGCCGAGGGTCCGTTCGGCTCCGTGCGCCCCTTGGTCCACTGCGCTCATCGCTTGCTCCCTTTGGTCGTCAGGGTCCTGTCGTCCCTCAGATCATGCCGGACGACCGCCTCCGGTGCGGGACCCGGCCGCTGCTTCGGCCCGGCGCCGGTGCTCGGCGGCCTTCTCCTCGTGGATGCGCGCCATGCGCAGGTGGTACTCCGGGTTGTGCTCCTCGTAGATGTCCGGGATGCCGTCCTGGTCCTCGTCGCGCTCCTCCTCGGCCGTCAGGGCGCGGTAGGTGCGGTCGCGCAGTTTGAGCAGGACGCACGCCACGACGGCCGCGACGAGCGAGCCGAGCAGGACCGCGGCCTTGATCTCGTCGGTGAGCGTGGCGTTGCCGGCGAAGGCGAGTTCACCGATGAGGAGGGAGACGGTGAAGCCGATCCCGGCGAGGCAGGCCACGGCGAACACGTCGGGCCAGGCGAGGTCCTCGTTCAGCTCGGCCTTGGTGAAGCGGGCGGCGAGCCAGGTGCCGCCGAAGATGCCGACGGTCTTGCCGACGACCAGGCCGAGGATCACACCGAGGGTCTCGGGCCGGGTGAAGACCTGGGCGAGCGAGTCGTCGGAGAGCGAGACGCCGGCGGAGAACAGCGCGAAGAGCGGCACGGCCAGGCCCGCGGACAGGGGGCGCACCAAGTGCTCGATGTGCTCACCGGGGGAGTGCTCCTCGCCCTCGTGGCGGTGGCAGCGCAGCATCAGGCCCATGGCGACACCGGCGATGGTGGCGTGGACGCCGCTGTTGTACATCAGGCCCCAGACGACCAGGGCGAGCGGGACGTAGACGTACCAGCCGCGCACGCCCTTGCGCAGCAGGAACCAGAACAGCACCAGGCCGGCGAGGGCGCCGCCCAGCTGCGGGAAGCTGATCTCGCTGGTGAAGAAGACGGCGATGATGATGATCGCGAACAGGTCGTCCACGACGGCGAGGGTCAGCAGGAACGCGCGCAGCGCGGACGGCAGCGAGGTGCCGATGACCGCGAGCACGGCCAGGGCGAAGGCGATGTCGGTGGCGGTGGGGACCGCCCAGCCGGCCAGCGAGCCGCCGCCGGTGGTGCTGACCAGGGTGTAGACGAGCGCGGGTACGGCCATCCCGCAGACGGCGGCGATGACGGGCAGGGCGGCGGCCTTGGGGTCGCGCAGGTCGCCGGCCACGAGCTCGCGCTTGAGCTCGATGCCCGCGACGAAGAAGAAGATCGCGAGGAGGCCGTCGGCGGCCCAGTGCTGGAGCGAGAGGTCCAGGCCGAGGGCGGCGGGGCCTATGTGCAGGTCCCGCAGGGAGGCGTAGCTCGCGGAGAGCGCGGGGACGTTCGCCCACAGGAGGGCGGCGACGGCGGCCGCCAGGAGCAGGACGCCGCCGACGGTCTCGGTGCGCAGGGCGTCGGCCACGAAGCGCCGCTCGGGCAGGGACAGTCGGCCGAGGAACTTGCGGCCCTGGGTGGGCGGGGGCGTGGCCACGAGGGGGTACCTCCGGGTGGGTTGGACGGCATGGCGGAACTCGTGCCGACCAGACTTCCCGGCGCACCCTGTGGTGATGTTGCGGTTCTTGACGCTTTTCTTACTTTACAGGGCGCACGCAAGGACACATCCGGTGATCGTCACCTTAAAGGCAAAAGGGGCATCCGGCGCGCTCGCGCCGGATGCCCCGCACGTCCCCGGGAAGGGGTGCCTCGGCCTCTTCGAGGCCGTACGGCTCAGTCCTCGCTGGACGCCGCCGGCAGCTTGCTCTGGATGAGGTCCATGACGGAGGAGTCCGTCAGCGTGGTCACGTCACCCAGCTCGCGGTTCTCCGCGACGTCGCGCAGCAGGCGGCGCATGATCTTGCCGGACCGGGTCTTGGGCAGCTCCGCCACCGGCAGGATCCGCTTGGGCTTCGCGATCGGGCCGAGGGTGGCGCCCACGTGGTTGCGCAGCTCCGCGACGAGGTCGTCGTCCTCGTGGGCCGTGCCGCGCAGGATCACGAACGCCACGATGGCCTGGCCGGTGGTCTCGTCCGCGGCGCCCACGACGGCCGCCTCGGCGACCGCCGGGTGCGAGACGAGGGCCGACTCCACCTCGGTGGTCGAGATGTTGTGGCCGGACACCAGCATCACGTCGTCCACCCGGCCCAGCAGCCAGATGTCGCCGTCGTCGTCCTTCTTGGCGCCGTCGCCCGCGAAGTACTTCCCCGCGAAACGCGACCAGTAGGTGTCGATGAAGCGCTGGTCGTCACCCCAGATGGTGCGCAGCATCGACGGCCACGGCTCGGTGAGCACCAGGTAGCCACCGCCGCCGTTGGGAACCTCGTGCGCCTCGTCGTCGACGACGGTGGCGCGGATGCCCGGCAGCGGGCGCTGGGCGGAACCCGGCTTGGTCTCGGTGACGCCCGGCAGCGGAGAGATCATCATCGCGCCGGTCTCGGTCTGCCACCAGGTGTCCACGATCGGGCAGCGGTCGCCGCCGATGTGCTTGCGGTACCAGATCCACGCCTCGGGGTTGATGGGCTCACCGACCGAGCCGAGGACCCGCAGGGACGACAGGTCGAACTTGGCGGGGATGTCGTCGCCCCACTTCATGAACGTCCGGATCGCCGTGGGCGCCGTGTAGAGGATCGTGACGCCGTACTTCTGCACGACCTCCCAGAACCGGCCCTGGTGCGGGGTGTCCGGGGTGCCCTCGTACATGACCTGGGTGGCGCCGTTGGCCAGCGGCCCGTAGACGATGTACGAGTGCCCGGTCACCCAGCCGATGTCGGCGGTGCACCAGTAGACGTCGCTGTCCGGCTTGAGGTCGAAGACCGCGTGGTGGGTGTAGGCCGTCTGGGTGAGGTAGCCGCCGGAGGTGTGCAGGATGCCCTTCGGCTTGCCCGTGGTGCCCGAGGTGTACAGGATGAACAGCGGGTGCTCGGCGTCGAAGGCCTGGGGCGTGTGCTCCTTGGACTGGCGGCCGACCAGCTCGTGCCACCAGACGTCGCGGCCCTCGGAGAACGGGGTCTCCTGGCCGGTGCGCCGGACCACCAGCACGTTCTTGACCTGCGGGCACTTGGCGACGGCCTCGTCGATGGCGGGCTTGAGCGCCGAGGCCTTGCCGCGGCGGTAGCCGCCGTCGGCGGTGATCACCAGCTTGGCGTCCGCGTCCTGGATGCGGGAGGCGACGGCGTCCGCGGAGAAGCCGCCGAAGACCACCGAGTGCGCGGCGCCGATGCGGGCGCAGGCGAGCATCGCGACGACCGCCTCGGGGATCATCGGCAGGTAGACGGCGACCCGGTCGCCGGCCTGGACGCCCAGCTCCGTCAGGGCGTTGGCGGCCTGGGAGACCTCGTCCTTCAGCTCGGCGTAGGTGATCGCGCGGCTGTCACCGGGCTCGCCCTCGAAGTGGATCGCGACCCGGTCGCCGTGGCCCGCCTCGACGTGGCGGTCGACGCAGTTGTAGGCGACGTTCAGCTTGCCGTCGGCGAACCACTTCGCGAAGGGCGGGTTGCTCCAGTCGAGCGTCTCGGTCGGCTCGGTGGCCCAGGTCAGCCGCCGGGCCTGCTCCGCCCAGAAGCCCAGCCGGTCGGCGTCCGCCTGTTCGTACGCCTGCGCCGTGACGTTCGCGGCCGCGGCCAGCTCTGCGGGCGGAGCGAATCGCCGCTCCTCCTTCAGCAGGTTCGCCAGGCTCTCGTTGCTCACCGACATCTCCCTTTCCCAGGGTGTCCGTTGTGTCCCCGGGCATAGCTCATCAGCCGAAGGGCCCGGTGGCAAGGCCCTGACCCGAAATTGGTGTAGACCTGTAGGGCCGTGTCGGGCCAGGGCCCCGCCGGACACCGCGGAGCGGGGAGGGGCCCTGCGTACCTGCACGCTTCCCCGGCGTGTCGGGTTCAGTGCCCGGCCGCGACGGTGTCGAAGACGCGGCAGTCGAAGTGGTCCTCACCCCCGCTCAGCAGATAGGCCTGGGCCTCGCCGACGTGGAAGTACATGCCGTGCAGCTCCAGCGTGCCCTCGGCGAGCCGGCGCGCCACCGCCTCGTGGGCCCGCAGGTGCTCCAGCTGCTGCACCACGTTGGTCAGGCACAGCTGCTCCACGGCGTCGGCCGGGAGCCGGCCGGCGATCCGGGCCCAGGCGTGCTGCCGGCTGGCCATGCGGGCCAGGCTCGGCTCGCCGTGCCGCAGCCAGCGGCGCAGCGGGGTGTCGTCCGGGGCGGCGGCGCCCGGGGCGTCCCGGCTGTCGCGGGAGTCGGCGGCGGAGTTCAGCAGGGCCTGCATCGCCCCGCAGCCGGAGTGGCCGCAGACCGTGATGCTGTCGACCTGGAGCACGTCCACGGCGTACTCGATGGCGGCGGCGACGGAGTCGTCGCCCGACTCCGCGCCCGGCAGCGGCACCAGGTTGCCGACGTTGCGCACGGTGAACAGGTCGCCCGGCCCGCTCGCGGTGATCATGCTGGTGACCAGCCGGGAGTCCGCGCAGGTCAGGAACAGCTGCGACGGGCGCTGCCCCTCGCGCGCCAGCCGGGCCAGCTCGTCGCGGACGTGCGGCGCGGTGTCCCGCTGGAACGTCCGGATCCCGCTGGCCAGTTGACCGGCGCCGCGGCGCGGCGCGGCCGCCGGGGCGGCGCGGTGGGCGCAGTGGTTGGCCCACGGGGTCCAGGGACGGCAGCACTGGTGGCCGCGGCCGTCGCCCCGGCCCTCCCCGCGCCGCTCGCCGCCTCCGTCCCCGCGTACGTCGCCGGTGCCGGGCTCGGCCGCCTCGGTGAACGGCGCCGCGGCCGGGCCGGTCAGCTCCAGCGAACCGCCGTGCGCCAGATGGGCGTCCTGCCAGTCCTTCAAGGTCTCGTACGCCGCGTGGTCCATGAACGAACCGTCCAGCTCGACCACCGCGTGCCCGCCGTGCGGGACCTGCCCCAGCACCCGGCTCAGCCGGGGGACCGCCAGGAAGGTCAGCTGCCCCCGGGCCCGTACGCGGTGCACCCCGTCGGCCGAGGACAGGGTGATCCGGGTGCGGGCGAGCCGGTGCAGGGCGAGGGTCACCGCCATCGCGATGCCGCAGGCCACGCCCTCCAGCACGCCGCCGAGCACCACGCCGGTGATCGTGGTCAGGTAGACGAGGACCTCGCGGTGCCGGGTGACCGTGCGCATGTGGGTGATGTTGACCATCTGCACGCCCACCGCCATCACCAGCGCCGCCAGCGCCGCGAGCGGGATCAGGTCCAGCACGGGGACCAGCAGGGCCGCCGCGAGCACCACCCAGCAGCCGTGCATGATCGATGACTTCCGGCTGACGGCACCGGACTTGACGTTGGCCACGCTCCGGACGGCCACGCCGGTGATCGGCAGGCCGCCGAGGGCGCCGGAGACGATGTTGGCCGCGCCCTGCCCGCGCAGCTCCCGGTCGAGGTCGGCGCGCGGCGGCCGGTCCGCCGCCTTGCGCTCGGCACCGATCAGCTTGTCGGTGGCGACCGCGGAGAGGAGGGACTCCACGCTGCCCACCAGGGTGATCGTCAGCACGGCGGCGACGATCCCCAGGACAGGGCCCTCGGGCAGCTCCGGCAGCGCGTGGTTGCGCCAGGACGGCAGGTCGACCCGCGGCAGGTGGAACCCGGCCAGCACCGCGAAGGCCGTGGCACCGGCGACGGCCGCGAGTGCGGCCGGGACCTTGCGCAGCACCGCGCCGGCCCGGCCGGGCAGCCGGGGCCAGCCGAGCAGGAGCACCAGCGTGAGCGCGCTGACGGCCAGGGCCGCCGGGTGCGGGTTCGCCAACTGCTCGGGCAGGCCGAGGACGTTGGCCACGGCCGAGCTCTGCGGGGTGCCGCCGAGCACGATGTGCAGCTGGGCCAGGGCGATGGTCACCCCGATGCCGCCGAGCATGCCGTGCACGATGGCGGGGCTGACCATCAGCGCCGACCGGGCCGTGCGCAGCAGCGCCAGGCCCAGCTGGCAGAAGCCGGCGAGCACGGTGACGGCGCAGGTGGTGCGCCAGCCGTAGCGCTGGATCAACTCGGCGGTCACCACGGTCAGTCCGGCTGCGGGACCGCTCACCTGGAGCGGGGCCCCGCCGAACCGGCCCGCCACGATGCCCCCGGCCGCCGCCGCGACCAGGCCGGCCTGCAGGGGCGCGCCGGTGGCCAGGGCGATGCCGAGGGAGAGCGGCAGGGCGATCAGGAACACGGCGATGGACGCGGAGAGGTCCGCGCTGAAGCCTGTGGTGCGGGCGGTCGGTTTCGGGGGCGGGGACGCGGTCGTGGTGGTGGCCGGGGTCGTGCTCGGGGTCATTCCCGTCTCCTCTGGTGCAGGGACGAAGCGGCGGGATTTCTCAACAATCGGTAAATGAAAGGTAATGGAGAGTAAAGGAGGCCGCGCGACATAACGGACAAACAGGCTAGGGATTCCCTCTGTCGAGTGATTAAGCATTTTGTACGGCTTGTCATACCTTTCCCGGGTCGGTCGCGTGGGAGGTTTCGCTCGAAGCAGCGCACACACCTACGCGCGAGGGAGAGGTGGGCGGAGATGGCCGCCACGGACACCACCAAGAAGATCGCCGGCGGCCTGGTCGCCACCGCGCTGGTGCTCGGCGTCGCCGGATGCGGCGGCTCCGACTCCGACCGGCACCCGTCCGGCTCCCGCAAGGGCGCGGCGGCACCCGAGGCGCCCGGCAGCGTGCTCCGGCTGATCGGGGACGGTTCGACCTCGTACACCGGTCCGCAGCCGAACCTGGTGAAGGCCGAGCGCCTCCGGCCCGGTGAGAAGCCGCCCCAGTTCGTCGTCTTCTCCTGGGACGGCGCCGGTGAGGACAGCCAGAGGCTCTTCTCGCACTTCCGCGAGGTGGGCAAGAAGTACAACGCGCGGATGACGTACTTCCTCAGCGGCCTCTACATGCTGCCGGAGGAGAAACGTTCGCTCTACACGGCTCCCCAGCACGGGTCCGGGCGCTCCGACATCGGCTTCGGCGACCTCCAGGGCATCAAGGACACCGCCGAGCAACTGCGCGGCGCCTGGCTGGAGGGCAACGAGATCGGCACCCACTTCAACGGCCACTTCTGCGGCCCCGACGGCGGCGTGGGCACCTGGTCGGTGGAGGAGTGGCGCAGCGAGATCAACCAGGCCAAGGCGTTCGTGAAGAACTGGAAGACCAACTCCGGCCTGAAGCAGGAGAAGGCGCTCCCCTTCGACTACGACAAGGAGCTGATCGGGGCCCGCACCCCGTGCCTGGAGGGCCAGAAGAACTTCATGCTGGCCGCCAAGAACATGGGCTTCCGCTACGACTCCAGCGGGATCGGCAAGCAGAAGTGGCCCAAGAAGACGGACGGCCTGTGGGACGTCCCGCTCCAGCTCGTCCCGATGCCCGGCCGCGCCTTCGACACGCTGAGCATGGACTACAACTACATGGTCAACCAGTCCGGGACCACGTCCCAGGGCGATCCCTCCCAGCACGCCTACTGGGGCGACCAGATGCGCGACGGCCTGCTCCAGGCCTTCGAGCGCGCCTACCGGGGCAACCGCGCCCCGCTGATCATCGGCAACCACTTCGAGTCGTGGAACGGCGGCACCTACATGCGCGCCGTGGAGGAGACGATCAAGACGGTCTGCACGCAGAAGGAGGTCCGCTGCGTGCCGTTCCGCGAACTGGTCGACTGGCTGGACGCCCAGGACCCGAAGGTCCTGGAGTGGCTGCGCACGCTCGACGTCGGCCAGGCGCCGAAGGAGGGCTGGGCGACGTTCCTGACCAAGGGTCCGGCCGTTCCGCTGCCCGCGCCCCCGGCGCCCGCCGAGGTCACGCAGGCTGAGGAGTCGGACGAGGAGTGAACTCCCCGGGTGCCAGGTGGTGCTCGCCGAGGACGAAGCCGGGGTCGATCTGCGTCGCCAGGTCGGCCCCGGTCCTGGCGTTGCCCCAGCTCTCGGCGTTGCGCAGGTGGAAGTGGACCATCTGCTCGGTGTAGCGCAGCGCGTCACGGTCGGCGTACGAGCCGTCGGCCGCGTCCTGGAGCACCTCCAGCGCCTGCCGGTTCGCCGCCTCCAACTCCCCGAACGGGGCGGGGCGGCCCTTCTCCATCGCCCGGACCCAGTCCGACTGGCCGACCGTCACCAGCAGGTCCTCCCCCACCTCGGCGCGCAGGAAGTCCACGTCGTCCGGCCCGTGCACCTTGTTGCCGACCACCTTCAGCGCCACGCCGAAGTCCCGCGCGTACTCCTTGTACTGGCGGTAGACCGAGACGCCCTTGCGGGTCGGCTCGGCGACCAGGAAGGTCATGTCGAAGCGGGTGAACAGGCCGGAGGCGAAGGAGTCCGAGCCGGCCGTCATGTCGACGACGACGTACTCGCCGGGGCCGTCCACGAGGTGGTTCAGGCAGAGTTCGACCGCGCCGACCTTGGAGTGGTAGCAGGCCACCCCCAGGTCCGCCTCGGTGAACGGGCCCGTCGCCATCAGCCGTACGGCGGCGCCGTCGAGGGCGACCGGGACGGCGCAGGACCGGTAGACCGGGTTGTCCTCGGTCACCCGCAGCAGCCGGGAACCGGCCCCGGGCGGGGTGGTCTTGATCATCTCCTCGGCCGACCGGATCCGCGGGTTGGTGCCCCGCAGGTACTCCTTGATCAGCGGGAGGTGCGCGCCCAGGGCCGGCAGCCGGGCGGCCTCCTCCTCGGTGAGGCCGAGCGCCGCCCCCAGGTGCTGGTTGATGTCGGCGTCGACGGCGACGACGGGGGCGTGCTGGGCGGCGAGGTGGCGGATGAAGAGGGAGGACAGCGTGGTCTTGCCACTGCCGCCCTTCCCCACGAAACCGATCTTCATGTTCACGAAGCGTAGCGCCACGGATGCGCTGGGTGGTCAAGGCGAGTGAAGAAGACCACTCGAACGTGGGGCGGGCAGGCAAGGTGCGTACGCTCCTTACCTATGAGTACGTCAGCCACCACGCCCGCCGGTCCGTCCGATCCGCTCGCCGCGCTGGCCGCGCTCCCGGGCGTGGCCGAGGCCGTGGAATCCGTGCGCAAGGCCGTCGACCGCGTCTACGGCCACCGCGTGATGCGCCGCCGCAGCGCAGAGATCACCTCGGAGGCCGCCCTGCGCGGGGCGCGCGGGAGCGCGGCGCTGTCCGGGGCCGACTGGGCGCTGGAGGAGGTACGCCGGCGGACCGACTTCGGCGCGGACGACGAGGCCCGGACGGTGGGCGCCGCGCTGCGGCTGACCGCCGAGGCCGGGCAGCTGCTGAGCATCTGGCGGCAGTCCCCGCTGCGCGTGCTGGCGCGGCTGCACCTGGTCGCGGCCGGCGGGGGCGCCGCCGACGAGACCGTGGGCCGGCCGCGGCTCGCGGGCGAGCCGGTGGCGGAGCCGCTGGTGGAGCTGCCGCTGCCGGGCGCGCAGGAGGTGGCCGGGCGGCTGGACGGGCTGTCGCGGCTGATCATCGCGGGCGGCTCGGCGCCGGCGCTGGTGACCGCGGCGGTGGTGCACGGGGAGCTGCTGGCGCTGCGTCCGTTCGGTTCGTACAACGGGGTCGTCGCCCGGGCCGCCGAGCGGATCGTGCTGATCAACAGCGGTCTGGACCCGAAGGCGATCTGCCCGGCCGAGGTCGGGCACGCGGAGCAGGGGCGGGCGGCGTACCTCGCGGCGCTCGACGGCTACGTCTCGGGGACCCCGGAGGGGATGGCGGCCTGGATCGCGCACTGCGGGCGGGCGGTCGAGCTGGGCGTGCGGGAGTCGACGGCGGTCTGCGAGGCGCTCCAGCGCGGGGCGGCCTGACCCGGGCGGGCCTTGCGGGGCGAGCGCGCGGGCGCGGGAAGCGCCCCGACACGGGTTGCGGCGACACCGTACTGCTCATGGTGTCGCCGCTGGCATTCACGCCCAGTTACCAAGCGTCCTCGATAGTTGCCCATCAGGTCGGGATCTCTGCCCGTCTCCCTGGTGCGGCTGGCCCGTAATCGACGGGTCGACGTCGCGTGGGTGCCAAGCGTTCATGCTCCGGTCCGTGGGGCCTTTGCTGCGTTCTAAAGATGATCCTCTCGGATGTCCTTGGTCTCGCGGGCCGTTGACTCCTTTGTACTCCGCCGGGCAAGCGAGCGGAACCCCTTGCCGCACTTCTTTACTTTCCGGGACGCCTCCGGGCGAATCGGACAGGCGTCGTCGTGGCAGGTCGGCCGGGGTGGTGGCCGGAGCCTGCGCGGGTGCGGCGGGGGTCGGTTGGGGGTCGGTGGTGGCGTGGGCAGGCGGCGGGGCGGCGGCTTGCGGCGGGTGGCGGATCGGCGGCGGATGGCGGATCGGCGGCGGGCGAGGGCGCCTCAGCAGGCCGCCGCCGCGGCGGCGCGGCGCCGGCTGGCGTACCAGACCAGGCCGGCCGTGGCCGCGGCCGCGCCGACGGCGGCCGCCGCGACCAGCGCCGGCCGGGTCGGCATGGACAGCCCGCGCACCCGCTGCTTGAGCCGGACGGGACGGTTGAAGACCAGCACCGGCCAGTCCCGCGCGTACGCCTCCTTGCGCAGCGCCCGGTCCGGGTTGACCGCGTGCGGGTGGCCGACCGCCTCCAGCATCGGCAGGTCGGTCGCCGAGTCGCTGTACGCGTAGCAGCGCGCGAGGTCGTAGCCCTCGGACTCGGCCAGCTGGCGGACGGCCTCGGCCTTGGTGGGGCCGTAGGCGTAGTACTCGACCTCGCCGGTGAAGCAGCCGTCCTCGCCCACCACCATGCGGGTCGCCACGACCCGGTCGGCGCCCAGCATGGCGCCGATGGGCTCGACCACCTCGGCGCCGGAGGTGGAGACGATCACCACGTCGCGGCCGGCGGTGTGGTGCTCCTCGATCAGGGAGGCGGCCTCGTCGTAGATGATCGGGTCGATGAGGTCGTGCAGCGTCTCCGCGACGATCTCGCGCACCTGCTGCTGGTTCCAGCCCTTGCACAGGGCGGACAGGTACTGGCGCATCCGTTCCATCTGGTCGTGGTCGGCGCCGCCGGCCAGGAAGATGAACTGGATGTACGCGGTGCGCAGCACCGCCCGGCGGTTGATCAGCCCGCCACGGTAGAAGGACTTGCTGAACGTCAGTGTGCTCGACTTCGCAATGACCGTCTTGTCCAGGTCGAAGAAGGCTGCGGTGCGAGGCAAGGAGTGCGGCAAGGACTGGTTTTCCACGAGGCGAGCATATGCGCCCACCATTCGGCGTAAGGTGGGGCGCGTGGGTTTGCCTGAGAAGGCCTTCGGGTACACCATGGAAGTCACGGATCGTTCGCGACCGTGCTAACCCGGTCCGACTCCTCCCCCCCCGAGTCGGCCGTGGGGACGACCCCCGCTCTCCCCCCCGGCGGGGGTCGTCGCATGTCCGGACGCGGTTCGTCCGTCCGGCAGTTCGTTCCTTCCTCTTGAGCCGCCCCGTGGGGCATCGGCCCACACCGCCGGGGACGTGTCACGGTCCGTAACGGTTCCGCCGCGCTGTGGAACTCACCTGTTGGGGTGAGCGAGTTATTCACAGGGGGCATGTCGTCCACAGTTTTGGACCAAGATCCACTTGTTTTCCCGGATCGCTGCACGGTGATTCCGACCGCGAAGTTCGCGCGGTTGTGGATTTGCGGTGAGAAGGGGGCGACAGGCCGTGGCTGGATCGAAGTCGTGTGAAGCATCGGAAGCGCGGGAGCGCGCCCTGCCCGGCGAGGGCAGGCCGCTGATCGTCACCGAGGACCCGGCGCTGCTGGACGACCTGTTACGGCTGTGTGCCGCGGCGGGCGCCGAGGCGCACGTGCGGCAGACGGTGCCGGAGCAAACCGCGTGGGAGCGGGCCGCGCTGGTCCTCGTCGGCGACGACGCGGCCCGGCGGGTGCGCGGGGCCCCGCGGCGGGACGGGGTGTTCCTCGTCGGACGGGAACCGGCCGAGCCGCCCGTGTGGCAGTGGGCGGTGGAGATCGGGGCCGAGCAGGTGCTGCGGCTGCCCGAGGCCGAGGGGCAGCTGGTCGACCGCATCGCCGATGTGGTCGAGGGCGCCGGCCGGCCCGCGCTGACAGTCGGTGTGATCGGGGGCAGCGGCGGCGCCGGGGCCTCCACCCTGGCCTGCGCCCTCGCCCTGCGGGCCGCCCGCGCCGGACAGCGCACCATCCTGGTCGACGGCGACCCGCTCGGCGGCGGGCTGGACGTGCTGCTCGGCGGCGAGGGCGCCGAAGGGTTGCGCTGGCCGGACTTCGCCCGCTCCCGCGGCCGGGTGGCCGCCGGAGCCCTCGCGGAGTCCCTGCCCGAGCTGCACGCGCTGCGCGTGCTCAGCTGGGACCGCGGCGACCGGGTGGTGGTGCCGCCCGCGGCGACGCGGTCGGTGGTGGCCGCCGCCCGCCGGCGCGGCGGCGTGGTCGTGGTCGACCTGCCCCGGCGGGTGGACGAGGCGGTGGCGGAGGTGCTCGCCCAGCTGGACCTGGTGCTGCTGGTGGTGCCGGGCGAGCTGCGCTCGGTCGCGGCCGCGGCCCGGGTCGCGGCCGGGGTGCGGATCGCCGCCCGGGACGTCAGAGCCGTGGTGCGCGGCCGGTGCCCGGCCGGGCTCGACGCGGAGGCGGTGGCCGGGCTGCTGCGGGTACCGCTCGCGGGCGAGGTGCCGCTGGAGGTGGGGCTGCCCGGACGGGTGGCCGAGGGCGAGCCGCCGGGCGCGCAGGCGCGCGGGCCGCTGGCGGCGTTCTGCGACGGCTTCTGGCAGCGGGCGCTGGCCTCCGGGCAGGGGGTGCCGGCATGAGCGCGGGACTGCTCGACGCGGTGCGGCAGCGGCTGGCCGAGAGCGGGGCCGAGCCGACGCCGGCCCGGGTGGCGGCGGCGCTGCGCGCCCAGGGCCGGCTGCTGGGGGACGCGGAAGTGCTCGGCGTGGCCGCCGAGCTGCGCTCGGAGCTGGTGGGCGCGGGGCCGCTGGAGCCGCTGCTGGCCGACCCGGAGGTCACCGACGTGCTCGTCGCCGCGCCGGACCGGGTCTGGGTCGACCGGGGCGGCGGGCTGGAGCTGACCCGGGTGTCCTTCCCCGACGCCGAGGCGGTGCGCCGGCTGGCGCAGCGACTGGCGTCGGTGGCCGGCCGGCGGCTGGACGACGCCCGGCCCTGGGTGGACGCCCGGATGCCGGACGGCACCCGGCTGCACGCGGTGCTGCCGCCGGTGGCGGTCGGCTCGGCCTGTCTGTCGCTGCGGGTGGTGCGGCCGCGGGCGTTCACGCTGGAGGAGTTGGTGGCCGCCGGCACGCTGCCGCCCGGCGGGGCGCGGCTGCTCGGGGCGGTCGTGGAGGCCCGGCTGTCGTTCGTCGTCTCGGGCGGCACGGGCACCGGGAAGACCACGCTGCTCAGCGCCCTGCTGGGGCTGGTGGGGCCCCAGGAGCGGATCGTCCTGGCCGAGGACTCCGCCGAGTTGCGCCCCGACCATCCGCACGTGGTGCGCCTGGAGGCCCGGCCGGCCAACCAGGAAGGGGCCGGGCTGGTCACCCTCGCCGATCTGGTCCGGCAGGCCCTGCGGATGCGGCCCGACCGGCTGGTGGTGGGCGAGGTGCGCGGTCCGGAGGTCGCCGACCTCCTCGCCGCCCTCAACACCGGCCACGAGGGCGGCTGCGGCACGGTCCATGCCAATGCCGCCGCGCACGTCCCGGCCCGGCTGGAGGCGCTCGGCACGGCCGCCGGGCTGGACCGGGCCGCTCTGCACAGCCAGTTGGCGGCCGCGCTGGACCTGGTGGTCCATCTGGCGCGCGACCGGGAAGGGCGGCGGCGGGTCGCCGAGGTGCATGTGCTGGAGCGGGACGCGGCCGGCCTGGTGGTCACGGTGCCGGCGCTGCGCTGGGCGCCGCGCGGCTTCGTACGGGAGCGGGGCTGGGAGCGGCTGCGGCCGCTGTTGGGAGGTGCGCGATGACCGGGGCGGCCGGCGGCCTCGGACACATGCCGCTGTTCACCGCCGCGTTGTGCGCCGCGGCGGCGGCGTGGCTGCTGGCCGGCGGCGACCGGGCGGCGAAGCGGGCGCGGCTGGTCCTGGCCGGCGGTGCCGCGGTGCCCTCGGCGGGGGCGCCCCTGCGCCGGGAGCGGCTGTCGGCCGCGGTCCGGCTGCGGGCGGCGCGCTGGCGCGAAGGGGTCTGCCCGCTCGCCGGG
>NZ_JAJAUY010000109.1 GCF_020532625.1 Streptomyces antimicrobicus | reverse complement strand
CCCGGCGGCGCGCCCGGCCCTACGAGCGGCGTGATCCGGACGATTCCGGCGGGGCCGTCAGGTCGATCAGCCGGCAGACCGTCTCGATGTCGATCTTCACCTGGGCGATCGACGCCCGCCCCGACAGCCAGGTGATCAACGCGGAGTGCCAGGTGTGCTCGATCACCCGGACCGCCGAGAGCTGCTCGGCGGTGGGCGGGGCGTCCAGCCCCATCGCGTCCAGGATGATCGCGGTGGTGAGCCGGGAGACGGTGTCCACCTCCGGGCTCACGCTGCGGTCCGCGAACGTCAGCGCCCGGACCATGGCGTCCGCCAGGTGCGGTTCGCGCTGCAGGGCCCGGAAGGCGCGCATCAGGGTCTCGGCGACCCGGGCCGCCGGCTCCTCGGCGGCCGGCGGCCGCTTGCGCAGCGTCGTGTGCATGTGCTGCAACTGGTCCTGCATGGTGGCGACGAGCAGGTGCACCTTGGACGGGAAGTAGCGGTACAAGGTGCCGAGCGCCACGCTGGACGACTCCGCGACCTCGCGCATCTGCACCGCGTCGAACCCGCCCCGGCTCGCCAGCTGGGCGCTGGCGTGCAGGATCCGGCGCCGCCTGGCCTCCTGCCGCTCCGTCAGCGGCGGGGACGCTGGGGTGGTGACGGCCTTGCCTTCCGCTGTCATGTGTCCCGTTCCGTGGCGTTCTTCCGTGGCGTCGTGCGGTCTTCGTCCGCGCTGTCCGGCGTGCTTTCGGGGGTGTGACCGGAGTCAGCATCGCAGGAGCCGGTGCCGTGGCGCGAATCACCTGCTCCGCCTCTTACGGTGTGGTTTCCGACCGGTAGATTCAATGCCCCTGGAAGGATCAAGTCTGAAACTTGTTCTACATTATCCGAGCGGTTACGCTCCGGCGAAAGTGCACTGAGAAGGGGGCCGAGAGTGACCGCTGAGGCCATGGTGGCGAACCCTTTCCCGGGCGCCGCGGCCGACGGCGAGCGTCCGTTGCGCATCGCCCTGCTCAGCTACAAGGGGAACCCGTTCTGCGGCGGTCAGGGCGTCTACGTCCGGCACCTCTCGCGTGAGCTGGTGCGCCTGGGGCACTCCGTCGAGGTGATCGGCGCCCAGCCCTATCCGGTGCTCGACGAAGGCTGCGGCGCGGTCCTGACCGAACTGCCCAGCCTGGACCTCTACCGGCAGCCCGACCCCTTCCGTACGCCGCGGCGCGAGGAACTGCGCGACTGGATCGACCTCCTGGAGGTCGCAACCATGTGGACGGGCGGCTTCCCCGAGCCGCTCACCTTCTCCCTGCGGGCCCGGCGCCACCTCGCCGCCCGGCGCGGCGAGTTCGACGTCGTCCACGACAACCAGACCCTCGGCTACGGGCTGCTCGGCGGCCTCGGCGCGCCCCTGGTCACCACGATCCACCACCCCATCACCGTCGACCGCAAGCTGGAGCTCGACGCCGCCCAGGACCGCATGCGGCGGCTCTCGGTGCGCCGTTGGTACGCCTTCACGCGGATGCAGAAGCGGGTCGCGGGCCGGCTGCCGTCGGTCCTGACCGTCTCGGGGTCCAGCAAGCAGGAGATCGCCGCCGACCTCGGCGTGCCGCTGGAACGCATCCACGTCGTCCCCATCGGCGCCGACACCGACCTGTGGTCGCCGGACCCGTCCGTGCCCGAGGTGCCGGGCCGGATCGTCACCACCTCCAGCGCCGACGTCCCGCTCAAGGGGCTCGTCCACCTGGTCGAGGCGCTCGCCAAGGTCCGGGCCGAGCAGCCCGGCGCCCACCTCGTCGTGGTCGGCAAGCGGCCCGAGCGCGGACCGGTCGCCGAGGCCGTCCAGCGGTACGGGCTCCAGGACGCGATCGAGTTCGTCAAGGGCATCAGCGACCGCGAGCTCGTCGACCTCGTCCGCGGCGCCCAGGTCGCCTGCGTGCCCTCGCTCTACGAGGGCTTCTCGCTGCCCGCCGCCGAGGCCATGGCCACCGGCACCGCGCTCGTGGCCACCACCGGCGGCGCGATCCCCGAGGTGAGCGGGCCGGACGGGGAGACCTGCCTGGCGGTGCCGCCCGGGGACAGCGACGCGCTCGCCGGAGCGCTCACCCGGATGCTGGCCGACCCGCAGCTGCGCGCCCGGCTCGGCGCGGCCGGCCGCGACCGGGTGCTGGCCCGCTTCACCTGGGCCAAGGCGGCCGAGGGCACCGTCGCCCGGTACCGGGCCGCCATCGCCGCGCGGGGCCTCGCCCGCCGATGAACCCCGCCCGCACCACCCCCCTGTGCGCATGCGCCGAACCCGCTCCACCCGCTGAACCCGCTGACCCCCGCGAAGGCAGGACCCCGTGCTGACCGTCGATTTCTCCCGGTTCCCGCTGGCCCCCGGTGACCGCGTGCTCGATCTGGGCTGCGGCGCCGGCCGGCACGCGTTCGAGTGCTACCGGCGCGGTGCGCAGGTCGTCGCGCTCGACCGCAACGGCGAGGAGATCCGCGAGGTCGCCAAGTGGTTCGCCGCGATGAAGGAGGCCGGCGAGGCCCCCGCCGGCGCGACGGCCACCGCGATGGAGGGCGACGCGCTGGCGCTGCCCTTCCCCGACGACTCCTTCGACGTGGTGATCATCTCCGAGGTGATGGAGCACATCCCCGACGACAAGGGCGTGCTCGCCGAGATGGTCCGCGTGCTGCGGCCGGGCGGCCGGATCGCGATCACCGTGCCCCGCTACGGGCCGGAGAAGATCTGCTGGGCCCTGTCCGACGCCTACCACGAGGTCGAGGGCGGCCACATCCGCATCTACCGGGCCGACGAACTGCTGGCCAAGATGCGGGCCGCCGGCCTCAAGCCGTACGGCACCCACCACGCGCACGCGCTGCACTCGCCGTACTGGTGGCTCAAGTGCGCCTTCGGCGTGGACAACGACAAGGCGCTGCCGGTCAAGGCGTACCACAAGCTGCTGGTCTGGGACATCATGAAGAAGCCGCTGGCCACGCGGCTCGCCGAGCAGGCGCTGAACCCGCTGATCGGCAAGAGCTTCGTCGCGTACGCCACCAAGCCCCACCTCCCCGTGGACGCGGCCCGGTGAGCACCCCCGGGCGTACCGAACACCTGGTCCTGCCCGGAGTGCTGACCGCCGGGCAGGCCGCCGAGACGGTGGCCGGCATCCTGGCCGCGCAGCGTCCGGACGGGGCGATCCCGTGGTTCCGCGGCCACCACCTGGACCCGTGGGACCACACCGAGGCCGCGATGGCGCTGGACGCGGCCGGCGAGCACGAGGCCGCCGCCCGCGCCTACGACTGGCTGGCCCGGCACCAGAACCCGGACGGCTCCTGGTACGCGGCGTACGCCGACCGCGAGGACGGGGTGGACACCGAGGTCCCGCAGGACGCGGGCAAGGAGTCCAACTTCACCGCGTACATAGCCGTCGGCGTCTGGCACCACTACCTGGCCACCGGCGACGAGACGTTCGTCGAGCGGATGTGGCCGGTGGTCTTCGCCGCCGTCGAGTTCGTCCTCGGGCTCCAGCAGCCCGGCGGGGAGATCGGCTGGAAGCGGGAGGCGGACGGCACCCCCGTCACCGACGCGCTGCTGACCGGCTGCTCCTCCATCCACCAGGCCCTGCGCTGCGCGCTGGCGCTCGCCGAGCACCGCGAGGAGCCGCAGCCGGACTGGGAGCTGGCCGCGGGCGCGCTCGGGCACGCCGTGCGCCGGCACCCGGAGCGCTTCCTGGACAAGAACCGCTACTCGATGGACTGGTACTACCCGGTGCTGGGCGGCGCCGTGACCGGGGCCGAGGCCGCGGCACGGCTCCAGGAGCGCTGGGACGAGTTCGTCGTCCCCGGCCTCGGGGTGCGCTGCGTCCTGCCGAACCCGTGGGTGACCGGCGGCGAGAGCTGCGAGCTGGCGCTGGCGCTGTGGGCGACGGGCGAGTCCGACCGGGCCCTGGAGATCCTGCGCTCGATCACGCACCTGCGGGCCGACAACGGGATGTACTGGACGGGGTACGTCTTCGAGGACGAGGCGGTCTGGCCCGTCGAGCAGACCACGTGGACGGCGGCCTCCCTGCTGCTGGCGGTCGCGGCCCTCGGCGGCGACGAGCCGACCACGACGGTCTTCGGCGGTACGGCGCTCCCGGCGGGTCTGGAGCCCGACTGCTGCCGCGACTGACGGGCCGGGCGGCGCCCTACGGGCCGGGCCGGCGTTCCCCGGACCCGGCGGCCCTACCCCGGGCCGGGCGGTGCTCGGGCCGGGCGGTCCTCAGGCCGGGCGGTCCTCAGGCCCGGCGGGCGAGCGCGCGGGCCACGGCGTGGCCGACCAGCAGGTAGACCACGGCAGGCAGGCCGTAACCGACGACCACCCGGAGCCATTCACGGCTGATGGTGAACAGGTCCAGGGACCAGCCGGCGAGCCAGGTGGCCGCGTCGTGGATCCACGCCACGACCTCGTTGGAGCGGTTGGCGTCCAGCAGGTAGAGGGCGATCCACAGGACGAGGATCAGGGCGGCGATGTCCGCCACCAGGGCGATCAGCCGGGCGGCGGTGACCGGGCCCCGGGCGCGGACGCGGGAATGGGTGGCCATGCTCTGCGTCTTGCCGCCGCGCGGCCCGGCAAACCCCCTTCCGCCCCCGCCCGGTGCCCGGTCGGGACGCGGACGCGCACCCGCAACGGGCACCCGAACGGCTCGCCCGAGTGGTGGGGGCCCGCGGCCGGGGCGAGGCTGCCGGGGACGGCTCAGTCCCCCCGGAGGCCAGCGTGTCCGTACCCGGCAGCACCGACAGCACCGGCACCACCGCCGGCACCCGTTTCCGCCGCGCCCTGACCGCGGTCGTCCTGTCCTGCGCACTGCTGGCCGGTGGCGCCACCGCGTGCGGGTCCGCCTCGGACCGCGCGGCGGTGGCCGGCGCCGAGGAGGCCGCGGTGGCCGAGGCGGAGCAGGCGATGGCGGCGGCGACGGCGGCCATGGACGCGGTCGCCGAGCCCACGCCGAGCACCTCGGCGGAGCGGCAGAAGTTCGCCAAGACCCGGTTCGTCGCCAACGCCGGCCTCGCGGCCGGGGCCACCTACCAGTGGATCATCAAGCCGTACCGCGCGGGCAAGTTCAAGAAGGGCGCCAAGGGCCGTACGTTCGCCCTGATCAAGGCGGGTCTCGCCGGGGCCTTCGCGTACAACCGGCTCAAGGCCGCTCTGGAGAACGCCAAGGGCGACCCGCTGCTGGCCAAGGCGGTCGCCCCGCTGACGGCCGGGGTCGAGTCGCTCAAGGGGCTCGGGTCCAAGCTCCGCAAGGGCGAGGCCGGGGACGGCGACATCGGCACCTTCGAGGACATGATCAACGGGGTCAAGGACGCCGGGAAGAAGGCGGGTGTCGACGTCAAGGACCAGGTGCCGAGCACCTCGGAGCTGACCGGCTGACCGGCTGACCGACTCACCGGCTGCCGCGGCCGACGCGGCGACCCGCCGACCGCCCGAGCCCCCGCGGGGTGAGCACCTGGCCGACGCCGGTCAGGTGCTCAGCTCCGCCAGCACCCGCAGCGTGTGCGGGTCCGGCGCGGTGACCAGCAGGTCGGTCACCGGGCCCGAGCGCCACAGGGCGAGCCGCTCCGCGATCCGCTCGCGCGGGCCCACCAGCGAGATCTCGTCGGCGAAGGCGTCCGGCACGGCGAGCACCGCCTCCTGGCGGCGGCCTTCGAGGAACAGCTGCTGGATCCGCCGGGCCTCCTCCTCGTAGCCCATGCGCGCCATCAGATCGGCGTGGAAGTTGCGGGCGGCGTGGCCCATCCCGCCGATGTAGAAGCCGAGCATCGCCTTGACCGGCAGCAGGCCCTCGGCGACGTCGTCGCAGACCCTGGCCCGGGCCATCGGCGCGATCATGAAGCCCTCGGGCAGGGCGGTGAGGGCGGCCGCGTAGGCGTCGGTGCGGGTGGGGGACCAGTACAGCGGCAGCCAGCCGTCCGCGATCCGGGTGGTCTGGGCGATGTTCTTCGGCCCCTCGGCGCCGAGCAGGACCGGCAGGTCCGCGCGCAGCGGATGGGTGATGGGCTTGAGCGGCTTGCCCAGGCCCGTGCCGTCGGGCCCGTCGTACGGCAGGGCGTGGAAGCGGCCCTCGACGGCCACCGGAGCCTTGCGGGCCAGCACCTGGCGGACCACGTCGACGTACTCGCGGGTGGCGGTCAGCGGGCTCCTGGGGAACGGCCGCCCGTACCAGCCTTCCACCACCTGGGGCCCCGACAGGCCGAGCCCCAGCATCATCCGGCCGCCGGAGAGGTGGTCCAGGGTCAGGGCGTGCATGGCGGTGGCGGTCGGGGTGCGGGCGGCCATCTGCGCGACGGCGGTGCCCAGCCGGATCCGCGAGGTGTGCGCGGCGATCCAGGTCAGGGCCGTGAAGGCGTCCGACCCCCAGGCCTCGGCGGTCCACACCGAGTCGTACCCCAGCCGCTCGGCCTCGACGGCGAGGTCGAGGTGGGCCGGGTCGGGGCCGCGCCCCCAGTAGCCGAGTGCGAGTCCCAGGCGCATCGACGGTCCCCCTCCCACACCGGTCTGACGGACCGTCATGGCGGGGCCCGCCGGGGCACTGTAGGCCAACGGCCCCCCGCCCGGAAGGGCGAGGGGCCGTCGGCCCGGGCGCCGGTGCGCCGGCGGGATCAGCCGCGCTGGATCCCCGAGGTGTCGTTGAGGACGCCGCGCCGGCCGTCCTGGGTCTGCGCCACCAGGGCGTTCGGCCCGCGCTGGTCGACCGCGAGGTACCAGGTGCCGGGCGTCAGCTCGGCGAGCGGGGTCGGCGAGCCGTCCTCCGGGAAGAGCGGACGGGCCACCGGCACCGCGAACCAGAACGGCGCGAAGTCACCCGCCGGGGCGGGCGCCTGCGCGGGCTCGTGCGCCGCCGGGCCGGGGGTCGGGGCCGCGGCGCCCTGGCCGCCGTACGACGGCGTGGGCTGCGGGGTGCTGCCGTACGGGGCCGGTCCGCCCGGGTAGCCGTAGCCGCCGCCCGGCTGGGCGCCGTAGGGCTGCGGCTGCTGCGGCGACGGGGTCGGCAGCAGCGGGCCCGCGAGCGCCGGGACCTTCGGGCCGGCGATGGCGACGCCCGCCACCGCCGCCGTGGCCAGGAACGCGATGATCGAACCGGCGCCGAGGTCGGCGCCCTCCGGGCCGACGACCATGGCCCACAGCGCGGACCAGGTCGCGGCGACCGCCAGTCCGGTGCCCCACCCGGCCAGGGTGAGGCCGCCGATCTTGCGGCCCTCGGGCAGGAAGCGGGTGGCGACGATCAGGCCCGCGCCGATCAGCCCGGTCAGGAAGATCGAGGGGAGGATGATGTTCAGCTGGTCCGTCTCCCACGCGTTCGGGATGCGGTCCTCACAGGCCGAAATGCCTGCGCAGTCGCGGGAGTAGAAATTGAGGAACGACGCGATGAACAGCAGCACCGCTGCTCCGATCACCACGCCGTCGCCTCGAGTGAGGGAGCGGATGTTCACTGGGGATGTCCTTCTCGGTCTCGGTCGCGGGCGGGGACCATCGTACGGACCGTTGGTGCGCCCGGGGGTGCGGGGTCCGCGACGGTGACCGTACCGCTACCCGCCGAGGAAGCCGACGATGCCGTTGGCGATCCCCTGCGCGGCCTTCTGCCGCCACTGCGGATCGGTCAGCAGGGCCGCGTCGTTGCCGTCCCGCATGTTGCCGCACTCGATGAACACCTTCGGCCGGGTCGAGAGGTTGAGGCCGCCGAGGTCGTCACGGACCACCAGGCCGGTACCCCCGCCGAGGTAGTTGGCCGGGGCCGAACCGGTGGCGCGGGCGAAGTTCCCCGCGATCCGCTCGCCCAGTTCCCGGGACGGGCCGACGATGGCCGCCGTGTCCGCCGCCCCGCCCTTGACCTTGGCCGGAAGGATGACGTGGAAGCCGCGGTTGCCGGCCGAGACGCCGTCGGCGTGGACGGAGACCACCGCGTCGGCCGCGGCCTGGTTGCCGATCCGGGCCCGCTCGTCGATGCACGGGCCGAAGGGGCGGTCCGCCTCGTGGGTGAGGACCACCTTGACGCCCTGCTCCTGCAGGAGGGTGCGCAGGCGGCGGGACACGTCGAGCGTGAAGTCGGCCTCCTTGTAACCGGCGTTGGTGGTGGTGCCGGTGGTGTCGCACTCCTTGCGGTGGGTGCCGACGTCCACCTGCTTGTCGATCTCGGCGGTGTGGCGGAAGTTGCCCACGTTGTGGCCGGGGTCGATCACGACCACCTTGCCGGTGAGCGGGCCCCGGGCGGCGGCCGGGGTGGGCGTCGGTGTCGGCGCGGGCGCGGCGGACGCGTCCCGGCCGGCGCCGGGCGCGGGGGCTGACTCGCCCCTTCCCGACTTGGCGTCACCGTGCGGGCTCTGCCCGGCGTTCGGGGACTGCGCGGAGGCCGGCACGGGCCGCCCCTGCGGTGCGGCGGCGTCGGAACCGCCGCCCCCGAGCACCTGGACGAGGACCCAGCTCGCGAGGGCGGCCGGGGCGAGGGCGGCCGCCGAGACGGCGAGCACGGGGCGGCGCGCGAACCAAGGACGGTCCGGGCTGACCGAGGAGGCGGACTCGGGCGGCGGGGGGCTGTCGTCGTACGGCACATCGCGATGCTAATCCGACGAACCGCCCCGCGCGCGGATGCTCGGCCATCCGGGGGCGGGTGGGGCGTCGGGGGCGCGGCGGGCGCCCCTTCGGCGCGGACCGGGCTCGTGCTCGCGCCCGCGGCTCGCGCGCGGACCGGGGGTGCGGCCCCGCCGCGCGGTTCGCGTGCGCGGACCCGGGGTGCGGCCCCGACGCACGGCTCGCGCGCGGACCGCGCAGGCTCCGCGCCGCCCGGGTCGGAGCCCCGGCGTCAGATGCCCGGGCCCGTGCGGCGCAGGACCCGCAGGGAGTCGGTCACCGAGACCTCCTCGAACGCGCCCGAGGCCAGCGCCCGGCAGTAGATGCGGTACGGGGCCTGGCCGCCGTCGGCCGGGTCCGGGAACACGTCGTGGATGACGAGCGTGCCGCCCTCGGCCAGGTGCGGGGCCCAGCCCTCGTAGTCGGCGGTGGCGTGCTCGTCGGTGTGGCCGCCGTCGATGAAGACGAAGCCCAGCCGGCCGCCCCAGGCGGCGGCGACCTGCGGGGACCGGCCGACGATCGCGATCACGTGCTCCTCCAGGCCCGCGCGGTGCAGCGTGCGCCGGAAGGTGGGCAGGGTGTCCATCAGGCCGACCTCCGGGTCGACCACGGACGGGTCGTGGTACTCCCAGCCCGGCTGCTGCTCCTCGCTGCCGCGGTGGTGGTCCACGGTGATCGCGGGCACCCCGGCCCGGCGGGCGGCGTCGGCGAGCAGGATCGTGGAGCGCCCGCAGTACGTGCCCACCTCCAGCAGCGGCAGCCCGAGCGCCGCCGCGCCGGCCGCGGCCTCGTACAGGGCCAGGCCCTCGCGGACGGGCATGAAGCCCTTGGCGGCCTCGAAGGCGGCGAGGGTCTCCGGCTCGGGGGCGGCGGCCATGGGGTTCCTCCGGGGGCATGACGGGGACGGTGCGCGCCCCATGCTGCCCTACCGGCCGGTAGGCGGCCACGGCCGGGTCCCCGGCCCGCTCCAAGAAGGCCGACGTCTGACCTTCCGTCAGATTGAAACGTGTTCTAGTCTGCCGCGCATGGGCATCGCAGTCACGCAGGAGCAGCGGGAGTTGGCCGACGCCGTGCGCGGGTGGGTGGCGCGGACCGTGCCGCCGCAGGACGTGCGCAAACTGCTCGACAGCCCCGCCCGCGGCGGGGAGCGGCCCGGCTGGTGGGACGGGCTCGTCGCGCAGGGGCTGGCCGCCCCGCACCTGCAGGGGGGCACCCTGCTCGACCTCGCCGTGGTCGTGGAGGAGGCCGCCCGCGGGGCGCTGCCCGGGCCGTTCCTGTCCCATGCCCTCGCCGGCGCCCTGCTGCACCGGGCCGGGGCCGGCGAGCTCGCCGCCGCACTCGCCGACGGCAGCCGGATCGGCGCCGTCGCGCTCGGCCCCGGCGGCATGACCGCCGTCGCCGTCGAGGGCGGCGGACACCTGCTCGACGGGACCGCGCCCCCGGTGCTCGGCGCCGGCGCGGCCGACCTCGTCCTGCTCGCCGCCGAGGCCGCGCACGGCACGCTCTGGTTCGCCGTGGACGCCTCCGCGCTGGACGTCCGCAGCCACGAGAGCGCCGACCCCACCCGTCCGACGGCCGAGGTGCGGGCCCGCGGCACCACCGTCCCGCCCGGTCGGCTGCTCGCGCTCGACTCCGCGCTCGTACGCGACCTGGCCTGCGCCCTGTTCGCCGCCGACGCCTGCGGCACGGCCGCCTGGGCGCTGCACACCGCCGCGGAGTACGCCAAGGTGCGCGAGCAGTTCGGGCGGCCCATCGGGCAGTTCCAGGGCGTCAAGCACCTGTGCGCCGACATGCTCGTCCGGCTGGAGCAGGCCCGCGCGCTCGCCTGGGACGCCGTGGCGGCCGTCGAGGGCGAGGAGAGCGCCGACGTGCGCGCCCTGGTCGCGGCCCTCGCCGCCGGGAGCGCGCTGGACGCGGCCTGGTCCTGCGCCAAGGACTGCATCCAGGTGCTCGGCGGCATCGGCTTCACCTGGGAGCACGACGCCCACCTCCACCTGCGCCGGGCCCTGGTCGCGCGGCAGCTGCTCGGGCCCGGCGACGGACACCGCCTCCGGGCCGTCCGGCTGGCCGCCGCCGGCGCGCGGCGCACGCTGCGGCTGGAGCTGCCCGCCGAGGCCGAGACCTACCGGGCCCGGGCGCGCGAGGTGGTCCAGGACGCGCGCGGGCTGGACCCGGCCGCCGCCCGGCGGGTCCTGGCGCCCACCGGCTACGCGGCGCCGCACCTGCCGCCGCCGTACGGCCTGGGAGCCGGCCCGGTCGAGCAGCTGGTCGTGCAGCAGGAGCTGGCGGCGGCCGGGGTGCGGCTCGCCGACCTCGGCATCGCCACCTGGGTGGTGCCCTCCCTGCTCGCCTACGGCACCGAGGAGCAGCGCGAGCGCTACGTCCTGCCCACCCTGCGCGGGGAGATCACCTGGTGCCAGCTGTTCTCCGAGCCGGAGGCCGGCTCGGACCTCGCCTCGCTGCGCACCCGGGCCGCGCGCACCCCCGACGGCGGCTGGCGGGTGGACGGGCAGAAGGTGTGGACGAGCTCCGCCCGCACCGCCGACTTCGGCATCCTGCTCGCCCGCACCGACCCGGCGGCCCCCAAGCACAAGGGCCTCGGCTACTTCGTCGTCGACATGCGCCGCACCCCGGGCATCGAGGTCCGGCCGCTCAAGGAGATCACCGGCGAGGCCCTGTTCAACGAGGTCTGGCTGGAGGACGTACGGCTCCCGGCGGACGCCCTGGTCGGCGCGCCCGACGGCGGCTGGCAGGTCGCCCGCAACACCCTGGGCAACGAGCGCGTCCACATGGCCGACCAGATGACGTTCGACACCGGCCTGGAGGCGCTGCTCGCCCGCTCGGCCGAGCTCGACGGCGCCTGCCGGGCCCGGATCGGGGCACTGGCCGCCGAGGCGCACGCGCTCGCCTGCATCGGCCTGCGCACCACCTTGCAGCAGGTGTCCGGGCTGGAACCCGGTGCCGGGGCCTCCGTGCGCAAGCTGATCCAGACCCCGCACCAGCAGCGCACCGCCGAGCTCGCCCTGGAGCTGCTCGGGCCGGCGGGCGCGGTGTGCGAGGGGCCCGGCGGGCCGGCGGTGCACGGCGTGCTGATGTCGCGCTGCCTGACCATCGCCGGGGGCACCACCCAGGTCCAGCTCAATGTCGTCGCCGAGCGGATTCTCGGCCTCCCGCGGGACTGAAGGAGATCAGGGGACATGAAGGCGTACGTCGTCGGCGTCGGCATGACGCGGTTCGAGAAGCCGGAGTCGAGGGACTGGCAGTACTGGGACATGGCGAAGGAGGCCGGGACGGCGGCCCTGGCGGACGCGGGCGTCGACTACGGGCTGGTGGAGCAGGTGCCGGTCGGCTACTGCTTCCAGGCCTCCACGGCCGGCCAGCGGGCCGCGTACGAACTGGGCCTGACCGGGGTGCCCGTCTACAACGTCAACAACAACTGCGCGACCGGCTCGACCGCGCTGATGACGGCCCGGCAGTTCGTCGCGGGCGGGATCAGCGACTGTGTGCTGGCGCTGGGCTTCGAGAAGATGAAGAAGGGCGCCCTGGGCGGGGGAGCCGACGGCGGCGACTTCGCGACGTCCCCGGTCGCCCGGCACTACGGGATCATGGCCGCCGGCCACGGCTTCGCGATGTCCCCGCCGACCGCCCAGATCTTCGGCAACGCCGCGCGCGAGCACATGGAGCGCTACGGGACGACGGCCGCGCAGCTGGCGGCGGTCGGCGAGAAGAACCACCGGCACAGCGCCGGCAACCCGAACGCCCAGTTCCGCGACGTGTACTCGGTCGAGGAGATCCTCGCGGCCAAGGAGATCCACCGGCCGCTGACCAAGCTCCAGTGCTCGCCCACCTCGGACGGGGCGGCCGCGGCGCTGGTGGTCTCCGAGCGGTTCGTCGTACGGCACGGGCTGCACGGCAAGGCGGTCGAGATCGTCGCCCAGGCGATGACCACCGACACCGAGGCCTCGTTCGCCTCCGGCTCGTGCATCGACGTCGTCGGCAGGCCGATGACGCGGGCGGCGGCCCGGAAGGTCTACGAAGCCTCCGGGCTCGGCATCGAGGACGTGGACGTGATCGAGCTGCACGACTGCTTCTCGATCAACGAGCTGCTGACCTACGAGGCCCTCGGCATGTGCGCGGACGGCGCCTCGGGCAAGCTGGTCGAGAGCGGCGCGACCACCTACGGCGGGCGCTGGGTGGTCAACCCGTCCGGCGGGCTGATCTCCAAGGGGCATCCGCTGGGCGCCACCGGCCTGGCCCAGACGGCGGAACTGGTCTGGCAGCTGCGCGGCGAGGCCGGCCCCCGCCAGGTCGAGGGGGCCCGCATCGGGCTGGCCCACAACATCGGGCTGGGCGGGGCCGCGGTCGTCACGCTGCTGCGCCGCTGAGGCGGCGGCTCAGGGCGCCAGCCCCGGGTCGACCACCGTCTCGCCCGTCGACGCCCGCCGGATCGCCGCCGCCAGGTCCGCCACCGGCCCGTCGCGCAGCACCATGCCGCTCGCGCCCGCGGCCAGGGCGGCCCGCAGCAGCCCCGGCGGCGCCGAGCCCGTCAGCAGCAGCACCCGGCAGTCCGGAGCCTCCGCGAGGACGGCCCCCACCTGGGAGGCCTCGGCCACCAGGGCGACCTCCGGGCGGCCGGTCAGCGGGTCGGCGACGACCTCCAGGTCCGGCTGGAGGCCCAGCAGGACGGCCAGGGCCGGATCGGGCGGGGACAGCAGCACCCGCAGGGACTTGGCGGGACGGTGGTCCCGGGGCATCTCGTCCACGACCGCAGGGTATCTGACTCGACGTCAGCAGTCTTCACAACTGCTGGGCCGTGCGTTATACATTCCCCCACCGGTTCTAGAACGCGTTCTAGAACCGGTCCGCGTACGACCTCGGTGCGACCGACGGTGCGGACGGCCGCACCGAGGTCTTCCAGAACAAGGAGCAGCGTCTTCATGCCGATCGATGCCGCCAAGGCCCTGGCCGCCGAACCCCGCCGCAGCGAGATCGCGTGGGACCACAAGGACGTCCAGCTCTACCACCTCGGGCTGGGGGCCGGGATCCCCGCCACCGACCCCGCCGAGCTGCGCTACACCCTGGAGTCCGAGCTCCACGTGCTGCCCAGCTTCGCCACCGTGGCCGGCGCCGGCATGGCCATGCTCGGCGGGCTCGCCGCCCCCGGGATCGAGGTCGACCTCGCCCAGGTGCTGCACGGCGGCCAGTCCGTCGAGCTGCACCGGCCCATCCCCGTCAAGGGCAGCGCCTCCTCCTCCGCCAAGGTCGCCGCCCTCTACGACAAGGGCAAGGCAGCCGTCATCGTGCTGCGCACGGAGGTCGCGGACGCCGACGGGCCGCTGTGGACGAGCGACGCGCAGATCTTCGTACGGGGAGAGGGCGGCTTCGGCGGCGAGCGCGGCCCCTCCGTCAGCTCCGAGCTGCCCGACCGGGCGCCCGACCGGGTCGAGGAGCGGCACATCCGCGAGGAGCAGGCGCTGCTGTACCGGCTGTCCGGCGACTGGAACCCCCTGCACGCCGACCCCGAGTTCGCCCGGCTGGCCGGCTTCGACCGGCCGATCCTGCACGGCCTGTGCTCGTACGGGATGACCCTCAAGGCCGTCGTCGACACCTCGCTCGGCGGGGACGTCTCGCGGGTGCGCGCCTACCGCACGCGCTTCGCCGGGATCGTCTTCCCGGGCGAGACCCTGCGGATCCGGATGTGGCAGGAGCCCGGGCGGGTGCGGGTCGCGGTGAGCGCCGCCGAACGGGACGACGCGCCGGTCCTCGCCGACACCGTCGTCGAACACGCGTAACGCCGACCACACAAGGAGCCGCACCGTGCGCGCAGCACTGCAGAGCGAGATAGGACAGGACAAGCTCGAGGTCGTCGACGACATGGAGACCGTGGGCTTCGGCCCCGGCAAGGTCCGGATCCGCATCAAGGCCACCGGCCTGTGCCACTCGGACCTCTCCGCGATGAGCGGCGTGCTGCCGCAGCCCGCCCCCTTCGTCCCCGGCCACGAGGGCGCCGGGGAGATCGTCGACGTCGGCGACGGCGTCACCACCCACGCCGTCGGCGACCGGGTCCTCGTCTGCTGGCTGCCGCCGTGCGGGCACTGCCCCGCCTGCCGGCGCGGCCAGGGCCACCTGTGCCTGGAGTCCTTCGGCAACGTCGCCACGCCCAACTTCCGCCGCGCCGGCGGGGAGGTCTTCGGCTTCGCCGGCACCGGCACCTTCGCCGAGGAGATGGTGGTCCCGGCCGGCTGCGCGATACCGATCCCCGACGACCTGCCGTACGACATCGCGGCACTGATCGGCTGCGGCGTGACCACCGGTCTCGGCGCCGCCGTCAACACCGCCAAGGTGGAGGCCGGATCCTCGGTCGCCGTCATCGGCTGCGGCGGGGTCGGCATCTCCGTGATCCAGGGCGCCAAGGTGCAGGGCGCGGCGCAGATCGTCGCCGTCGACCCGGTGGCCTCGCGCCGGGAGGCGGCGCTGCGCTTCGGTGCCACCGAGGGGGTGGCCCCCGAGGCCTTCGCCGACGCCAGGAACCGGATCACCGGCGGGGAGGGCTTCGACTACGTCTTCGAGGTCGTCGGCAAGTCCGCCACCGCGCGGACCGCGTACGAGATGACCCGGCGCGGCGGCTCCGTCGTCGTGGTCGGCGCGGGCGCGCTCGACGACGACTACTCGGTCAACATGTTCTCGCTGTTCTTCGACGAGAAGAAGATCCTGCCGTCGATGTACGGGGGCGGGGACGTGCTCCGCTCCTACGAGCGCACCATCGCGCTGTGGCGGGCGGGCCGGGTGGACCTGGCCGGCCTGATCACGCACCGGGTGCAGCTCGGCGAGATCAACGACGCCCTGGACCAGATGCGTACGGGCGTGGCCCTGCGCACCTGCGTCGAACTCTGAGAGGACCGGTAGATGTCACTCCCACTCGACGGACTGTCCGCCGTCGTCACCGGCGCCGGCCGCGGGCTCGGCCGGGCCGAGGCGATCGAACTCGCGCGGCTCGGCGCGAGCGTGGTCGTCAACGACTTCGGGCAACCGGGGCGGGACGGCTCCGGAGAGGCCTCGGCCGCCCCGGCGGAGGACGTGGCCGCGGAGATCCGCGCCGCGGGCGGGCAGGCGGTGGCGCACCTGGGCGACGTCGCCGACTTCGCGCAGGCGCGCGAGCTGGTGGAACTGGCGGTGAGCAGCTTCGGCAAGCTGGACGTCCTGGTCAACAACGCGGGCATCCTGCGCGACCGGATGATCTTCTCCATGTCGGAGGAGGAATGGGACTCGGTCATCCGCGTCCACCTCAAGGGCCACTTCAACACCACGCACTTCGCCGCGGCGCACTGGCGCGAGCGGTCGAAGGCGGCCGGCGGGCCGGTCTACGGCCGGATCGTCAACACCTCCTCCGAAGCCTTCCTCGGCGGTTCGGCCGGGCAGCCCAACTACGCCGCGGCCAAGGGCGGCATCGTGGGCCTGACCACCTCCACCGCGCTGGCCCTGGCCAAGTACGGGGTCACGGTGAACGCGATCTGCCCGCGGGCCCGCACCCGGATGACCGAGGACGTCTTCGCCGGCTTCCAGCTGCCGGAGGAGGGCAAGCTGGACCCGCTGGCCCCCGAGCACGTGGCGCCGCTGGTCGGCTACCTCGCCTCGCCGGCGTCGGCCCGGGCCAACGGGCAGCTGTTCGTGGTGCACGGCGGGATCGTCGTGGTCATGGAACGGCCCCGGGTCGCGGCCAAGTTCGACACGACGAAGGAGGCGTTCTCCTTCGAGGAGCTGGACGAGGTGCTCGGCGCGCACTACGCGGCCCGCCCGGCGGGCGAGACGTTCGCGGCGGCCGAGGTGCTGGGCCTCAAGCACGGTGCCTAGGCCCGGCCGGTGACGGCCTGCGGCGGCCCCGGGGCGCATCGCTCCGGGGCCGCCGTCGTGCCGGGCGGCGTCGTGCGGGGCGTACGGGCGGAGGGCGTGCGGGCGGAAGGCGTGCGGGCGAGGGCGCACGGGCGGAAGGCGTACCGGCGAGGGCGTACGGGCGGAGGTGCCGGCGGGCTACGCCAGCGGTGCCTGCTGGAGCGGCACAGGGCGCGGTGCCGGGCGGGACGCCGCGCGCGCCGGTGACGGGACGGCGGCGGTGAGCCGGACCGGTGCGGCCGGGACCTCGGGGAGCGTGAGTTCGACCACCCCGCACGGGATGTCCGGTGTGGCGTACGGCAGCCGCAGCCGGGCGTCCGCCGTCCACAGCCCCGCCCCGCCGAGCCAGCCGTACGGCGCGCCCAGCCGGAAGACGTGCCGGTCGGCGGGCCGCCACAGCGCGATCGCGTCGCCCGCCCCGCCGAACCCGGCCCCGCCCAGGCCCGAGCCGCCGGGCCCGGGCGCGCCCAGGCCCGACCCGTCCGGCCCGGAGCCGGACGCCGGCCCGGCCCCGGACGCCGACCCGGCCCGCGACAGGTCCCCGGCCCCGGCCCCGCCCCCCGGCTCCGCCAGCCGCAGCGCGACCGCGCAGGACTCCGGCATCAGCATCTGCCCCGGCTGGACGGCGAACGGCACCGCCGTCGCGCCGACCGTCCGCAGGCACTCGGGGAAGCGCACCGGCCGGGAGCTGCCGAGCACCCCCCAGCCGAGCCGGTCCTCGCCGGGCGCGTCCGACCGGACCAGCAGCAGCCCGCTGTCGACGTCCGCCAGCAGCAGCCGGTCGTCGCTGCCCTCGGCGATCTGGAGCAGGGCGGACACCTCGCCGCCCCGGCCCAGGTCCACCACCACCGCCTTGGTGACGCCCCCCTGCTCGCGGTCCAGGGCGAGCAGCCGGCCCTCCCGGTCCAGCCAGACCCCGCCCGAACAGCGGCCGGGGACGTGCGCGACCGGCGCCGGGCCGAAGCCGCCGCCGGCCACCTGCCACACCGTCGTGGACTCCTCGCCGGCCGCCAGGGCGTACGCGCCCAGGCCGTCCGGCGCGGGCGGGAGCAGGGTCACCCGGGTCCCCTCCGCCGGGGTGACCGCGCCCAGGGGGAGCTCGCCGGTGCGCGGGCCCGTGCGGTGGCCGGTCGGGTAGAGCAGGGCGAACGCGTGCCGCTCGGCCACCCGGCGGTGGATCAGCACCCGGCCGTCCACCAGCGGCAGCACCTCGCTGTCCGCCTCCTCCGGCTGCTCCAGCGGCAGCGGCACCGCGTACGGCTCCGGCCCGCCCAGGGTCCAGCGCTCGGGGTAGCGGGCCTCGCCCTCCCCGGCCAGCCGGGCGGCGTACGAACCGTCCGCGGCGATCGTGAACGCGGCCACGGCCGCCGCCGTCGAACCAGCCACAGCACAGGCAGTCATCCCTGCGTCACCTCCGGTGAGGAAGCTAGTTTTCGCACTTCCTGCCGAACAACACGAGCCCGACCGCTTCACACGTACGGGTGGCCGCGCGGCGGTTCGCCACCCGCGCAGGGTCCGCCTGTGCTGGAGGCGCACCGGCCGGTGGCGCCTCGCCCGGCGCGATCGGGCGCGACCGGCGCGGCCCGCTCGTGAAGGGGCCGGGCACCCGCGGACCCGCGGTCCGCACGGCCGCCCCTCCGCTGGTCGGCGGGGCGCCCGCGACGGACGGTAGCCTTGGCCCGTGCCTCGTCTCTCTGAAGTCATCGCCGCGCTCGACGCACTCTGGCCCCCCGCCCGGGCTGAGCAGTGGGACGCGGTCGGAACCGTCTGCGGCGACCCCGACGCCGAGGTCTCCCGGGTCCTGTTCGCCGTCGACCCCGTGCAGGAGATCGCCGACGAGGCGGTGGAGCTGGGCGCCGAGCTGATCGTCACCCACCACCCCCTCTACCTGCGCGGGACCACCACGGTGGCGGCCGGCACCTTCAAGGGCCGGGTCGTGCACACGCTGATCAAGAACGACATCGCGCTGCACGTCGCCCACACCAACGCCGACACGGCCGACCCCGGCGTCTCCGACGCCCTCGCCGGCGCCCTGGACCTGCGCGTCGTCGGGCCCCTGGTGCCCGACCCGACCGACCCGGCCGGCCGCCGCGGTCTCGGCCGGATCTGCGAACTCCTGCACCCCGAACCGCTGCGCGCCTTCGCCGAGCGGGCCGCGGCCCGGCTGCCCCGCACCGCGCAGGGCATCCGCGTGGCCGGCGACCCGGACGCGCTGATCCGCACCGTCGCCGTCAGCGGCGGCTCCGGCGACAGCCTCTTCGAGCAGGTCCGGGCGGCCGGCGTGGACGCGTTCCTCACCGCCGACCTGCGCCACCACCCGGCGTCCGAGGCCCGCGAGCAGAGCCCGCTCGCCCTGCTGGACGCCGCCCACTGGGCCACCGAATGGCCCTGGTGCGAGCAGGCCGCGGCCCAGCTCGACGCCGTCTCCGAGCGCCACGGCTGGGGTCTGCGGACCCACGTCTCGCGCACGGTCACCGACCCCTGGACGGCGCACGCGCCCTCCGAACCGTCCCCTTCTATCTCTGGAGCCCCCAACTGAACGCCGAGCCCGCCGACCAGATCCGACTCCTCGACGTCCAGGCCCTGGACGTGCGGCTGTCGCAGCTCGCCCACAAGCGGAAGTCGCTGCCCGAGCACGCCGAGCTCGAGTCCCTGACCAAGGACCTCACCCAGCAGCGCGACCTGCTCGTCGCCGCCCAGACCGAGGAGAGCGACACCGCCCGCGAGCAGACCAAGGCGGAGCAGGACGTCGACCAGGTGCGCCAGCGTGCGGCCCGCGACCAGCAGCGGCTGGACTCGGGCGCGGTCGGCTCGCCCAAGGACCTGGAGAACCTCCAGCGCGAGCTGGCCTCGCTGGCCAAGCGGCAGGGCGACCTGGAGGACGTGGTCCTGGAGATCATGGAGCGCCGGGAGTCCGCCGCCGAGCGGGTGTCCGAGCTGACCGAGCGGGTCGCCTCCATCCAGTCCAGGACGGACGACGCCCTCGCGCGCCGCGACGCGGCCACGGGCGAGATCGACGCCGAGATCGCCGCGGTCACCAAGGAGCGCGAGATCGTCGTCGGTTCCGTGCCCGCCGACCTGATCGCCCTCTACGAGAAGATCCGCGTCAAGCAGGGCGGCGTCGGCGCGGCCAAGTTGTACCAGCGCCGCTGCCTGGGCTGCCAGCTGGAGCTGGACATCTCCGAGATCAACGAGGTCAAGGCCGCGGCCCGGGACAAGGTCCTGCGGCACGAGAACTGCGGCCGGATCCTGGTCCGTACGGCGGACTCGGGCATCTGATGCGGCTGGTGGTCGAGGCCGACGGCGGCTCCCGGGGCAACCCGGGGCCGGCCGGCTACGGCGCGGTCGTCCTCGACCCGGCGACCGGCGAGACGCTCGCGGAGCGCGCCGCGTACATCGGCGTCGCCACCAACAACGTGGCCGAGTACAAGGGGCTGATCGCCGGGCTGACGGCGGCGCGGGAGCTGTTCCCCGAGGCCGAGGTGACGGTCCGGATGGACTCCAAGCTGGTCGTCGAGCAGATGTCGGGCCGCTGGAAGATCAAGCACCCGGACATGAAGCCGCTGGCGGCCGAGGCCGTGCGGATCCTGCCGCCGGGGCGGGTGACGTACGAGTGGATCCCGCGCGAGCGCAACAAGCACGCCGACCGCCTGGCCAACGAGGCCATGGACGCCGGCCGGCGCGGCGAGCAGTGGTCCCCGGACCTCTCGGCGGCCCGTACCCTGGCCGCCGCGCCGCCCCCGTCGGGCCCGCCCGGCGACGCCGCGGCGGGAGCGGCGGCGGTCCGCGCGGCCCTGGCGAACGCCCGCCCGGCGACG
>NZ_JAJAUY010000108.1 GCF_020532625.1 Streptomyces antimicrobicus | reverse complement strand
ACGGCGAGGCGGCGGGCCCCTGGCTCGCACTGCCGGAGGCGGCCGGGGCGGAGACCGACGTGGACGGCTGCGCCCCGGCCCCCTGCGCGTCGGCCTCCTTCGCCCACGGCGCGATCTGGAACACCGTCACGGCCACCGTCGCCGTGACCGTCACCGACACGACGACCGGAACGGCCACCCCCTCGGGCAGACCGAGGCGCTGCCACCACTTCTTGTGCTCCCGGGTCGTCCCGGCCTGCGGCCGCGCGACGACCGGCCCGGCCGGCGCGTCGAGCTCGCCGAGCGGCCGCCCGGCCGCCGCCCGCCGCGCCGCCGCCGCCATCACCGACGCGTCGGCGTACCGCTCCTCGGGCCGCTTCAGCAGCGCCCGCGCCACGAACGCCCGCACCGGCTCGGGCAGCGCCTGCGGCAGGTCCGGCGCGGGCTCGCGGACGTGCTTCAGCGCGATCTCCACCACCGACTCACCGGTGAACGGCGGCTCACCCGTGAGCAGTTCGTAGACGACCACGCCCATCGAGTACAGGTCGGACGCCGGGACCGCCCCGAGTCCCTCGGCCTGCTCCGGTGCCATGTACAGCGCCGTACCGAGCACCGCGTGCGAGTCGGTGATCCCGGTGCTGGCCGCGCTGGAGCGGGCGATGCCGAAGTCCGTGACGGTCACCCGCCCGTCGGCCCCGAGCATGAGGTTGGACGGCTTGATGTCGCGGTGCGTCACGCCTTGCAGGTGCGCCGCGTGGAGGGCGTCCAGCGCCTGCCCGGCGATGTCGAGCGCCTGCTCGGGGTCCATCGGCCCGCCCTGGGCCCGCACCTCGTTGAGCGGCCGCCCCTCCACGAGGTCCATCACGATGTACGCGACGCGCTCACCGGAGTCGATCTCGCTCTCGCCGTAGTCGTGCACGTCCACGATGCCGGGGTGGCTGAGCGAGGCCAGCACCGTGGCCTCCCGCCGGAACCGGGCCGCGAACGCCGGGTCGTCCAGCAGCGTCGGGAGCAGCACCTTGACGGCGACCTGCCGCCGCAGCACGCCGTCGTCGGCGCGCCACACCTCGCCCATGCCGCCGCCGCCGATCCGCTCGGTCAGCGTGTAACGGTCCCCGAGGACCGTGCCCCGTCCCCACATCCGTGTTCCCCCGTGATCCCTTAAGTGCAGTCGGGGTCAGGGTAGTTGTCCGTACCAAAGTTTTGTACGGGTTCCTGGTGTGGACGCCGGTGGTGACGTGGCGTAACGCTTGATGCATGGTGAGTGACGACGCCGACCGTGCCGCCCTGCGCGACTTCGGCCAGATCGTGAAGGCCTCCCGCCTTCGCGCGGGCCTGACCCAGGAACAGCTGGCCGCCCAGACCAACTACTCCGTCGAGGCCATCGCCTCCGTGGAACAAGGCCGACGACATCCGTCCCGGAAGTTCGTGGCCCTGGTGGACGAGGCGCTGGACGCCTTCGGCGTGATCCACATCGCGTTCAAGCAGCTGAACCGGCGCCGCGGGCTGGCCTCCTGGTTCCGCCGCTGGGCCGAACTGGAAGAGCGGGCGGTGGCTCTCAACACGTACGAGTGCCGACTGGTACCCGGCCTGTTGCAGCCCGAGTCGTACGCCCGGGCCATAATCCAGAACACTCCGCCGCCGGTGACGCCGGAGAAGGCCGAGGCGCTGGTCGCGGCTCGCTGGGACCGCCAGAAGCTGCTGCACCGCGAGCCCCTGATCGCCTTCCACTTCATCATCGAGCAGTCCGTGCTCGAACGGCAGATCGGCGGGTCGGAGGTGACCGGTGAAGTGATCGACCGCCTGCTGGAGTGCGCACAATCACCCAACGTGGACATCCAGATCATGCCCACGGTCCAGCCCCTCCACTCGGGCACCGACGGCCCGTTCCAACTCCTGGAAACGGACGAACACGAGTGGCTGGCGTACACCGAGGGGCCCAAGATGGGCCAGGTGATCGACGCCCCGCAGGACCTCAGCGTCCTGCACCAGCAATATGCCAAACTTCGCTACCAGGCCCTCAACCCGGAGGATTCCGTGGGCCTGTTGGAGCGATTGCGAGGGACCTTATGAGCACTCTGCGGTGGTTCAAGAGCAGCTACAGCAGCAGCCAGGGCGACAGCTGCGTGGAGGTCGCCCTCTCGTGGCACAAGTCGACGTACAGCAGCGGTCAGGGCGACGACTGCGTCGAGGTGGCCTCCTGCGCGGACGCCGTGCACGTGCGGGACTCCAAGGTCGTGCCCGGGCCGGAGTTCGCCGTGGGCCCCGCCGCCTGGACGGACTTCCTGGCGTACGCCACGGCGTAGCAGGCGTAGGACGGCGAGGGCCCCGGCCCCCGGAGCGGATCCGGGGGCCGGGGCCTTCGCCTACCTGGGCCCGGCCAGGGTCAGGACGGACTAGGCGTGCGCGCGCAGCAGCGAGCGCATGGTGCGCATGGCCACGGACAGGTTGGCCAGGTCGAAGTCGTCCGAGGTCTGGATCTCGTCCAGGGTGGTGCGGGCCCGGCTCAGCAGGGCCGCGTTCTTCTCCTCCCAGGCCTTGAACCGCTGCTCCGGCGTCGAGGTGCCGTTGCCGACCGACAGCACGTCCGCCGTCAGGGCGGCGTGCGCGGCGAACAGGTCCTCGCGGATGGCGGCGCGGGCCATGGACTGCCAGCGGTCGGACCGCGGCAGTTCGATGATGCGGTCCATCAGCTGGGTGATGTTCAGCCGGTCGGCCAGGTCGTAGTAGACCTCGGCCACGTCGAGCGGGTCCTTGCCGACGCGGTCGGCGATCGCGACCACGTCGAGGGCCGGGAAGGCGGACGAGAACCCGGCCACCTTCGCCGCCAGCTCCTCCGGCACGCCGGCCCCGGTCAGCTCGGCCAGGATCGACTCGTACCACTCCAGGTCCGCGCCGCGCACCAGCTTGGGCAGCTCGGTCCACACCTGCGCGACCCGCGCGCCGAAGAACTCGATGGTCTCGGTGATCTGCAGCGGCTGCGGCCGGTTGTTGAGCAGCCAGCGGGTGCCGCGCTCGACCAGGCGCCGCGAGTGCAGCCGGATCCGGGTCTGGACGTCGGCGGCGACCTTGTTGTCGAGGTCCTCGACGGCGTCCCAGACCTCGGCCAGGCCGAAGATCTCACGGGCCGACAGCTGCGCCCGGACGATCTCCTCCAGCGAGGCGCCGGTCTCCTCCCGCAGGCGGTGCAGGAAGGTCGAGCCACCGGTGTTGACGGTGTCGTTGACCAGCAGGGTGGTGATGATCTCGCGGCGCAGCGGGTGGCCGTCGACCGCCTCGGGGAACCTCTCGCGCAGCGCCACCGGGAAGTAGGCGTGCAGCAGGCCCCGCAGGTACGGGTCGTCGGGCAGCTCGGTGTGGATCAGCTCGTCCGCCACCGTGATCTTCGTGTAGGCGAGGAGGACGGCCAGCTCCGGCTGGGTCAGGCCCTTGCCGGTGTTGAGCAGCTCGCGGATCTGCCGGTCGTTGGGCAGGAACTCCAGCGCGCGGTCCAGCTTGCCCTCCCGGCCCAGGCGCCGCATGAAGCGCTGCTGGGCGTGGAGCAGGCTCGCGGCCTGGGCGGCGCCGTTGGCCAGGGCGGTGTTCTGCGCGTAGTTGTTGCGCAGCACCAGACGGCCGACCTCGTCGGTCATCTCGGCCAGCAGCTTGTTGCGCTGCTTGACGGTCATGTCGCCCTCGGCGACCAGGCCGTTCAGCAGGATCTTGATGTTCACCTCGTGGTCGGAGGTGTCCACGCCGGCGCTGTTGTCGATGGCGTCGGTGTTGACCTTGCCGCCGGCGCGGGCGAACTCGATCCGGCCGAGCTGGGTCAGGCCCAGGTTGCCGCCCTCGCCGACGACCTTGACCCGCAGGTCCTGGCCGTTGACGCGGATGGCGTCGTTGGCCTTGTCGCCGACCTCGGCGTGCGACTCGGTGCCGGCCTTGACGTACGTACCGATGCCGCCGTTCCACAGCAGGTCCACCGGGGACTTGAGGATCGCCTGCATCAGCTCGGCCGGGGTCAGCTTGGTGACGCCCGCCTCGATGCCGAGGGCCTCGCGGACGTGCGCGTTGACCGGGATGGACTTCGCGGACCGCGGGTGGATGCCGCCGCCGGGGCTGAGCAGCTCGGTGTCGTAGTCGGCCCACGACGAGCGCGGCAGCTCGAACAGGCGGCGGCGCTCGGCGTAGGAGGTGGCCGCGTCCGGGGTCGGGTCGATGAAGATGTGCCGGTGGTCGAAGGCGGCGACCAGGCGGATGTGCTCCGAGAGCAGCATGCCGTTGCCGAAGACGTCGCCGGACATGTCGCCGACACCGACGACCGTGAAGTCCTCGTTCTGGGTGTCGTGGCCCAGTTCGCGGAAGTGCCGCTTGACCGACTCCCACGCGCCGCGGGCGGTGATGCCCATGCCCTTGTGGTCGTAGCCGGCCGAGCCGCCGGAGGCGAAGGCGTCGCCCAGCCAGAAGCCGTACGACTCGGCGACCCCGTTGGCGATGTCGGAGAAGGTGGCGGTGCCCTTGTCGGCGGCGACCACGAGGTAGGTGTCGTCCTCGTCGTGGCGCACGACGTCCTTGGGCGGCACGACCTCGCCGGCGACCAGGTTGTCGGTGATGTCGAGCAGCGCCGAGATGAAGATCTTGTACGAGGCGATGCCCTCGGCGAGCCACGCGTCGCGGTCCACCGACGGGTCGGGCAGGTTCTTGGCGACGAAGCCGCCCTTGGCGCCGACCGGCACGATGACGGTGTTCTTCACCATCTGCGCCTTGACCAGGCCCAGGATCTCCGTACGGAAGTCCTCGCGGCGGTCGGACCAGCGCAGGCCGCCGCGGGCGACCTTGCCGAAGCGCAGGTGCACGCCCTCCACGCGCGGCGAGTACACCCAGATCTCGAACGCCGGACGCGGGGCCGGCAGGTCCGGGATGGCCTGCGGGTCGAACTTCATCGACACGTAGGAGTGCGGCTCGCCGTCCGGGCCCTTCTGGAAGAAGTTGGTCCGCAGGGTCGCCTTGATGAGGGTGAGGAAGGACCGCAGGATGCGGTCCTCGTCCAGCGAGGCGACCTGGTCCAGGGCCCCGTCCAGCTCCTCCAGCATCGCGTCCACGAGCTCGCTGCCCGCGGCCTGGTGGCTGGGCGACATGCGGGACTCGAAGAGGGAGACCAGCAGCCGGGTGGTGTGGACGTTGTTGCGGAGGGTGTCCTCCATGTAGTCCTGGCTGAAGGTGGAGCCGGCCTGGCGCAGGTACTTGGCGTACGCGCGCAGGACGACGGCCTGCCGCCAGGTCAGCCCGGCGCGCAGCACCAGGGTGTTGAAGTTGTCGTTCTCGGCCTGGCCGGTCCAGACGGCCGCGAAGGCCTCCTGGAAGCGCTCGCGGGCGTCGTCGCCGAGGTAGGAGTCGCCGCCGGCGGCGGGCGCGGGCATGCGCAGGCCGAAGTCGTAGATCCAGGCGTGCGAGCGGTCGGCGCAGCGCAGCTCGTACGGGCGCTCGTCGGTGACCTCGACGCCCAGGCGCTGGAGCACCGGCAGCACGGCGGACAGGGAGACCTGCTCGCCCGTGCGGTAGATCTTGAAGCGGCGCTCGCCGGGGCCGGCGCCGACCGGCTCGTACAGCGAGAGCGCGAAGTCGCGGCCGCTCTCGCGCAGCTTCTCCAGGTGCACGAGGTCGGCGACGGCGCGGGCGGCGGTGTGGTCGGACTTGTAGCCCTCGGAGAACGCACCGGCGTAGCGGCGCATCAGCTCCGCGCCGCGCTCCTCGCCGAGCTCGGCGATCAGGGCCTGCTCGAAGCCGTCGGCCCAGGAGCGGGCCGCCTCCACCAGGCGCTGCTCCAGGCGCTCGGCGTCGGCGTCGGTGAGCACCGGCAGCTCGGTGCCCTGCGGGACGCGGACGACGAAGTGGATGCGGGAGAGGATGGACTCGGTGTTCCAGGCGGTGAAGTCGACGCTGGTGCCGCCGAGCTCCTCCTTGAGGATGTCCATCAGGCGCAGCCGGACGCCGGTGGTGAAGCGGTCGCGCGGCAGGTAGACGAGGGCCGAGTAGTAGCGGCCGTACTCGTCCTGGCGCAGGTACAGGCGCAGCCGGCGGCGCTCCTGGAGGTAGAGCACCGAGGTGACGATCTCGCGGAGCTTGTCGACCGGGGTCTGGAACAGCTCGTCGCGCGGGTAGGTCTCCAGGATCTGGAGCAGGTCCCGGCCGTCGTGGCTGTTGGGCGAGAAGCCGGCCTGCTCCAGCACCTCGGCGACCTTGCGGCGGATCACCGGGACGCGGCGCACGGACTCGGTGTACGCGGCGGAGGAGAACAGGCCGAGGAAGCGGCGCTCGCCGACCACGTTGCCCTCGGCGTCGAACTTCTTCACGCCGACGTAGTCGAGGTACGACGGGCGGTGCACGGTGGCGCGGCTGTTGGCCTTGGTGAGGACCAGCAGCTTGTGCTCGCGCGCCTTGGCGCGGGCGTCGGCGGGCAGCCGGTTGAACGACGGCGAGACGGGGTGGCCGGCGTCCTTGCCGCTGTGGTGCGGGTCGGAGCGCAGGATGCCGAGGCCGGTGCCGGGGACGGCGGACAGGGCGTCGCCGTCGACCAGGTTGTACTCGCGGTAGCCGAGGAAGGTGAAGTGGTCGTCGGCGAGCCAGCGCAGCAGCTCGCGGGCCTCGTCGAGCTCGTGCTCGCGCAGGTCGGGGGCGGTGGGCTCGTTCGGGAGCTCCTCGGCGATGCGCAGCGCGGCGTCGCGCATCTTCTCCCAGTCCTCGACGGCCTCGCGGACGTCGGACAGGACGCGCAGCAGGTCGGCGGTGATCTGCTTGAGGTCGGCCTTGTCGGTCTCGCGGTCGATCTCGACGTGGATCCAGGACTCGACGAGGGAGTCGTGGGGGCGCGCGGTGCGCGGGCCGTGGGCGTCGCAGTCGGGGCCGAGGATCTCGATCAGCTTGCCGGTGACGTCGCGGCGTACGACGACCTGGGGGTGGACCACCAGGTGGATGCCGCGGCCGACGCGGGAGAGCTCGTTGGTCACGCTGTCGACGAGGAAGGGCATGTCGTCGGTGACGACCTCGACGACGGAGTGGCTGGAGGTCCAGCCGTTCTCCTCGACGGTGGGGGTCAGGACGCGGACGTTCGCCGTGCCCTGCGGACGGTTCTCGGCGAGGCGGTAGTGCGAGAGGGCCGCGCCGAAGACGTCGACCGGGTCGCGGTCGGAGAGGTCCTCGGGGGCGGTGTGCAGGTAGTAGCGCTGGAGGTAGTCGAGCACCGTGTCCCGGTCGGGGCGCTCGCCCTGCTCGGACCCAGTCGGAAGTAGCCCCCCGGCCGGGCTGTTCTCAGCTACCCGTGCCGCCCGTGCGAGCAGCTCGGCCTTTGCTTCGTCCAGCTTGGTCTGCATGTCCTCATGGCTCCTGTCGCGCGCCGTTGCGTGACGTAGGTGAAGGAAGGAATGACGCGGCGCCGCGCTGCAGAGGATGCAGGCGGCGCAGTGTCGAAGGGAGAGGCGACCGGGAGGGAATCGGCCAGCGGGCCGTGGTCCCGGCAGCGGCGATCAGCGAGGGCCCGGGCACCATGGTGTGCCGGGCGCATGCCGGGAGCGGGTGCGCCCCCGAGGACTATCGCGCTGATCACGGGTACAAGGCTATCTCGCCTGACCCCCCGCACGTCATTCACTGCATCTGTACAAAACCTGGGCCGGAACTTTGACACTCTGGCCAGCGACTGGACGGAACCGGACGTGCCAGTGGCTATTCGGCCAGTTCGCGGGCTGCGAGGACGGCGTCGGCCAGGGTGTCCACGACCGGGACACCGGCCGATTCCAGACTTGCGCGGCTGTGCGATCCGCCCGTGTAGAGCACGGCACGAGCACCCACATGAGCGGCGGCGCGGGCGTCGTCCACGGCGTCACCTATGAGGACCGTACGGGAGGCGGTCACGCCCGTCGGGGCGAGGGCCTGCAAATGCCGTACGAGATGTCCAGCCTTGGAGGTGTGCGAGGGGCCGGTCCGGCCGTCGACGCGGACGAACCGCTCGCTGATGCCGTGGGTGCGCACGAGGGGCACGAGACGGTCGTGGGGCGCGAGGGAGAGCAGGGACTGGCTCAGGCCCTGGCGCTGCCAGTCGTGGAGCAGCTCGCGGGCGCCGTCGGTGAGGCCGGCGGTCTCGGCGGCGGCCCAGTAGTGGCGGTGGAAGGTCTCGTCCATGACCAACCACTCGGCCTCGGTGGGGAGGCGGCCCATGATCCGCTCGTAGAACTTGGGCACCGGCACGACGTAGAGGTCGCGGTACTCCTCCAGGGTGAGCGGGGCGAAGCCGAACTCGGCGAAGGAGGCGTTCGTCGCGGCGATGACGGCGTCGATGTCGTGCAGCAGGGTCCCGTTCCAGTCCCAGACGAGGTGGGGGCCGGCGGACCCGGGGGCCGGGCCCTGCTCGGGCGCCGGGACGAGGTCGCGCGCGGCGGCCGGGGCGTGCTCAGGCGCGGGGACCACGTCGGAGGCGGGGACGGCGTCGGTGGTGGGGAGGGAAGGGGAGGCGGGGACCACGTCGGAGGCGGGGACGGAAGGCGAGGCGGAGGCGGAGGCCCGGTCAGGGGCGGACGAGGCGGTCATGCGAGCAGCCCCGGGATCTCCTGCACGCCGAACCAGAGCAGCTCGTGGTCCTCGGCGCCGTCGACGGTGAACCGCGCGTCGTCGTCCCCGGCGTCGGCGGCGGCCAGGGCCGCGGCGGCCGCGGCGACATCGGCCTCGGCGTCGTCGGCGTCCACGTGCACGGCGGCCGCGACCGCGAGCCGGACCGGCCCGGCGAGGGTGACCTGGCCGAGCGTGGCCTCGTCGAGGCCGGGGGTGGCGGAGGCGGCCTTGTCCTCGACGTCGACGGCGACGACGACGCGCCGGCGCGGCGCGGCGGCGTCCTCGGCGAGCATCCGCAGGCTGGCGGCGGCGGCCCGGCTGAGGGCGGCGTACTCCAGCTCCTCGATGTCGTCGGACACGTACCACTCCCGCAGCCCGGGCGTCACGGCGTACGCCCGCACGGGCGCCGGGCCCAGCTCACCGGCCTTGTGCGCCTCGGCGAGCCCGGGGAGGGTCAGGGGGACGTACACGCGCATGACCGGCTGCTTTCCGTAGTCGGGAACGCCCTCAGCATACGACCGCCGGCTGGGTTCGGGCCCCCGGATTCCGTGGCCTCCTGCGGAGGCAGAGCACGTCAGCGCAGGGTGACGGCGCCGTACCCCATCGAGGGCCCTGCCGCACGCCCGACGCCGTCCACCTGCGGCCTCAGGGGCGGGGCGCCTGCCGTGTCCCCACCGGGGCTTGTCATCCGGATAGGTGAAACCGGGCTCGGTCCGCCGGGCAGGCCCGGAGCGTTGCGGACGGTAGCGGCGCACCCTAGAAGAGTCACCACAAGTTACCGCCCGGTACGCGCCGGGCCTTGGCTGATGCGGGGGCGATCGTATGGACACAGGTGTCGTCGGCGGTGAGGCCGTGCCGCCGGTTCGGGGTGGCGGGCGAGGGCGGGCGGTGTCGCGGACGCGGCCCGCCGGGCGGCGGGACCAGCGGCGGCCCCCGACCGCGCCGCGCGCGGTGCGGCTCGGGCCGCACTACTGGTTCGCCGAGCGGCTGCTGGCCGTGCTGAGCGGCCTGCGGCCGGTCCACGCCATGCTCGGCCACACCATCGGCCCGGCCTACGACCAGCTCGTCGCGCTGGCCCCGGTCGGCCCGCAGGCGCCGGGCCCGCGCCCGGTCCTGCGGCACTGCGGCCGCTTCCACCCCTGCCCGGGCGTCATCGAGGCCTTCGCCCGCATCGGCGTGGGCGAACGCGTCACCGCCATGGCCTTCCGCCTCGAACAGGGCCCCGACCTCCGCTGGCGCTGCGCAGCCCTGGAACTGGCCGGCCCCCTGACCTGACGCACCCCGCCGGCAAGCACGGACCCGGGCCCGGCAAGCACCGGACCCGACCAGCCACCGGGAGGCGGCCGGGCCGGGCCACCTACAGCCCGGCCGAGGCCTGCAGCGCACCGGAAGCCGCGCGGGGACGTACGCCACCAGCTTGGGGGCGGCCCCGCACAGAGAGGCCGCACGTACGGCCCCTGGGGATCGGCCCCCGCGACGCGCCTACGACGTCGGCGTCAGGCCCCGCCCGTGCGGGCGTACGCCGACCCGGCCCCGCGCGGCAGGGGGCGCGAACGCCGACGGGGTCGCCCCCGCGCCATGGGCGCGGGGACGACCCCGTCGTGGTGTGGCTTCGCCGGTCGGCTACTTCTTGCGGCGGCGGCCGCCCGCCGCGCGCTGCGCCTTGCGGCGTTCGGCGCGGGTCATGCCGTCGCCCGCACCGGCACCGGCCTCGTCCTCGAAGTCGCCCTCGACCACGCCGCCCTCGCCGTCCACCGACGGCGCGGAGAAGTGCAGGCCGCCGCGGCGCTGCGGGGCCTCCAGGCCCTTGGCCTTGATCTCGGGGCGGGCCGCCGGGACGGAGGCCTCCTCCTGGACCGGGACCTCCTCGACCTGCTGCTCGACCTGGACCTCCAGGTTGAACAGGTAGCCGACGGACTCCTCCTTGATGCCGTCCTGCATGGCGTTGAACATGTCGAAGCCCTCGCGCTGGTACTCCACCAGCGGGTCCTTCTGCGCCATCGCCCGCAGGCCGATGCCCTCCTGCAGGTAGTCCATCTCGTAGAGGTGCTCGCGCCACTTGCGGTCCAGCACCGACAGCACCACGCGCCGCTCCAGCTCGCGCATGACCTCGGAGCCGAGCTGCTTCTCGCGGGCGTCGTACTGCTCGTGGATGTCGTCCTTGACCAGCTCCGCGATGAACTCGGCCGTGATCCCGGCGCGGTCGCCGGCGGCCTCCTCCAGCTCCTCGATGGTGACCTTGATCGGGTAGAGCTGCTTGAACGCGCTCCACAGCCGGTCCAGGTCCCACTCCTCGGCGAAGCCCTCGACGGTCTCGGCCGCGATGTACGCGTCGATGGTGTCGTCCATCATGTGGCGCACCTGCTCGTGCAGGTCCTCGCCCTCCAGGACGCGGCGGCGCTCGCGGTAGATGACCTCACGCTGGTTGTTGAGGACCTCGTCGTACTTCAGGACGTTCTTGCGCGTCTCGAAGTTCTGGTTCTCGACCTGCGACTGGGCGGACGCGATCGCCCGCGTCACCATCTTGTTCTCGATCGGCACGTCGTCCGGCACGTTGGCCATGGACATCACGCGCTCGACCATCTGCGCCTTGAACAGTCGCATCAGGTCGTCGCCCAGCGACAGGTAGAAGCGGGACTCGCCCGGGTCGCCCTGACGGCCGGAACGACCCCGCAGCTGGTTGTCGATGCGCCGCGACTCGTGCCGCTCGGTGCCCAGCACGTACAGCCCGCCGAGCTCCTTGACCTCCTCGAACTCGGCCTTGACGGCCGCCTCGGCCCGCTGGAGCGCGTCGGGCAGGGCGTGCGCCCACTCCTCGATGTGCTCCTCGGGGTCCAGGCCGCGCTGGCGCAGCTCGGCCTCGGCGAGGTCGTCGGGGTTGCCGCCGAGCTTGATGTCGGTACCGCGACCGGCCATGTTCGTGGCGACGGTGACCGCGCCGCGGCGGCCGGCCTGCGCGACGATGGCGGCCTCGCGCTCGTGGTGCTTGGCGTTGAGGACCTCGTGCGGGATGCCGCGCTTGCTCAGCTGCTGCGAGAGGTACTCGGACTTCTCGACCGAGGTGGTGCCGACGAGGATCGGCTGGCCCTTCTCGTGCTTCTCCGCGATGTCGTCCACGACGGCCGCGAACTTGGCGACCTCGGTCCGGTAGATCAGGTCCGGCTGGTCCACGCGCTGCATCGGCCGGTTCGTCGGGATCGGCACGACGCCCAGCTTGTAGATCTGGTGGAACTCGGCGGCCTCGGTCATGGCCGTACCGGTCATGCCGGAGAGCTTCTTGTACAGGCGGAAGAAGTTCTGCAGGGTGATCGTGGCGAGCGTCTGGTTCTCGTCCTTGATGTCCACCCCTTCCTTCGCCTCGATCGCCTGGTGCATGCCCTCGTTGTAGCGGCGGCCGGCGAGGATACGGCCGGTGTGCTCGTCGACGATCATGACCTCGCCGTCGATGACGACGTAGTCCTTGTCCTTCTTGAACAGTTCCTTCGCCTTGATGGCGTTGTTCAGGTAACCGACGAGCGGGGTGTTCACCGACTCGTACAGGTTGTCGATGCCGAGCCAGTCCTCGACCTTGGCGACGCCGGACTCGTGGATGCCGACGGTCCGCTTCTTCTCGTCGACCTCGTAGTCGCCGGTCTCCTCGATGCCCTTGAGCGGGTTGCCCGGCTCGCCCTTGGTCAGGCGGGTGACCAGCTTGGCGAAGTCGCCGTACCACTTCGTGGCCTGGTCGGCGGGGCCGGAGATGATCAGCGGGGTACGGGCCTCGTCGATGAGGATCGAGTCGACCTCGTCGACCACGGCGAAGTTGTGGCCGCGCTGGACCAGCTCGTCCTTCGACCAGGCCATGTTGTCGCGCAGGTAGTCGAAGCCGAACTCGTTGTTCGTGCCGTACGTGATGTCGCACGCGTACTGCTCGCGGCGCTGGGCCGGCGACATGTTCGCCAGGATGCAGCCCACGCTCAGGCCGAGGAAGCGGTGGACGCGGCCCATCATCTCGGAGTCGCGCTCGGCGAGGTAGTCGTTCACCGTGATCAGGTGCACGCCCTCGCCGGACAGGGCGTTCAGGTACGCGGGCAGGGTGCCGACCAGGGTCTTGCCCTCACCGGTCTTCATCTCCGCGACGTACCCGAGGTGCAGCGCGGCACCACCCATGATCTGGACGTCGTAGTGGCGCTGGCCGAGCACGCGCTTGGCGGCCTCGCGGACGGTGGCGAACGCCTCGGGCAGCAGGTCGTCCAGGGACTCACCGTCCTGGTAGCGCTGCTTGTACTCGTCCGTGAGCGCCCGCAACTCGGCGTCGGAGAGATTGACGAAGTCCTCTTCGATGGAGTTGACCTGGTCCGCAATGCGGTGCAGTTTGCGCAGGATCTTGCCTTCGCCTGCACGCATGAGCTTGGTGAGGACGGACACTGAGGCGGGTCTCCTTGCCGGTCGGGCCTGGCACTGTTTCGTACACGGGCACGGCAGGTGGGCCCCACCGCACCGGCCATCGTAAGCGAGGACGAGGCCACGCCGGGAGGTCTACCGCGGCCGCGGGGCGGCCGGCACCCGTAAGGACAACGCGCGGGACGCGCCGAAGGTGCCGCACTTTGCGAAAACTGTTCGCTTCCGTGACGGGGACCTCGCGGGGGACGGGTCGCGTGTCGGGACCTCGCGCGGGACGGGTCGCGTGACGGGGCCTCGCAGGGGACGGGTCGCGTGACGGGGCCTCGCGGGGGACGGATCGCATGACGGGACCGCCCGCGCCCGGTCCGGTGACAGGGACCTCCGGCGCCCGGTCCGGTGACGGGGACCTCCCGCGCCCGAGGCCCGGTGACGGGGACCTCCCGCCCCCGGGCCCGTTGTCAGTGGCGGGTCCTAGGCTGCGGCCATGAGCCTGCTCCCGCCGCCGTCCCTGTCCCTGTCCGCCGACGACGCGCGCCGGATCGCCCTGCGCGCCCAGGGCTTCCTCGGCGCGCCCGACCGCCGGGGCGGGGTCCGGGGGGTGCTCCGCCACCTGGGCGCCGTACAGCTCGACACGATCTCGGTGCTGGCCCGCTCGCACGAGCTGGTCCCCTACGCACGGCTGGGCGCGGTCGGCCGGGAGGCGGTGGAGCGCGCCTACTGGTCCGACAGCCACGCCTTCGAGTACTGGTCGCACGCCGCGTGCATCCTGCCGATCGAGGAGTGGCCGCACTTCGCGTTCCGGCGCCGCGCCCGGCGGGCCCGGGGGCACCGCTGGCACGTCCTGAAGGACAAGGAACGGTCCACCGAGGCCGTGCTGCACCGGCTCGCCGCCGAGGGGCCGCTGACCTCGTCCGAGCTGGGCGGTGCCAAGAACGGCGGCGAGTGGTTCGAGTGGTCGGAGACCAAGATCGCGGTGGAGTGGCTGCTCGACACCGGCGAGGTGGTCTGCACCGAGCGGCGCGGCTGGAAGCGCGTCTACGACCTCGCCGAGCGCGCGGTGCCGGACGCCCTGTTCCACGACGAGCTCGACGACCGCGAGTGCCTGCGCCGGCTGGTGGCGCTGGCCGGGCAGTCCCTCGGCGTCGGCACCCGGGCCGACATCGCGGACTACCACCGGCTCGCCGGCCGCCAGGTCGACGACGTGATCGCCGACTCCGGCCTGGTGCCGGTCGAGGTCGAGGGCTGGGGCAAGGGCGGCGGTCCGGCCGCGGCCTGGGCGGACCCGGCCGCGCTGGCGAGCGTGCCGCGGGGCCGGCACCGCACGACGCTGCTCTCGCCGTTCGACTCGCTGATCTGGGACCGGCCGCGCACGGAGCGGATCTTCGGCTTCACGCACCGCCTGGAGGCCTACGTGCCGCGGCCCCAGCGGGTCCACGGCTACTTCGCCATGCCGCTGCTGACGGGCGGGCGCCTGCAGGGCCGCGTCGACCCGGCCCGCGAGGGCCGCACCCTGGTGGCCCGCCAGCTCTCGCTGACCACCCCGAAGGCGGCCCCCGCCATGGCGGCGGCCCTGCGCGAGGCGGCGCAGTGGGTGGGCTGCGACACGATCCGCGTGGACCGCGCCACGACCCCCGCCGAAGCCGCGGCGGTCACGGCAGAACTGACCCACCTCACCTGAGCCGGACCGACCCCGGAGCCGGACCCCAAGCACCGAAGCCGCGCGCCGCCACACCGCCCGACCGAGCCGGGGCCGGACCCGGCGCCACGCCGCCCGACCGGGCGGGTGCCAGGCCCGGCGCCACACCGCCCGACCGGGCGGGGGCCGAGCGCCGCCACACCGCCCGCCCGGGCTTGGGACGGGCCTCCGGCCGGCTTCGGCCCCGGGCGGGTCTGCGGCTCGGCCGGGGGCGGGGGAACGAGAGCGGGCGACTCCTCTCCAACTCGGCTCGGCTGAGGCCCGGGATGGCCCGGCCGGGGCGGGTCTCCCGCCCGGCTTCGCCGAGGGCGGGCCCGGCGCGGCTCCGCCGTAGGCCCGCGTCGGGTCCCGCTCGGCTCGGCAGGTACGAGCCGAGGGCGCGCGGTCGAGGCAGGGTGCGCCGGAACCTGTCTCCGGCTCGACACGGCTCGGCCGGTGCGAGCCTAGGGCCCGCCGTCGGGGCCCGACCTGGGCCGCACCGGGTGTCCCGCTCCGCCCGGCCGGTTACCGGCTCCGCTCCAACCGGGGGTGCGCCCGCGGCCCGGGCCCGCGTCGGGGCCCGGCTGGCCCCTCTCCAACTCGGCGCGGCGGGGGCGGCGGCGGGCCTCCGGTCAGGTTCGGCCTCGGGCGGGTCTCCCGCTCGGCCGGGCCGGGCTAGCCGCTCGGCTCCGCCGAGGGCGGGCCCGGCGCGGGCCAGCGCGGGTGCGGCCAAGGCAGGCCCGGCGCGGGTCCGGCGTAGGACGCCGTCGGGGGCCGTGGTCAGGGCACGGGCCCCCGGTCGGGACCGTGGCGGAGGGGCGGGACCGTCAGCGGATCTCCAGGATCTTTTCGCGCATCGCGTACACCACCGCCTCCATCCGGGAGTGCAGCTGCAGCTTCTCCAGGATGTTGCGGACGTGGTTCTTGACGGTGTTCTCGGAGATGAACAACTCCTTGGCGATGTCCCGGTTGTTCATACCGGTCGCCACCAGCTTCAGCACCTCCAGCTCCCGGTCGGTCAGCCTCGGCGCCGGCACCAGCCGGCGCTCGTCGGTGCGCTGGATCATCGACTTGAACTCCGTCAGCAGCTTCGACGCCATCGACGGGCTGATCTGCGACTGGCCGTCCGCCACGGCGCGGATGGCCGTGGCCACCTCGTCCGTGGAGATCTCCTTGAGCAGGTACCCGGTCGCGCCCGCCTTGATCGCGTCGTAGAGGTCGGCCTCCTCGTCGCTGATCGTCAGCATGATGATCTTCGCGGAGGGGGCCACCTCCTTGATCGACGTACAGGCCTCGATCCCGCCGCGCCGTGGCATCCGTACGTCCATCAGCACGATGTCCGGCAGCAGGTCGGCGGCCTTGTCCACCGCCTCCGCCCCGTCCCCGGCCTCTCCGACGACCTGGATGTCCTCCTCCTGCGCGAGGACGATCTCCAGCCCGCGCCGGAACAGGGCGTGGTCGTCCACCACGAGCACCCGGATCGGCTCGCCGCCGGCCGGAGCGCCGCCCGTACGGCAGCCGGGCTCGAAGGTGTCCGCCATCCGTTCCTCCCCCTGCAAGGTCCGCACCAATTCGGCGGAATCGCCCACCGATTGACTGACCGCCAGCATACGGGTGCCCCCGGGACGCAACGGGCGTCCACAGGGGCACCGACCGGCCGGGCCGTCAGCCGCCGAGCGCGCCGCCCGCGCCGCCGCGCGGCTCCTCCGAGCTGGAGGCACCGTCCGGATTGACGTGGATGACGCCGTAGTCGTAGGCGTGACGCCGGTAGACGACGCTGGGCAGCTTCGTCTCGGAGTCGACGAAAAGATAGAAGTCGTGCCCGACCAGCTCCATTTCGTAAAGCGCCTGGTCGAGCGACATGGGTGCGGCCGAGTGGGTCTTCTCGCGGACGATGAGCGGGCCCTCGCCCTTCACTTCGAGCGGTCCGATGCGGGTGGTCGGGACCGCGTCCGCGAGACTCTCGGACACCGGTTCACCGTTCGAATTCAAGGTCGCCGCGTCCGGAACGACGTCGGCGACTTCCGCGGCGGAGAGCCTGCCGGCGCCGCGGCGGCTGTGGCGCTTGTCGTGCTGCCTGCGCAGCCGGGCCTCCAGCTTCTCGTGTGCGAGATCCAGCGCCGCGTACGGGTCGGAGGCGGCCGCCTCGGCCCGGATCACGGGACCGCGCGAACGCACGGTGATCTCCACACGGTCGGAACGGTCGGCCTGCCGCGGGTTCAGCTCCTTCGACACCTCGACGTCCAGGCTGATCACCTTCGCGTCATACTTCTGGATCTTGTCAAGGTTGAGCTTCTCGGCCACGTGCTTGCGGAACCGCTCGGGCACTTCGGTCTTACGGCCCTTGACGACGATGTCCACGCAGAACTCCGTTCCCGGATTGCTTCGCCGCCCGGGCGAAGCGTCTCCCTTTTGCACACCAGGCCCCGGTGAACACCGGAGCCTCGGACTTGGCGACTTTCACCTCCTCCTCCCCCATCGGCAAGATCTCCACCCCACCGAGGTCGGAGTCGAGAGACGTTGCGGGTCGAGGCTCGCCAGTTCCTCTTCAACCGAACATATCTCTCCAGGCCGGTTGTCGGCACCCGCTACTCGAACGTACCTCCGTTCAGGTGCCCCATTGCTTCTACTACCTGGAACGATGCGCCTTCCCGATCAGTTCCAAATCTATTCCCGTCCGTATTGGTCTGTTCGAGTTTTCCCGGATCTTGGCTCAAACCCGTCCGCCGGTCCCGCCACCACCGCCGCGAACAGGCCGCCGCCGGCCACCCCCGGCACCTGCGCGCGCAGCGCCCGGGCGGCCTCCGCGAGGGTGGCGCCGGTGGTCACCACGTCGTCCACCAGAACCGGCTGTACGCCCGCCAGCAGGCCCGCGCCGCCGGGCCGTACGTACAGGGCCCCGGCCATGTTCCGCCGGCGCTCCAGCGCCCCCAGGCCGCCCTGGTCGGCCACCTGGCGCCGCTGCCCCAGCACGGACGCCACCCGCGCCCGGACACCGCCCCGCCGCAGCCGCGCCGCCGCGGCCAGCGCGATCCGCCGCGCCGGATCGTGCCCCCGCGCCCGCACCCGCGCGGGCGCGGACGGTACGGGCACCAGCACGACGGGGCGACCCCGCGCACGCCCGGCCGCGCCTGCCCTGGCCCCCGCTCCTGCTCCTGCTCCCGCTCCCGGCCCCTCCCCCGTGCCCCCTCCCGGCCCTTCCCCCGTGCCCACTCCCGGCTCCTCCCCCGTACCCACCCCCGCTCCCGCTCCCGCCCCCGCACCTGCTCCCGCCCGCACCGCCTCGGCCAACGCCGCGCCCAGGGGTTCGGCGAGCGGCAGCGCCCCGCGCTCCTTGTGCGCGAGGAGCACCGCCCGTACGACGCCCCCGTAGGCCCCGGCCGCGTACACCGGCGGCAGCCCGCCGGGCACCGGCCGCGGCCGGACCCGGCCCGCCCCGCCTCCCACGACCTCCGCCCGGCACGCCCCGCACAGCACCGTGCGCGCGGCCCCGCACCCCGCGCACGCCCCCGGCAACACCAGCCCGACCACCTCCGTCCACCACCACCCCGGCACGCACACCAGCCTGCCGGGGTACGCCTCGACCGCACCACCCCTGTGGATAACCGATGGGGCGGCGCGGGAGGAGGCCGGGAACGACGAACAGCAGAACCAGAAGCAGAAGCAGGAGCAGGAACAGGAACAGGAGCTGGAGCTGGAGCTGGAGCTGGAGCCGGAGCTGGAGCTGGAGCCGGAGCAGCAAGACCAGGAACAGGACCAGCAGGACCACTAGCAGAACCAGCAGAACCAGCCCCCAGCCCAGCCCCCAGCTCAACCCCCAGCCCAGGCCCCCAGCTCAACCCGGATAGACCGGAGCCTTGCCCCCCGCGGCCACCGTGCGCCACTGGGCGCCCGGCGGCAGCCAGACGATGCCGTCGTCCACCGAGTGGGCCACCACCGGCTTGTTCTCGTCGTCCGAGGCGGCGATCGCCGTCAGGCCGGTCGCGCCCGGCAGGCTGGCCGCGACCATCGAGCCGTCCGACAGCATGTAGCGGGCCTGCACCACCCCGCCGCTCTCCCGACCGACCACCAGCAGCCGCCCGCGCGGGGCCCAGCTCATCGCCGTGACGTCGGCCATCTGCGGTGCCGCGGCCCGCAGCTCGCGCACGGACACCGTGCCGGCCGCCGTGCCCGGGCCGTCGGGGCGGCTCTCCGGCCGCTCGATCCGGCCGATGTGGAGGTTCTTGCGCCCGTCCTTGACGACCAGCAGCGCGATCCGCACCCCGTCCGGGGCCACCCGCAACGCGCTGATCCGGCCCCCGTCCAGCCCGGCGACCTCGACCTTCTCCGGCTTGGCGACCCCGCCGCGCACCAGCCACAGCGCCGGCGCCGCCGGGTCCTGGTCGGCCACCCACAGATCGCCGCGCGGGTCCCAGCTGGGTGCCGTCAGCTTGTTGGCCCGGCTGGTCAGGACCGGCACCGGCATCTGCCCGGCCGTCGTCAGCGAGACCACGTGCAGGGCGTGCCCGTCCTCGGAGACCACCGCGGCGCGCTTCTCGTCGTACGCCACCGCCGCCGCGCCCACCCGGAAGCCGGGCGTGGTGTTCAGCGGGCCGGGTACCGCGTTCGCCCGGTCCTGGAGCTCGCTCTCGGTGTGCAGCTCCATCCGCACCAGCTTGGCGTCGTTGTCGACGTAGTACTGGTAGCGCGTCCCCGTCGTCCGCCCGGCCGTCGTCGACGCCGTCGCCTCGGCCACCCCGCACAGCGCGGACTTGTCCGAGCGCAGCAGCTCGACCCGGTCCAGCCGGGAGGCCGTCAGGTCGCGCGCCGTGTAGAAGAGCTGAGCGGCCATCTTCTGGCACTGCGGCTGCGCCACGTTGTCGGCCTTGTCGTTGAGCGGCACCCGCAGCGTGTTCTGGCCGTTCTGGCTGTCGTACGTCAGCGACTTGGTGCCCTCGCGCAGCTCCGTACCGCTGGGGAAGCTGGAGGTGACCACCGGCCCGAGCCACTTGGAGGGGCCGGCCAGCAGGGACTTGACGGTCTGTGCCATCGGGTCCATGCGGGTCTCGGGGTCGGTGCGCTGGCGTACGTACACCGGGTCGGCGACCAGCGTCGAGCCGGCGAAGTAGTACTTGTTGACGGGCTTGAAGATGCGCTGGAAGTCGGACTCGCTGAGCACCAGCCCGTTCGGCGGGGTGGCGATGCGCCACTGGCCGTCCTTGCCCTTGACCAGCTGCAGGTACTCGTCGTACGTCCCGCCGGCGGTGTGGGGCTGGTACGCGCTGCGCTCGTCGACGGTGGCGAGCTTCTTGCCGCTGAGCTTGAACCGGGGCCCGTCCGGGTCCTTCTCGCCCTGCACCGACACCCAGGTCAGGCCGCCGGAGGTGACGGTGACCCCGGAGCTCGGCCTCCAGTTCTTGGCCGCCTCGTCGGTCAGGTACTTGCGGGCGGTCTCCAGCTGCGGGTCGTCGGCGGTCATCGCCTCCACGAACCCGTCCACGATGTCGGAGGGGCTGGCGTTCTCGGCCGGCGGTACGCCGAACACCCGGACCTGGGAGTCGGTGCCGTGCGAGGCCTTGACCTGACGGATCTCGCCGTGGTCCGGCATCGACGCGCAGCCGGCCACGAGCAGGGCGAGACCACCGGCGACGGCGCCTGCGCGCAGCCCGGCCGCCCGGGCGCTCCCGCCGCCGGCCACCGGAGCATTCCCGC
>NZ_JAJAUY010000107.1 GCF_020532625.1 Streptomyces antimicrobicus | reverse complement strand
CGGGGCTGCGGCGCAAGGACGGGACCGGGGCGGTGCTGGCCGCCGCCGAGCGCCTGTCCGGCATCCTCGGCCCGGCCGCCGAGCGGCTGACCGTCACCCCCGGCTACGAGGTCCCGCTGGCCGCGGCCCTCGGCGCCGCCGCCGACGCCTTGGCCGTCAGCACCCCCGCCGCGGCCACGTCCGCCATCCGCCACCTGCGCACCACCGACGCCGGCCGTGCCGCCTTCCTCATCACGGGCGATCCCGCCCCGCCCCCGCCGCCGCTCCCGGGGCAGGGCCAGGCCCCGGAGCCACCGGCCCGTACCCCGGCTGCTCCGGCGGTGCCGGGCCAGACGTCGCAGGCGCCGGCCCCCGCCTCGCCGACCTCCGGCCCCGCACCGGCAGCCCCCGGGCCCCTGCCCGGCCCCGGCCCCGGCCCGGCCCCCGCGGGGGCGCCGGCAGCGGCTGCGGGGGGTGTGGCCGTGCGGGGGGCGGTGACCGCGGTGGAGTTGGTGCGGGCCGAGGGCGGGGTGCTGGCCGCGCTGCGCCGGGTGCTGCGGGACTTCGTCGTCGTGGGGACGCTGGAGGAGGCCGAGGCGGTGGTGGCCGAGCGGAGCGACCTCGTGGCGGTGACCGCCGACGGGGACGTCCTCGGGGCGCGGTTCGCGCACGGCGGCTCCGCCGGGGCGCCCAGCCTGCTGGAGGTGCAGGCCGCCGTGGACGAGGCCGCCCGGGAGCTGGCCGAGCTCGACCTGCGGTGCGCCGAGCTGGGCGACGTACGCACCGCCGCCGAGGCCCGGCGGCGCGCCTGCGTCACCCAGGTGGAGGAACTGGCCGAACGGCTCCGCGCGGGCGAGAAGGCCCGGGCCGGGGTCGCCCAGCAGCTCGGCCGCCTCGCCGGCCAGGCCAAGGGCGCCGCCGGCGAGGCGGAACGCTCCGCCGCCGCGGCGGCCAAGGCGCAGGAGGCCCTGGACCAGGCGCTGGCCGAGGTCGAGGAGTGCGCCGAGCGCCTCGCGGCCGCCGAGGAGCTGCCGGTCGAGGAGGAGCCGGACGGCTCCGTCCGCGACCGCCTGGCCGCCGACGGCGCCAACGCCCGGCAGACCGAGATGGAGGCCCGACTCCAGCTGCGCACCCACGAGGAGCGCGTCAAGGGCCTGGCCGGCCGCGCCGACGCCCTCGACCGCGGCGCCCGCGCCGAACGCGAGGCCCGCGCCCGGGCCGAACGCCGCCGCGCCCGGCTGCGCCACGAGGCCGAGGTCGCCGGGGCCGTGGCCGCCGGTGCCCGGCAGCTGCTGGCGCACATCGAGGTCTCGGTGCGCCGCGCCGAGGAGGAGAAGGCCGCCGCGGAGGCGGCCAAGGGCCGCCGTGAGCTGGCCCTCGGCCAGGCCCGCACCCGCGCCCGGGACCTCAAGGGCGAGCTGGACAAGCTGACCGACTCGGTCCACCGCGGCGAGGTCCTCGGCGCGGAGAAGCGCCTGCGCATCGAGGCCCTGGAGACCCGCGCCCTGGAGGAGCTCGGCATCGAACCGGCCGGCCTGGTCGCCGAGTACGGCCCCGACCAGCCGGTCCCGCCGTCCCCGCCCGCCGAGGGCGAGGAACTGCCCGAGGACCCCGACCATCCCCGCAACCGCCCGGGCCCGTTCGTCCGCGCGCAGCAGGAGAAGCGGCTGAAGGCCGCCGAACGCGCCTACCAGCAGCTCGGCAAGGTGAATCCGCTGGCCCTGGAGGAGTTCGCGGCCCTGGAGGAACGGCACAAGTTCCTCAGCGAGCAGTTGGAGGACCTCCGCAGGACCCGGGCCGACCTCCTTCAGGTCGTGAAGGAGGTCGACCAGCGCGTCGAGCAGGTGTTCACCGAGGCGTACCGGGACACGGCCCGTGAGTTCGAAGGGGTGTTCTCCCGGCTGTTCCCCGGCGGCGAGGGCCGGCTGGTCCTGACCGATCCCGACAACATGCTCACCACCGGCGTGGACGTCGAGGCCCGCCCGCCGGGCAAGAAGGTCAAGCGGCTGTCCCTGCTCTCCGGCGGCGAGCGCTCGCTGACGGCCGTGGCCCTGCTGGTCTCCATCTTCAAGGCCCGGCCGAGCCCCTTCTACGTGATGGACGAGGTCGAGGCCGCGCTGGACGACACCAACCTGCAGCGGCTGATCCGGATCATGCAGGAGCTCCAGGAGGCCTCGCAGCTGATCGTCATCACCCACCAGAAGCGCACGATGGAGGTCGCCGACGCCCTGTACGGCGTCTCCATGCAGGGCGACGGCGTCTCCAAGGTCGTCGGTCAGCGCCTCCGATGAGGCCGAGGCGGGACCCTTGCGAGCTGCTCTCTTCAAGAAGTGAAGGAAATAAGTCACTCGATAAGTTCCAGCCACCTCTTGACTTCAGGAAATGAACACATAGGCTCGCTCCGCTGTCCCCCGGCCTCGGGTGGTGCCCGATCATGACCTGTGCGCCACTGGGAGGACGGACGAACCCCCACGGAGCAGACCTTGACCAGCACAGCGAAGTCGTCGCCCAGCGGCGGACCCGCATCCCACCCCGACCACCTCGGTCACGTCGTCTTCATCACCGCGGCCGCGGCCATGGGCGGCTTCCTCTTCGGCTACGACAGTTCCGTCATCAACGGCGCCGTCGTCGCCATCCGGGAACGCTTCGACATCGGCTCCGAGGCCCTCGCCCAGGTGATCGCCGCCGCCCTGATCGGCTGCGCCCTCGGCGCCGCCACGGCCGGCCGGATCGCCGACCGCATCGGCCGCATCCGCTGCATGCAGATCGCCTCCGTGCTCTTCGTCGCCAGTGCCCTCGGCTCCGCGATGCCGTTCGCCCTGTGGGACCTGGCCGTGTGGCGCGTCGTCGGCGGGTTCGCGATCGGCATGGCCTCCGTCATCGGCCCCGCCTACATCGCCGAGGTCTCCCCGGCCGCCTACCGCGGCCGGCTCGCCTCCTTCCAGCAGGCCGCGATCGTCGTGGGCATCGCCGTCTCCCAGCTGGTCAACTGGGGCATCCTGAACCTCGCCGACGGCGAGCAGCGCGGCGTCGTCGGCGGCCTGGAGGCCTGGCAGTGGATGCTCGGCGTGATGGTGGTCCCGGCCGCCCTCTACGGCCTGCTGTCCTTCGTGATCCCCGAGTCCCCGCGCTTCCTGATCTCCGTCGGCCGCCACGAGCAGGCCCGTACCGTGCTCTCCGAGGTCGAGGGCTCCGGGGTGGACCTGGACGCCCGGGTCGCCGAGATCGAGCTCGCCATGCACTCCGAGCACAAGTCCACCTTCAAGGACCTGCTCGGCGGCCGGTTCGGCCTGCTGCCCATCGTCTGGGTCGGCATCGGCCTGTCGGTCTTCCAGCAGCTCGTCGGCATCAACGTGATCTTCTACTACAGCTCCTCGCTGTGGCAGTCCGTCGGCATCGACCCGAGCAGCTCGTTCCTGTACTCCTTCACCACCTCGATCATCAACATCATCGGCACCGTGATCGCGATGATCTTCGTGGACCGGATCGGCCGCAAGCCGCTGGCGCTCATCGGTTCCGTCGGCATGGCGATCTCGCTGGGCCTGGCCGCCTGGGCGTTCTCGTACAAGACCGGCACCGGCGACGACATCACCATGCCCGACACCCAGGGCACCGTCGCCCTGCTCGCCGCCCACGCCTTCGTGCTCTTCTTCGCCCTCTCGTGGGGCGTGGTCGTCTGGGTGCTGCTGGGCGAGATGTTCCCCAACCGCATCCGGGCCGCGGCCCTCGGCGTCGCCGCCGCGGCCCAGTGGGTCGCCAACTGGCTGATCACGGTCAGCTTCCCGAGCCTGTCCGACTGGAACCTGTCGGGCGCCTACGTGATCTACACCGTCTTCGCCGTGCTCTCGATCCCGTTCATCCTCAAGTGGGTGCCGGAGACCAAGGGCAAGGCGCTGGAGGAGATGGGGTAATCCTCCCCCGCCTCACCCCTCTCCTCGAAGCAGGTGCTGCCCCGGTTCACCGACCGAGCCGGGGCAGCACCTGTTCGCACAGCAGGCGCAGGCTGCGCCAGCCCTCCTCCACCGGCATCCCGCCGCACAGCGGGTGCAGCACGAGGTTGCCCGCCTCGCCCGCGCCGCGCGCGTACGCCACCGCCTCCTGCGGGGTGAGCACCCGGTACACGCCCTCCGCGCGCAGCTCCGCCACCGTCCGCGCGCCCGACCGCACGGCCGAGCGGATGTCCTTGGACTGCCAGGACGCGTACGTCGCCGCCTCGTGCAGGAAGCACTCCCCGTGCTCGGCCCACACCCGGTCCGGGTCCTGCGCGATGTGCAGCAGCGGCGTCTCGGCCGCCGGCATCATGCAGAAGCCCTCCGTCCCGTGCTCCGCGAGCTGCTCCTCGTAGTACGCCTGGAGCTCCGGCAGGTGCGCGCTCGGGAAGAACGGCAGCCCCAGCCGGGCCGCCCGGCGGGCCGCCGCCCGGGAGCTGCCGCCCACCAGCAGCAGCGGATGCGGCCGGGTGAACGGCACCGGCGTCACCCGGACGGTCCGCCCGCGGAACGCGAACGGCTCCCCGGTCCAGGCCTTCAGCAGCGTCTCCAGCAGCTCGTCCTGGAGCCGGCCGCGCCGCCCCCACTCGACGCCGTGCTGCTCGTACTCCTCGGGGCGGTAGCCGATGCCCGCGACCGTCACCAGCCGGCCGCCGCCCAGCAGGTCCAGCACCGCGATGTCCTCGGCCATCCGCAACGGGTCGTACAGCGGGCCGATGACGGCCGAGACGGTGACGGCGATGCGCCGGGTCGCGCCCAGGACGGCTCCGGCGAAGACGAACGGCGAGGGCAGCCAGTTGTTGTCCGTGCCGTGGTGCTCCTCGGTCTGGACGGTGTCGATGCCGTGCTGGTCGGCGTACACCGCCATCTCCAGCGCGGCCCGGTGGCGGGCGGCGAGGGTCTCGGGGGTGCCGTGCGGGTCGACGAGGTTGAACCGGGCCACGGTGATGGGCATGGAGAAGTCCCCCTCCGCCGGGTGTGGGTGGCGGAGGGGGACCTTAGCTGACGCGGCGTCAGTTGGACAGGGATCCGGCGGGCTCGCGCCCGTCCGCCGACCCGGCGGCCTCCGGCGCGCCGCCCCCGGCCGGCGCCGCGGCCGCCGCCCGCGGCAGGACGGCGTACAGCACGGCCGAGGTCACGATGCCGGCCGCCCAGCCCAGCCCGTTGCGGCCGATCCAGGTCGAGGCCAGCGGGCCGGCGAACCAGTCCACCTTGGTGAACAGCAGCCCCACCACCAGCGCCAGGCCCCACGCGGTCATCGCCTGCCAGGCGTACCCGCCCCGGTACCAGTACGCGCTGGTGCGGCCGGTGTCCAGCAGGGCCCGGCCGTCGTACGCCGTGCGGCGCAGCATGTCCACGCCGAACACGCCGATCCACGCGGAGAAGGCCACCGCCAGCAGCGTCAGGAAGGAGATGAACGACCCGAAGAAGCTGGTGGCCACCACCATCAGCAGGAACCCGAAGACGAGGCTGATCGCGGCGTTCACACTGACGGCCCAGGCGCGCGGCACCCGGATGCCCAGCGTCTGCGCGGTGAACCCGGCCGAGTACATCGACATCGAGTTGATCAGCAGCATGCCGACGAGCGCGATCAGCAGGTACGGCACCGCCAGCCAGGTCGGCAGCAGCTCGCCGATGAAGGACACCGGGTCCTGAGCCGAGGCCAGGTCGGGGGTGCCGACCGCCATCACCGCGCCCATCAGCACCAGCGGGATCACCACGACCGCGGCCCCGCCGACCGTGGCGCCCACCATGCCCCGGGCCGAGGCGGTCCGCGGCAGGTAGCGCGTGAAGTCGGGGCCGGACGGCACCCAGCTGATGCCGCCGGCGGCGATGGTGCCGATACCGGCGATCATCATCGCGGTGGAACCGGCCGGCTTGCCGAAGACCGCCGACCAGTCGGTGGTCACCACCAGATAGCCGAGCACCAGCACGCTGAACGCGCCGAACAGGTACGTCGACCAGGTCGAGCAGACCCGCAGGGCGTTGATGCCCAGGCCCGAGACGACGAAGGTGCAGCCGACGAAGAGCAGCAGCGTCACCACGATCAGCGCGGTGTTGCTCCTGACGCCGAACAGCAGGTCCAGCACGGTCAGGACCGCGTAGGCGCCGCTGACCGCGTTGATGGTCTCCCAGCCCCACCGGGCGATCCAGATCAGCGTGCCGGGGAAGAGGTTGCCCCGCTGCCCGAAGACGGCGCGCGACAGCGCCATGCCCGGGGCGCCGCCGCGCTTGCCGGCGATCGAGATCAGGCCGACGAGCCCGTACGAGAGCACGGGCGCGGCGACGGCCACCACGAGCACCTGCCACAGGTTGAGCTTGTTGAAGATCACCAGCCCGGCGCCCATGGTGAGCAGCAGCACGCTGATGTTGGCGGCCACCCAGGTCGGGACCAGCTCCCGGACGCGGCCGGTGCGCTCGTCGTCGGGGACGGGCTCCAGGCCGCGGGTCTCTATCGCGCCGTCGGGCTCGGCAGGCATGGGTACTCCGTGGTGCGGGGAATGAGGGGAGTTGCCCATCATCGTAGATGTGCCGAGAAAGACACAAACAGGGTCGAAGGGCCCGGTGGATCACCCGTCGGCGCCGGGGCCCGACCCCTCGACCAGCAGATACGAGGCACGGACCGCGAGGTCGCGCATACTGGCTGGGTTATGGAATTCCTCATCCTTGCTGTAGTCATCGCCCTGGTCGCGGTCGGTGCCATCAGCGGTCTCGTGGTCAGCAGCCGCAAGAAGAAGCAGCTGCCGCCCGCGCCGCCGAGCACGCCGACCATCACTGCCCCGCCCGCCGAACCGCAGGTGGGGGAGGACGCCGCTCCGACGGTCGAAGAACCGCGCCGGACCATCGAGGAGGTCGTGCTCCCGGAGGCGGAGGCCGCGGCCCCCGAGGCCCCCGTCGTGGTGGAACCGGAGGCTCCGGCCGCCCCCGAGATCGAGGTGCCCGCGCCCACCGCGGGCCGCCTGGTCCGGCTGCGCGCCCGCCTCGCCCGCTCGCAGAACTCGCTCGGCAAGGGTCTGCTCACGCTGCTCTCCCGCGAGCACCTCGACGAGGACACCTGGGAGGAGATCGAGGAGACCCTCCTGACCGCCGACGTCGGCGTCAAGCCGACCCAGGAGCTTGTCGACCGGCTGCGCGAGCGCGTCAAGGTGCTCGGCACCCGCACCCCCGAGGAACTGCGCGGCCTGCTGCGCGAGGAGCTTCTGGCCCTCGTCGGCACGGACTACGAGCGGGCCGTCAAGACGGAGTCCGGCACCGACACCCCCGGTGTGGTGATGGTCGTCGGCGTCAACGGCACCGGCAAGACCACCACCACGGGCAAGCTCGCCCGCGTCCTGGTGGCCGACGGCCGCAGCGTGGTCCTGGGCGCCGCCGACACCTTCCGCGCCGCCGCCGCCGACCAGCTCCAGACCTGGGGCGAGCGGGTCGGCGCGCGCACCGTGCGCGGCCCCGAGGGCGGCGACCCCGCCTCCATCGCGTTCGACGCGGTCAAGGAGGGCATCGCCGAGGGCGCGGACGTCGTCCTCATCGACACCGCCGGCCGCCTGCACACCAAGACCGGCCTGATGGACGAGCTCGGCAAGGTCAAGCGCGTCGTGGAGAAGCACGGCCCGCTGGACGAGATCCTGCTCGTCCTCGACGCCACGACCGGGCAGAACGGTCTGATGCAGGCCCGCGTCTTCGCCGAGGTCGTGGACATCACCGGCATCGTGCTCACCAAGCTCGACGGCACCGCCAAGGGCGGCATCGTGATCGCGGTCCAGCGCGAGCTGGGCGTCCCGGTCAAGCTGGTCGGCCTCGGCGAGGGCCCGGACGACCTCGCCCCCTTCGAGCCGGCGGCGTTCGTCGACGCCCTGATCGGCGACTGACCGGCCACCGACCGGCACCCGTACGACGAGGGGCCCGGGGTTCGCACCGAACCCCGGGCCCCTCGCCGTACGCCGGCGCCCGGCCGGAGGGGACGCCTAGCGGTCGAAGCGGTGGCAGATGTAGGCCAGCGTGCCCAGCAGCAGCCGGGCCTGCGGCGGGCGGGCCGAGTCCAGCGCCGGCGGCCGCAGCCAGCTGACCGGGCCCAGGCCCGCCAGGTCCGACGGCGGCGCGGTCAGGAACGAGCCCGCGCCCCGGGCGTGCAGGTCCAGGTCGGCGTCGTCCCAGCCCATCCGGTACAGCAGCTGCGGCAGCTGCGCCGCCGCGCCCGGGGCCACGAAGAACTGGGCCCGGCCGTCGGGGGTCGCGATCACCGGGCCCAGCGGCAGGCCCATCCGCTCCAGCCGGACCAGCGCCCGCCGGCCCGCCTCCGCGGAGACCTCGATGACGTCGAAGGACCGGCCCACCGGCAGCAGCACGGCGGCTCCCGGGAACTGCGACCAGGCCGCCGTCACCTCGTCCAGCGTGGCGCCCGCGGGCACCGTCGCCTCGAAGGCCAGCGGATGCGCGCCCGGCGCCGCGCACTGCGCGTCCCCGCAGGAGCACTCCCGGGCCGGCGCGGCGGCCCGGGCGCCGGGCACCACGTCCCAGCCCCACAGGCCGGTGTACTCCGCCACCGCCGTGCACTCCGACATCCGGTTGCCGCGCCGCCGGGCGGCGGAACGGAACTCCTTGGTGCTCCGGCCGCCGATGCTGCCGCCGATCGTGAAGCCCATGCCCATGCCCCCTCCAACGGGTCGGACGCGCCGGTGGTTACGAGGCGGAATCCGGACCGGAATCCGCCCCGGAACCGGTGGGTCCGCCCGGCGCACTCCTCGCCGCGCACTCCCCGCCGTACACCGGTCCGCCAACTGCTGGCCGTCCTGTGTCAAGTGAATCGCGGTTGCCCGGTGGCGCGTTCATCCGAAGGGGTGGCGAATGGTGGCGATTCCGGAAACGGCCTCGCCGAAGGGGTGATCGTAGGATTACTTTCAGTTGCACGAAACCCGATAGCTTCCGCATCCGTGGGTATGCCGGAGGCAAAGGAAGTGTTCCGGGATGGGGGCGTTCCAGTGAGCGGCAACGGCGCAAGCGGACCGGACATGGAATCCGCCGACACCGCCGTGCGGGGCGACGGCCCGGACGGTCCGCGACCGAACGAGCAGCTCACCTCGTGGTTCGTGCGCAGCGGCTGGTCCAAGGGCGAACTCGCGCGCCAGGTGAACCGGCGGGCCCGGCAGATGGGCGCGCACCACATCAGCACCGACACCTCCCGGGTGCGCCGCTGGCTGGACGGCGAGCAGCCGCGCGAGCCGGTGCCGCGGATCCTGTCCGAGCTGTTCTCCGAACGCTTCGGCGCCGTCGTCGCCATCGAGCAGCTCGGCCTGCGCACCGCCCACCAGACCCCCTCGGTCTCCGGCGTGGACCTGCCCTGGGCGGGCCCGCAGACCGTGGCCCTGCTCAGCGAGTTCTCACGCAGCGACCTGATGCTCGCCCGCCGCGGGTTCCTCGGGACCTCGCTCGCGCTGTCCGCCGGCCCCGCCCTCATCGAGCCGATGCAGCGCTGGCTCGTGCCGGTGCCGGCCGCCGACCCCGGACCGCGTGACGGCAGCGGGCCGGCGGCCGCCGCCGGGCGCCCGCCGCGGCTGTCCGAACCGGAGCTGGACCTGCTGGAGGCCACCACGGTCATGTTCCGCCAGTGGGACGCCCAGTGCGGCGGCGGACTGCGCCGCAAGGCCGTCGTCGGACAGCTCCACGAGGTCACCGACCTGCTCCAGGAGAACCACCCGGCCCCCGTCATGAAGCGGCTGTTCAAGGTCGCCGCCGAACTCGCCGAGCTGGCCGGCTGGATGAGCTACGACATCGGCCTGCACCCCACCGCGCAGAAGTACTTCGTCCTCGCCCTGCACGCCGCGAAGGAGGCCGGGGACAAGCCGCTCGGCTCGTACATCCTCTCCAACATGAGCCGCCAGATGATCCACCTCGGCCGCCCCGAGGACGCCCTGGAGCTCATCCACCTCGCCCAGTACGGCAGCCGCGACTGCGCCGGCCCCCGCACCCAGGCCATGCTGTATGCGATGGAGGCCCGCGCCTACGCCAACATGGGCCAGCCCAGCCGCTGCAAGCGGGCCGTCCGGATGGCCGAGGACACCTTCGCCGACGTCGGCTTCGACGCCGATCCGGAGCCGGACTGGATCCGGTTCTTCTCCGAGGCCGAGCTCAACGGCGAGAACTCCCACTCCTACCGCGACCTCGCCTACGTCGCCGGCCGCAGCCCCACCTACGCCTCCCTCGCCGAGCCGGTCATGGAGCGCGCCGTCGAGCTGTTCGAGAAGGACCAGGAGCACCAGCGCAGCTACGCGCTCAACCTCGTCGGCATGGCCACCGTCCACCTGCTCCAGCGCGAGCCCGAACAGGCGACGGTCCTCATCGACCGCGCCCTCGACGTGGCGCAAAAGGTCCGGTCCGAACGGGTGAACACCCGGCTCCGCAAGACCGTCGACGCCGCCGCGCGTGAGTACGGCGACGTCGCCGAGGTGGTCCGGCTCACCGACCACCTCGCCGCCCGCCTCCCCGAGTCCGCGGAGGCCGTCTAGGACCCCGGCCGCGGCAGCCGCCCCGTGAAGCCCGATCAGGCTCCCCCATGCCAGGTCTCCCGGGCGCTGCCGCGGCCGGCCGTACCGCCCGCCGGTCCGTTCACCGGCACGTAACAGCCACGACCTCTTCGTCACCGTCGCGAAACATCGAGCGGCACCGCCGGAAACCGGCCTCGGGAAATCTCATGGCCCATAACCGGCCAGCCCCAGGGCCAGTCGCCGCTCAAGGTCCCACACGGTCGCCCGCACGCGAACGTACGACGACGAGGAGACGCCGATGGCATCAGCCATCACGACCCTTGCCGCAGACGCCCCGGAGCTGTCTGCCGCGAACACCGGGTTCATGCTCATCTGCTCCGCCCTGGTCATGCTGATGACCCCGGGACTCGCCTTCTTCTACGGGGGCATGGTCCGCGTCAAGAGCAGCCTCAACATGCTCATGATGAGCTTCATCAGCCTCGGGATCGTCACGATCCTGTGGGTCCTCTACGGCTTCAGCCTCGCCTTCGGCACCGACTCCGGCTCCCTGATCGGCTGGTCCTCCGACTACGTCGGCCTCAGCGGGATCGGCCTGACCGAGCTGTGGGACGGCTACACCATCCCCGTCTACGTCTTCGCCGTCTTCCAGCTGATGTTCGCGATCATCACCCCGGCCCTGATCAGCGGCGCCCTCGCGGACCGCGTCAAGTTCACCGCCTGGGCCCTGTTCGTCGCGCTGTGGGCCACGCTCGTGTACTTCCCCGTCGCCCACTGGGTCTGGGGCGCCGGCGGCTGGCTCTTCGAGATGGGCGTCATCGACTTCGCCGGCGGCACCGCGGTCCACATCAACGCCGGCGCCGCCGCCCTCGGCGTGATCCTCGTCATCGGCAAGCGCGTCGGCTTCAAGAAGGACCCGATGCGCCCGCACAGCCTCCCGCTGGTCATGCTCGGCGCCGGTCTGCTCTGGTTCGGCTGGTTCGGCTTCAACGCCGGCTCCTGGCTCGGCAACGACGACGGCATCGGCGCCGTGATGTTCGTCAACACCCAGGTCGCCACCGCCGCCGCCATGCTCGCCTGGCTCGCCTACGAGAAGCTGCGCCACGGCTCCTTCACCACCCTCGGCGCCGCCTCCGGCGCGGTCGCCGGCCTCGTCGCCATCACCCCCTCCGGCGGCTCCTGCTCGCCGCTCGGCGCGATCGCCATCGGCGCCGTCGCGGGCCTGGCCTGCGCCATGGCGGTGGGGCTGAAGTACAAGTTCGGCTACGACGACTCCCTCGACGTGGTCGGCGTCCACCTCGTCGGCGGCATCCTCGGCTCCCTCCTCGTCGGCCTCTTCGCCACCGGCGGCGTCCAGTCCGAGGCCAAGGGCCTCTTCTACGGCGGCGGCCTGGAGCAGCTCGGCAAGCAGGCGATCGGGGTCTTCTCGGTCCTGGCCTACTCTCTGGTGGCGTCGGCGCTGCTCGCCTTCGTCCTGGACAGGACCATCGGCATGCGGGTCTCCGAGGACGACGAGGTCTCCGGCATCGACCAGGTCGAGCACGCCGAGACCGCCTACGACTTCAGCGGCGCCGGCGGCGGAGCCTCCCCGCGCGGCACCGCCGTACTCGCCCCCGTCGCCGCTGCCAGCAAGAAGGTGGACGCATGAAGCTCATCACCGCGATCGTCAAGCCGCACCGCCTGGACGAGATCAAGGAGGCGCTGCAGACCTTCGGGGTCCAGGGCCTGACGGTCTCCGAGGCCAGCGGCTACGGCCGCCAGCGCGGGCACACCGAGGTCTACCGGGGCGCCGAGTACACCGTGGACCTGGTGCCCAAGATCCGCATCGAGGTCGTCGTCGAGGACGACGCGGCCGAGGACGTCATGGACGTCGTCGTCTCCGCCGCCCGCACCGGCAAGATCGGTGACGGCAAGGTGTGGAGCGTCCCCGTGGACTCGGTCGTCCGGGTCCGCACCGGCGAGCGCGGCGCGGACGCGCTCTAGGCGGACGGGAGCCCTGGGTGACGAGCGTCGAGCACACGAGGCCGGGTCCGTCCGACCGGACGGACCCGGCCGACCCGGGGACCGGCGGATACGCCGCAGCCCGGCTGCGGCTCCTCCAGCAGGAGCCGCGGTCCGGGCCCGACCGGCGTTCCGGACTGGCCCGCCTGACCGACGACTGGCTGACCGCGCTGTTCGCCGCGGCCGCGGCCCAGGCCGGGGTGCGCGGCGCCGCCCTGGTCGCCGTCGGCGGCTACGGGCGCGCCGAACTCTCCCCGCGCAGCGATCTGGACCTGCTGCTCCTGCACGACGGCAAGGCCGACCCCAAGGCGCTCGCCGCCCTCGCCGACCGCCTGTGGTACCCGGTGTGGGACCTCGGGCTGTCCCTCGACCACTCCGTACGCACCCCCGCCGAGGCCCGCCGCACCGCCGCCGAGGACCTCAAGGTCCACCTGGGGCTGCTCGACGCCCGGCCGGTCGCCGGCGACCTCGGGCTCCTCGCGGGCCTGCGCACCTCCGTCCTCGCCGACTGGCGCAACCAGGCCGCCGCCCGCCTGCCCGAACTGCACGCCATGTGCAGGGAGCGGGCCGAGCGCTGCGGGGAACTGCGCTTCCTGCTGGAACCCGACCTCAAGGAGGCCCGCGGCGGCCTGCGCGACGTCACCGCCCTGCGGGCCGTGGCCGCCTCGTGGGTGGCCGACGCCCCGCGCGCCGGCCTGGACCGGGCCCGCCGCCGGCTCCTCGACGCCCGGGACGCCCTCCATCTGGTCACCGGCCGCGCCTCGGACCGGCTGAGCCTGCAGGAGCACGACGCCGTCGCCGCCCAGCTGGGCCTTGACGGCGCGGACGCCCTGCTGCGGGAGGTGTACGAGGCCGCGGGCGTGGTCGCGTACGCCGGTGACGTCACCTGGCGCGAGGTCGGCCGGGTGCTGCGGGCCCGCGCCGCCCGGCCCCGGCTGCGCGGTCTGCTGGGCGGCCGCGGCGCGCCGGCGGTGGAGCGGGCCCCGCTCGCCGAGGGCGTCGTGGAACAGGACGGCGAGGCGGTGCTGGCGCTGGCCGCCCGCCCCGACCGGGACCCCGCGCTGCCGCTGCGGCTGGCCGCGGCCGCCGCCCAGGCCGGGCTGCCGGTCTCCCCGCACGCCGTACGCCGGCTCGCCGCGCAGGGCCGGGGGCTGCCCGTGCCGTGGCCGGCCGAGGCGCGCGAGCAACTGCTGACCCTGCTGGGGGCGGGCGAGCCCACCGTGGACGTGTGGGAGGCGCTGGAGGCGGAGGGCCTGATCAGCCGGCTGCTGCCGGAGTGGGAGCGGGTGCGCTGCCGCCCCCAGCGCAACCCCGTCCACACCTGGACGGTGGACCGGCACCTGGTGGAGACCGCGGTACGCGCGTCCGCGCTGACCCGCCGGGTGAGCCGGCCCGACCTGCTGCTGATGGCCGCCCTGCTGCACGACATCGGCAAGGGCCTGCCCGGCGACCACGCCGAGGCCGGCGAGGGCGTCGCCCGCGGCATCGCCGTACGGCTGGGGTTCGAGGCGGCCGACGTCGCCGTCCTCGCCACCCTGGTCCGCCACCACCTGCTGCTGATCGAGACCGCCACCCGGCGCGACCTCGACGACCCGGCCACCGTGCGGGCGGTGGCCGACGCGGTGGGCTCGCCGGTCACCCTGGAGCTGCTGCACGCGCTGACCGAGGCGGACGCCCGGGCCACCGGGCCGGCGGCCTGGTCCGCGTGGCGCGGCTCGCTGGTCGCGGACCTCGTCGCCCGGGTGGCGGCCGTACTGGGCGGTGCGGCCGTCGCGTCGGCGGCGCCGCCCGGTCCGGGGACCGAGGAGGAGCGCATGGCGGTGGAGGCCCTGCGCACCGGTGAGCCGGTGCTCGGCCTGCACGCGCGGCACGAGGAGGACGCCGTCGGCGTCGAGCTGGTCGTGGCCGTCCCCGACCAGCCCGGGGTGCTGCCCGCCGCGGCCGGCGTCCTGGCCCTGCACCGGCTCACCGTCCGCGCGGCGGACCTGCGCTCGCTGGAGCTGCCCGACCGGCTGGGCGAGGTCCTCGTGCTGCGCTGGCGGGTGGCGGCCGCGTACGGCTCCCTGCCGCAGGCCGCCCGGCTGCGCGCGGACCTGGTCCGGGCGCTGGACGGCTCCTTGGACGTCCCGGCGAAGCTCGCCGACCGCGAGGCGGCGTACCCGCGCCGGCGCGGGGTGGTGCCCCCGCCGCCCCGGGTGACCGTGGTGCCCGACGTCTCCTCGCTGGCCACGGTCCTGGAGGTCCGCGCCCCCGACGCGGTGGGGCTGCTGCACCGCATCGGGCGGGCCCTGGAGGACGCGGGCGTGCGGGTGCGCAGCGCCCACGTCTCCACGCTCGGCGCCAATGCCGTCGACTCCCTCTACGTCACCACCGTCGAGGGCAAACCCCTGGCCCCGCACGAGGCCACCGGCCTGGCCGCGGCGGTGGAGTCGGCGCTGCGCTGAGCCGCCCGTGGGCCCCGTCCGGGGGGCGGGACCCACGGCCGGGACCTACCGGTGTGCGGGGCCGGATACTCTGGAGGGCGACCACCGCCCCCGACCTGAGGAATCGCGACCATCGTGTTCGATACGCTTTCCGACCGCCTCGCCTCGACGTTCAAGAGCCTCCGCGGCAAGGGCCGCCTGTCCGAGCAGGACATCGACGCGGCCGCTCGGGAGATCCGTATCGCCCTCCTCGAGGCCGACGTCGCCCTCCCGGTCGTCCGCGCGTTCATCAAGAACGTCAAGGAACGGGCGATGGGGGCCGAGGTCTCCAAGGCGCTGAACCCCTCGCAGCAGGTCCTCAAGATCGTCAACGACGAGCTGGTCGGGATCCTCGGTGGCGAGACCCGCCGGCTGCGCTTCGCCAAGACCCCGCCGACCGTGATCATGCTGGCGGGTCTGCAGGGTGCCGGTAAGACCACCCTCGCCGGAAAGCTCGGCCTGTGGCTCAAGGGCCAGGGACACACCCCGCTGCTCGTCGCGTGCGACCTCCAGCGCCCCAACGCGGTCAACCAGCTGAGCATCGTCGCCGAGCGCGCCGGTGTCGGCTTCTACGGCCCCCAGCCGGGCAACGGCGTCGGCGACCCGGTCCAGGTCGCCAAGGACTCCATCGAGTACGCCCGCACCAAGATGCACGACATCGTGATCGTGGACACCGCCGGCCGCCTCGGTATCGACACCGAACTGATGCAGCAGGCCGCGGACATCCGGGACGCGGTCAGCCCCGACGAGGTCCTCTTCGTCGTCGACGCCATGATCGGCCAGGACGCGGTCAACACCGCCGAGGCCTTCCGCGACGGCGTCGGCTTCGACGGTGTCGTGCTCTCCAAGCTCGACGGCGACGCCCGCGGTGGTGCCGCGCTCTCCATCGCGCACGTCACCGGCAAGCAGATCATGTTCGCCTCGAACGGCGAGAAGCTGGAGGACTTCGACGCCTTCCACCCGGACCGCATGGCGGGCCGGATCCTCGACATGGGTGACATGCTCACCCTCATCGAGCAGGCCGAGAAGACCTTCTCGCAGGCCGAGGCCGAGAAGATGGCGGCCAAGCTCGCCAAGGGCCCCAAGGAGTTCACGCTCGACGACTTCCTGGCCCAGATGGAGCAGGTCCGCAAGATGGGCTCCATCTCCAAGCTGCTCGGCATGCTGCCCGGCATGGGGCAGATCAAGGAGCAGATCAACAACATCGACGAGCGGGACGTCGACCGTACGGCCGCCATCATCAAGTCGATGACCCCGGCCGAGCGCCAGGACCCGACGATCATCAACGGCTCCCGCCGCGCCCGTATCGCCAAGGGCTCCGGTGTCGAGGTCAGCGCCGTGAAGAACCTGGTCGAGCGGTTCTTCGAAGCCCGCAAGATGATGTCCCGCATGGCCCAGGGCGGGGGCATGCCGGGCATGCCCGGCATCCCGGGCATGGGCGGTGGCCCCGGCCGTCAGAAGAAGCAGATCAAGCAGGCCAAGGGCAAGCGCAAGAGCGGCAACCCGATGAAGCGCAAGGCGGAGGAGGCGGCCGCGGCCGCCCGCCGCGAGCAGGCGCAGCAGGGCGTCGAGCCGGGCGCGGCCGGCAGCCCGTTCGGGCTGCCCGCGGGCCAGGGCAGCCAGGAGTTCGAGCTGCCCGACGAGTTCAAGAAGTTCATGAAGTAGTGCCGGCCGCGGCTCACACGCCGCGGCCCAGGGCGTCGTAGAGGCCCAGCAGCCGGGGCGCGCCGGCCGCGACGCCCGACACCACCGCGACCCGGCTGCGGGTGACGAAGACCTGGGTGCGGAAGGCCAGCACGGCGGTGTCCCCGGCCCGGACCCGGGTCCGCGCGGGCGGGGCGGCCAGCAGCCGGTAGTAGTCGATGTACTGCGCCGGGGCCCGTTCCACCGCGAGCAGGGTCCCGGTGCGCGCCAGCAGCGCCCGCCGGACCCCGGCGCGCGGGTAGAAGCCGCCGCCGTGGAGGGCGGGCCGGCCGTCGGCGAGGGTGTGCGCGACCTCGGTGACGTACACCGAGGCGGGCCGTTCGGGCTGCGGCGGGCCGGTGGCGTGCAGCGGGGTGGTGCCGGTCAGGGCGTGCCCGGGCTCGCCGTGGGTCGCCCCGTGGGCGGCGAGCAGCGGCAGCACCGCCAGCGAGGTGGCGCCGGGCGCGCTCAGCAGCAGCGGGCCGTGGCCGCGGGCGCGCAGCGCCGCGCGGGCCCCGGCGGCCCGGGCCAGGTTCGCGGTGGCGGCCGGCGTCCCGGTCGCGTCGTCGCAGGTCACGCACGGGAAGGCGGTGACGCCCGCGATCCGTACCCCCGGCAGCCGCTCCACGAGCGCGGCGAACTCCTCCAGCCGCTCGGGCGGCACCCCGCCTTCCTGCCCCGGATAGCCGGTCCCGGCGGCCGGCTCGATCCGCACCAGCACGTCCTGGACGCGTCCCAGGGCGACGGCGGCCGCCGAGACGTGCCGGGCGTTGTCGGCGTCGAAGACGGTCACCGCGTCGGGCCGGCGGGCCAGCAGCGCGGGCAGTTGCCGGCGCGGGACCTGCACCAGGTGCCCGAGGTGGGCGCAGCGGCCCCCGGCGGCGTGCACGGCCTCGGCCTCGCGGGCGTCGATCGCGGCGAAGTCCGGCAGGTGCCGGGCCACGGCCCGGATCAGCGCGGGGTTGCGGCCGAACTGCTTGGTGACACACCACAGCGCGAGCCCCAGCCGGCCGGCCCCGGCGGCCAGCAGCCGCGCGTTCTCCTCGACGGTGTCCAGGTCCAGCACGTACGTGTCCGGCGGTACGGCGCCCGACCGGTGCAGGGCCGCGGCGGCGTCCACCAGCGCCGGGTTGCGGGCGAGCACGGTGTCGAGGAACACGGCCGGTCAGCCCAGCTCGGCCAGGGACCGGCGGAGGATCCCCAGGACCAGGTCGGCGCCGGCCCGCATGGGGTTGATCCGCACCGTCCGGTCGGCGAGCCCGGGGGAGTCGGCCAGGCAGGAGGCGGAGAGCCGGTGGAAGAGCGGGGCGATCTCGTACCGGGAGGCCGAACCCACCGGGTACGACGCGGCCCCGAACCGCGCGGCCACCGCCGGCAGCTCCCGGGCGACGGGCCGCTCCAGCCGGACGAGCACACACCGGTCCTGGACGTTGGCCAGGCGCACCTCGGCGACCCCGGGGACCTCCCCGGCGGTGAGCCGGGCGGCGACCTCCGCGCCGACCCGGGACTGCAGGGCCCACATCACCGGGACGTGGGTGAGGGAGCGCAGGGCGTCCAGGGCCTGCTGGCCCTGGACCTGGCCGCCGCCGGAGTAGTTGTCGGCGCGGACCCGCGCCACCAGGTCGCGGGCGCCGGCGACCACGCCGACGCCCTCCGGGCCGTGCAGCTTGAACAGGGAGAAGCAGCAGGCGTCGGCGCCGCGTTCCACCCCGCAGGCCGGGACCCGCAGCACGGCGTAGTTGTCGTCGACGAGCGTGCGCACCCCGGCCCGCCGGCAGGCGGCCAGCACCTCGCCGAGGTCGTAGGAGTCCCCGAGGCGCTGGCGGGTGTGCTGCACGTAGGCGAACCGGAACCGCCCGCCGGCCAGCGCCCGTTCCAGGGCGCCGGGGTCGTTGAAGTCGGCCTCGACGCACCGCAGCCCGAGGGCGCGGAAGGTGACGGCCGTGGTGGGGTACACCGGCGCCCGGTGGACCAGCAGCGGCTCGCCGGGGGAGACGGCGGCACCGAGGGCCGCCCGGATCGCCCCGGTGCCGGCGCCCTGCACCAGGGCGGCGTCCTCGGCGCCGAGGAACGCGGAGAGCACGGCCTCGACCCGGGCGGTGGTGCGCGAGCGCCCCAGGCCCGGCACGCAGCCCGCGTCGGCCTCGAAGAGCTGGGGGCCCTCGAAGTGCGCGGCCGTGCACTCCAGCAGGCGGAACTGGCGGGCGACGGCGTCGTCGAGAGCGACCGTCGGCAGCGGGAACGTCTGCGGCAGGGCCTGCGGGTCGCCCGTCATGCCTCGGCCTCCGTGCCGGTGAGGAAGCGCAGCGGGTTGCGCCGAGTCATCAGGTCGATCAGCGGCTCGTCGACGCCGGCCGCCCGGACCTGGTCGAGGAAGCCGCGCAGCAGGTGGCCGTAGCCGGGCCCGCCGGCCGCCTGGAGGTACGCCCGCCGGGAGACGTCCCCGCTCAGCAGCACCCGGTGGGCGTGGCCGGCCTCCAGCAGGGCCAGCAGCAGCCGCAGCCGGTCCGCGTCGGGCCGGTAGCGGGCCTTGCCGATGGTGTCGAAGGCCACGTAGGCGCCCTCGGCGGCGAGCGCGCGGTGGGCGGCGGGGTCGTCCAGCAGGTCCTGGTGGCCCAGGCAGACCCGGTACGGGGGCAGCCCCGCGCCGGTCAGCAGGTCGAGCTGGGCCCGGCCGCCCTGGCCGCGGCGGGCGTGGGTGACCACCGACAGTCCGGTGGCGAGGGCCGCCCCGGCGGCGGCCCGCAGCACGCGGGCCTCGGCCTCGGTGGGTTGCGCGCCGCCGGTGCCGATCTCGCCGATGACACCGGGGCGGATCCCGGTGCCGTCGGCGCCCTCGGTGATCTCCCGCACGAGCGTGCCGGTGAGCTGCTCGACGCCGGCGCCGGCCACCTCGGGCGGGTGGAAGCCCTGGTGGTACCACCCGGTGGCGGCGACCACCGGGACCCCGCTGGCCCGGGAGATCCGGGCGAGCGCGGCGATGTCGCGGCCCATGCCCCGGCAGGTCAGCTCGATCACCAGGGCCAGGGAGAACTCCTCGCGCAGCGAGGTCAACTCCCGTACGACGGCGGGGGCGTCCCGGTCGGTGTCCAGGACGGCCGCGCGGTCGTCGGGGCGGCTCAGGTCCAGGACCAGGTGCTCGTGGGCGAGGACCGGGCCCCGGCGCGCGAGCCAGGGGGCGAGGGGGCCGAGGACCGTGTGCACGGCGGTCATGAGGCGGCCGCCGTGGCGGGGGTGAACAGACCCAGCCAGTACAGGCCGTTGAGGAGGAGACCGCCGGCGACCACGGCGGCGGGCGCGGCGGCGGTGCGCACCACCGGTCGGCCCATGGCCTCGTTGAGCAGGTACAGCCCGCCGCAGACGAGGATGCCCAGGCCCCCGCCCATCGCGTTCGCCGCCATCAGCGATCCGAACAGCACGGCCAGTCCCAGCGCGTCGCCGATGGCGGCCCGCAGGTGCTCGGAGCAGTCGCGCACGCTGGGCAGCCGGCCCAGCGCCCGGCCGACGGCGGACAGGGCCAGCACCTCGGCGGCGAACAGCAGGGCTCCGGCGACGGCCGCGAGGTACGGGTTCGGCGCCAGGTAGCCGACCGGGTAGACGAGGGTGAAGCCGGCGACGCCGTACGCGCCGGAGGCGAGCGCGGTGGTCGCGATCAGCGGGACGAAACCGAAGGTGCGGTAGAAGTCGACCTGGGCGGCCTCGGCGTAGTGGCCCTTGGCGATGAGGAAGCTGGTGGCCTCGCCGCCGCCGAACGCCTTCGTCTGGGCCAGTACGCACACCCCCGCGCCGAGCAGCATGAACAGCGGCAGCCGGCGGCGCAGCCGGGCGGCGCCCGCGCCGAAC
>NZ_JAJAUY010000106.1 GCF_020532625.1 Streptomyces antimicrobicus | reverse complement strand
AGGGCTTCTTCGCCTCCAGCCCGAAGCCCGAGGCCCGGTGCCGGCGCAGCTGCTCGACCTCCCGGAAGGAACCCTCGTCCAGCAGGAGCGCGATCCGCTCCCGCGCGGTGAGCTTGCCCTTGGCGTGCTGCGCCTCGGTCGCCCGGTCACTCGGCCCGCGCCGCGCCTGCTCGCGAAGAGAGTGCAGCTCGGCCACGCGCCCGCGGGCGTCCGTCGGCTCGCTCGGAGTCTGGTCCACAACGGTCATGTACCGACCTTACGAAGCGGACCAAGAAAAACCCTCCGTTGATACCGCACAGTCTCGAACCCGATCCGCTGTCCGGCCCGGACAGTAGGCCAGAGGGACGCATGGACATCACCAGTACGGACCACGGTCCTTTGTGGGGTCCCTACAGAACAGCCCGACACCGAGCCAGGATGTTGAAATTTGAACCATTGCGGCGTACTGTCGAAGTCGTTGAAGGTTCAACCAATCCTCTCCCCCAGGAGCTCGTCATGGGTCTCTTCACCCGCCGCACCCCGTCCAGCACCGCCGTCGCCACGGCCCCCGCCCCCGTGGCGGTGGACCCGGCCCTCGCCGCCCTCACCGGTGAGTACGTGATCGACCCCAGCCACAGCAGCATCGGCTTCACCGTCCGCCACGCCATGGTGACCAACGTCCGCGGCAGCTTCGGCCGCCACGAGGGCCGGCTGCACCTCGACGGCGGCGACCCGGCGCGGTCCACCGCCAGCATCGACGTGGAGATCGGCTCCGTCAGCACCGGCATCGCCGACCGTGACGCCCACCTGCTGAGCAGCGACTTCTTCGACGCCGAGCTGTTCCCGCTGATGACCTTCCGGTCGACCACGGCCGAGGCGCTCGGCGGCGACCGCTACCGGGTCACCGGCGACCTCACCATCAAGGACGTCACCCGCCCGCTCGCCATCGACCTGGAGTTCACCGGCTCGGCCACCGACGTCTACGGCAACGAGCGCGTGGGCTTCGAGGGCGGCGCCGAGATCCTGCGCAGCGACTGGGGCCTGACGTGGAACGCCGCGCTGGAGGCCGGCGGGGTCATGGTCAGCGACAAGGTGAAGCTGACCTTCGACATCTCCGCCGTCAAGCAGGGCTGACGCACGGCCGACCAGCCGGCCCGGGGGCGGTCAGAAGCCGCCCCCGCCGTCGAACCCGCCCCCGCCGTCGAAGCCGCCGCCTCCGCCGAAGCCGCCCCCGCCGAAGTCGGAGGCGTCGAAGTCCGCCCCCGAGAAGTCGCCGCCCTCGAAGCCGCCGCCGGCGCCGCTCCAGTCGGAGGCGTACGCCGGGCTCGACATCATCGAGCCGAGCAGGGTGCCCACCAGCAGGCCGGGCAGGATGCCGCCGCCGAAGTAGCCGCCGGCCCAGGGGCCGTACGCCGGGCCCGCGTCGTAGTACGGGCGCGGTCCGCGGTCGGTGTCGACCGTGCGGACCAGCGGGTCGTGGCCCTCGCGCAGGCGTACGGCGTCCGCGGCGCAGACCGGCACCGTGCGCGCGGCCCCGCCGGCCGGCGCCCAGGTGGCGTCCTCGGTGCTCGGGCCGTGCCGGGGGTCGAAGAAGCAGGGCGCCCGGCGTTCGGGCAGCGGCCTGCCCTCCCGCCGCGCCGCCAGGACCGCGAGCGCGAAGCGGCCGTCCTCCAGGGCCTGCGTGACCGCCCTGACCTCCTCCGGGTGCCGGACGGTACCCATGATCTGCTTGGCCTGGTCGTACGAGTCCAGGGCTCGCGCGTAGTCCGCGCGCATGGCGTCGTCGGCGCCGGGCTCACCGGGGTGGAAGTCCAGCCGTTCGAGCTCCTCGCCGAAGGCGGTGATGTCCTCGTCCACGACCACGCGCAGCTTCTCGACGGCCTCCTGCTCGGCGGCCTCCTTCTTCCTGCGGTTGCCGCGGACCAGCGCGTACGCCCCGCCGCCGCCGATCACGGCCAGGGCGCCGAGCGTCACCAAACCGCCGACCGGGACCCCGCTGTCCGCGGCGGAACCGCCCCAGGACGCCGGGGCGCCGCCCTTGACCTGTGCGAGCGCCTGGTCGACGAAGTTGTTCAGCTGGGTCGCCGCGTCGACGGGACCGCCTGCCTCCACCGCGTCGGTGAGGTTGCGGACGGCGTTGCGCGGCATGACGCTCCGGTCGGCCCCCGCGTCGAAGCCGTCGCCGAGCCGGATGGCGTAGAGGCCGGTGATGCCGGTCTCGGTCCGGATGGTGCGCAGCACGCTGTCGGGCGGGAACTCCGGGCTGTTGGGCAGCACCGCCACGAACACCGGTTTCCCGGCGTCCTCGATCTTCTTCGCCAGCGCGTCCGCCTGCTCCTGGGACAGCTGCGCCGCGGCGCGCGGGTCGACGTGGACGGGCCCCTGCTTGAGCGCCTCCGCGACGGCGGCCGGGCCGGTGGCGGCGGACGCCTGCGGGGCGGCCGCGAGCGTGGCCGCCGACAGCGCCAGCAGCAGACCGGACAGTACGGATATCAGCCTGGTCCTCATGTCTACGACGCTACCGGAACCAGCCCTTAGCTGTGTGAAGAGGACATAAGGGACACGATCGGCCGATCGCGTTACTCCGCCGGGGTCACGCCCGCGTGCAGCAGCCCGTACGTGTAGGCGTCGACGAGGGCCTGCCAGGACGCGGCGATCACGTTCGGGGCGACCCCGACCGTGTTCCACTCGCGCTCGCCGTCGGTGGTGCTGATCAGTACGCGGGTCGTGGACTCGGTGCCGTGCTTGCCCTCCAGGATGCGGACCTTGTAGTCGACCAGCTCGAACTTGGCCAGCTGCGGGTAGAACCGCTCCAGCGCCACCCGCAGCGCCCGGTCCAACGCGTTGACCGGGCCGTTGCCCTCGGCCGTGGCCACGATCCGCTCGCCCTTGGCCCACAGCTTGACGGTGGCCTCGTTGGCGTGGGTGCCGTCGGGCCGGTCCTCGGCGATGGCCCGCCAGGACTCGGTACGGAAGTAGCGGCGGGCCCGCCCCTCCACCTCGGCGCGCAGCAGCAGCTCGAACGAGGCGTCCGCGGCCTCGTACGTGTAACCGGCCAGCTCGCGCTCCTTGACCCGCTCGACCACCCGGGCCACCAGCGCCCGGTCGCCGCCGAGGTCGACGCCGAGCTCCTTGCCCTTGAGCTCGATCGAGGCGCGCCCGGCCATGTCCGAGACCAGCATCCGCATGGTGTTGCCGACCCGCTCGGGATCGATGTGCTGGTAGAGGTCCGGATCGACCTTGATCGCCGAGGCGTGCAGGCCCGCCTTGTGCGCGAAGGCGGAGACGCCGACGTAGGGCTGGTGGGTGGAGGGGGTGAGGTTGACGACCTCGGCGATGGCGTGGGAGATCCGGGTCATCTCCGCCAGCGCCCCCTCGGGGAGCACCTTGCGGCCGTACTTGATCTCCAGGGCGGCGACCACGGGGAAGAGGTTGGCGTTGCCCACCCGCTCGCCGTAGCCGTTGGCGGTGCACTGCACGTGGGTGGCGCCGGCGTCCACGGCGGCCAGGGTGTTGGCCACCGCGCAGCCGGTGTCGTCCTGGGCGTGGATGCCCAGGCGCGCCCCGGTGTCGGCGAGGACGGTGGCGACGACGGCCGCGATCTGGGCGGGCAGCATGCCGCCGTTGGTGTCGCAGAGGATCACCACGTCGGCGCCGGCCTCGTGGGCGGTGCGCACGACGGCCTTGGCGTAGTCGGCGTCGGCCCGGTAGCCGTCGAAGAAGTGCTCGCAGTCCACGAACACCCGCCGGCCCTGTGCGCGCAGGTAGGAGACGGTGTCGCGGACCATCTCCAGGTTCTCGTCCAAGGTGGTGCGCAGCGCCAGCTCGACGTGCCGGTCGTGGGACTTGGCCACCAGGGTGATCACGGGGGCGCCCGACTCCAGCAGGGCCCGCACCTGCGGGTCCTCGGCGGCCTTGCCGCCGGCCCGGCGGGTCGCGCCGAAGGCGACCAGCTGGGCGTGCTTGAAGTGGATCTCCTTGCGGGCCCGGGCGAAGAACTCGGTGTCGCGGGGGTTCGCCCCCGGCCAGCCGCCCTCGATGAAGCCCACACCGAAGTCGTCCAGGTGGCGCGCGATGGTCAGCTTGTCCGCGACCGTGAGGTTGATGCCCTCACGCTGGGCCCCGTCGCGCAGCGTCGTGTCGAACACGTGGAAGCCGTCGTCGAGTCCGGCGGCCGGCGAAGGGGCCTGTGTCGGCGCTGCTGGCGTCATGATGATCTGAACTCCTGTCGGATGAGTGGCTCCGGGTGCCCGGGATCCACCTGCCCCCATCATCGCGCGCCGCCGCCGCCCGGCAGGTCGTGGCCGGGAAACGAAAAGACCCCTCGCGGGTGCGAGAGGTCTGCGCGCGGGTCTGGGGCACGGTGGCCGCCGCCGCGAAGTTCTTCCACGGTGTCAGCGGCCACTGCGGACCGGCGCGCTGCTGGCCATAATCATGGTCTGAGCAAGCACGGTCGCAGTGTGTCACACCTTGCCAAGCCGCGTGGGACCTGTCTCACGATGCGAGCGCCTCGTCCAGGAACTCCATCGCGTGCGCCAGGATGTCCGCCCGCTCGATCCCGGGCAGTCCCACGGCCAGCTGGATGCTGAAGCCGTCGAGCAGCGCCCGGGTGCGCGCGGCGAACCGGTCGGCGTCCACCGGCCGGAACTCCCCCCGCGAGACGCCTTCGGCGAGCAGTGCGACGAGGTCGCGGTGCCAGGCGCCCTCGATGGCGGCCTGGCGGTCCCGCTCCTCGGGCCCGGCGTTCTGCGACCGGTTCCAGACCTCCAGCCACAGCGTCCAGTGCGGGTCCCGGGCGACCTCGGGCACGTACAGGTCGACGTAGGCCCGCAGCCGCTCGCGGACCGGGCCGCGGCGGGCGAGCAGGGCCCTGCGCTCGTCGCCGAGCGCGGCCTCGCTCCACTCCAGGGTCTGCAGCAGGAGCTCGTCCTTGCTGCGGAAGTAGTAGAGGAGGTGGCCGCTGCTCATGCCGACCTGGCGGCCGAGACCGGCCATGGTCAGGCCGTCCAGACCGCGCTCGGCGATCGTGGCCATGGCGGCGGCGAGTACGTCCTCGCGCGGCGGCGCATTCTTCCGCGCGCGCACTCCACCCGCCACCATGGGCCACTCCTCACGATCCGGCCGGGTCCGTCAGACCTTCGGCTGCTGCTGGGTGATGCAGTGGATGCCGCCACCCCCGGCGAAAATCGTACGTGCGTCGACCAGGGTCACGGTGCGGTCGGGGAAGAGACCGCGGAAGATCTCGGCCGCCTCCTCGTCGCGCGGGTCGTCGAAGGAGCACAGCACGACGCCGTCGTTGCACAGGTAGTGGTTGATGTAGGAGTAGTCGACCCACTCGCCGTCCTCCTCCAGCACCGTCGGCGCCGGGATCTCCACCACCTCCAGCCGGCGGCCCCGGGCGTCGGTGGCCGCGCGCAGGATGGCGGCGATGGTCTTGCAGCGCTCGTGGTCCGGGTGGGCCGGATCGGGCTGGGTGTGCACCATCACCACGCCGGGGCGGGCAAAGGCGGCCACGATGTCCACGTGGCCCTGGGTGCCGTAGGTGCCGTAGTCGCCGGCCAGGCCGTACGGCAGCCAGATCGCCTTGGTGGTGCCGAGGTGGGCGTGGATCTCGGCCTCGACCTGCTGGCGGGTCCAGCCGGGGTTGCGGCCCTCGCCGAGCTGCACGGTGTCGGTGAGCAGCACGGTGCCCTCGCCGTCCACGTGGATGGCGCCGCCCTCGTTGACCAGCGAGGTGGAGTACGTACGGGTGCCCACCAGGTCCGAGACGTGCCGGGCGACCTTGGAGTCGTGCTCCCAGCGCGCCCAGTCCTGCGCGCCCCAGCCGTTGAAGGTCCAGTCGACGGCGGCGAGCTCGCCGCGGGCGTTGGTCACGAACGTCGGGCCGATGTCGCGCATCCAGGCGTCGTCCAGCTCCCGCTCGACCAGCTCGATCGGGTGCCGGTCGCCGGCGCCGACCACGGCGCGGGCGCCGTCGGCGTCACCGGGCGGCACCACCAGGGTGACCGGCTCGTACGCGCTGACGGCGCGGGCGACCGCGCCCCACGCCCGGCGGGCCTCGGCGAGCTCCTCGTCGTCGGTGAAGGTCGGGTTGGGGCTCGGCCAGGCCATCCAGGTGCGCTCGTGGGGCGCCCACTCCGGGGGCATGCGGAATCCGGCGTCGACGGGCTTGTTCATGGCAGGTGGTCCTTGGTCTCTACAGGAAGTACAGGCGGTTGAGGGCGACGGAGTCGGCGGCTTCGGAGCGCAGCGGGTCCCCGTCGAGGGTGACCAGCCCGCTGCGCGCGTCGACGTCGACCGCGCCCACCCGGGAGTTGAGGAGCATGTCCTTGGGCCCGATGCCCCGGGTGCCGCGGACGGCGACCCGGCGCCGGCGGGTGGGCACGGCGTCGGTGCCGAGGGCCGCGGCGGCGGCCGAGACGAAGGCGACGGAGATGTCCGCGGCCGTGGCGCCGTAGGAGCCGAACTGGGGGCCGAGCACGAGCGGTTCGCAGGTGTCGGTGGCGGCGTTGGGGTCGCCGGTGACGCCGTACGCCGGGAAGCCGGACTTCAGCACGAGCTGGGGCTTGGCGCCGAAGAACTGCGGGCGCCACAGCACGATGTCGGCGAGCTTGCCGACCTCGATGGAGCCGATCTCGTGGGCCAGGCCGTGGGCGATGGCGGGGTTGATCGTCAGCTTGGCGATGTAGCGCAGCACGCGGGCGTTGTCGTCGCCCTCGCCGTCGCCCTCCAGCGGGCCGAGCTCGGCCTTCATCTTGGCCGCCATGGCGAACGTACGGCGGACGGTCTCGCCGGCGCGGCCCATGCCCTGGGCGTCGGAGGAGGTGATGCCGATCGCGCCCAGGTCGTGCAGGACGTCCTCGGCCCCCATGGTCCCGGCGCGGATGCGGTCGCGGGCCATGGCCGCGTCGCCGGGCAGGTCCGGCTTGAGGTCGTGGACGGAGACGATCATGCCGTAGTGCTCGGCGACCGCGTCCCGGCCGAAGGGCAGGGTGGGGTTGGTGGAGGAGCCGATGACGTTCGGCACGCCCGCCATCTTCAGCACGTTCGGGACGTGTCCGCCGCCGCAGCCCTCGATGTGGAAGGCGTGGATGGTGCGGCCTTCGAGGACGCGGAGGGTGTCCTCGACGGACAGGCACTCGTTGAGGCCGTCGCTGTGCAGGGCGACCTGGACGTCGTGCTCCTCGGCCACGCGCAGGGCGGTGTCCAGGGCCCGGGTGTGGGCGCCCATGTCCTCGTGGACCTTGAAGCCGCTGGCGCCGCCCTCGGCGAGGGCCTCCACCAGCGGGGCGGCGTCGGAGGAGGAGCCGCGGGCCAGGAAGCCGATGTTGACCGGCCAGGCGTCGAACGCGTTGAAGGCGTGCCCCAGGGCCCAGGGCGAGTTGACGCCGACGCCCCAGACCGGGCCGAACTCCTGGCCGATGACCGTGGTGACGCCCGCGGCGAGCGAGGCCTCCATGATCCGCGGCGAGAGCAGGTGGACATGGGTGTCGACGGCGCCGGCGGTGGCGATCAGGCCCTCACCGGGAACGATCGAGGTGCCGGTGCCGACCACGACGTCCACCCCGTCGAGGGTGTCGGGGTTGCCGGCCCGCCCGATGGCGTGGATCCGGCCCTCGCGGATGCCGATCGACACCTTGCGGATGCCGAGCACGGCGTCGATGACCAGCACGTTGCTGATGACGACGTCGCAGGTCTCGCGGACCGCGGCGGCCTTCAGGTGCAGCCCGTCCCGGGCGGTCTTGCCGAACCCGGCCAGGAACTCCTCGCCCGGCTTCTGCGCGTCGGACTCCACCCGGACGGTGAGCCCGGAGTCGCCCAGGCGCACCCGGTCGCCGGCCCGCGGGCCGAAGACGGAGGCGTACTCGTGGGGGTCGATGTGGCGGCTGCCGGGGGCGCAGTGGTCGCTGTGCTTGGTGGGCCTGCTCATCGCGTACCTTCCTCCACTCCCAGGTAGCCGCAGGCGCCGGCGCGGCGCAGGGCTTCTTCCTTGGCGCCGGGCGCGTCCAGCGGGCCGTCGACCAGACCGGCGAAACCGATGGCGATCCGGTCGCCGCCGATCGGCACGAGTCCCACCTCGGCCTCGCCGCCCGGGTCGAACCGGACGGAGGAGCCGGCGGGCACGCACAGCCGCATGCCGTAGGCCGCCGCCCGGTCGAAGTCGAGGCGCGGGTTGGCCTCGAAGAAGTGGAAGTGCGAGGTCACGCTGACCGGGACGGTCGCGGTGTTGCGCACGGTCAGGCGCAGCTCCGGCTCGGGCGCGGGGGTCTCGGGCCCGGGCACGACCGCGCCGGGCGCGTCGTCGCCGAGGCCCGCCGCGCCCTGGATGGGCGAGGAGACCACGGCGAGGCGGGAGCCGTCGTCGAAGACCGCCTCGACGTGCACCTCGGTCACCACGTCGGCGACACCGGGCAGGACGTCGTCCGGCCCCAGCACGGCGCGGGCCGCCTCGATGGCCTCGGCGAGCCGCTTGCCGTCCCGGGCGGCCTCGCAGACCGTGTCCGCGATCAGCGCGGTGGCCTCCGGGACGTTCAGCCTCAGGCCGCGGGCGCGGCGGGCGCGGGCCAGTTCCGCCGCTCCGAAGAGCAGCAGCCGGTCGCGCTCCGTAGGGGTCAGGCGCACGACGTCCACCTCCAAGCTCACGGGTTTAGAGCATCACTCTAACTCTTCACTTCGTGGCTGGAAACCATTGACCGAGAACCTGCGCCTGGTTCACATTGAGTGTCACTCAAAGAGCGCCGTCCCGCTGCCCCCGTCCCCTGCCTCGGGAGTCCCCATGCCGATAGAACAGCGCGGAGTCGACACGATCCCCGACGAGGAGCGCACCAGCGGTCCCCGCGACCTCGTGTCGATCCTGCTCGGCTCGAACCTCTGCCTCGGCGTCATCGTCTTCGGCTGGCTGCCCCCGTCCTTCGGGCTCGGGCTGTGGCCGTCCGTCACCGCCATCGTGGCGGGCACGCTGATCGGCATCGCGTTCACCGCGCCGCTCGCCCTCGTGTCGCTGCGCACCGCCACCAACCTCTCCACCTCCAGCGGCGCCCAGTTCGGCGTGCGCGGCCGGCTCGTCGGATCGGTGGTCGGCCTGCTGCTCGCGCTCGGCTACACCGCGCTCACGCTGTGGATCGGCGGCGACGTGATGGTCGGCGTGCTGTCCCGGCTCACCGGGCTGCCCGACACCGGTGCCTCGCGGGGCGCCATGTACGGGGCGCTGGCCGTCCTCACCGTGGTCGCCGCGGTGTTCGGCTACCGGCTGCTGCTGCGCATGAGCAAGCTGCTGTCCGTCGCCATGGTGGCCCTGCTGGCCGTGGGCCTGTTCGCGTACGCCGGGGACTTCACCACCGCCGCCCCGCCGGACACCCCGTACCTGCTCGGCTCCTTCTGGCCGACCTGGCTGCTCGCCGCCGTCGCCGCCGGGCTGAGCGGGCCCGTGGCCTTCATCACCCTGCTGGGCGACTACACCCGCTACATCTCCCCGCGCCGCCACAGCTCCCGCTCGGTCCTGTGGGCCACCTGTCTCGGCCTGCTCGCGGGCCTGCTCCTGCCGCAGCTCTTCGGCACCGTCACCGCGCTCGCCGCGCGGGCCGGCGAGGACTACGCGGGGCCGCTGGTGGCCGCCTCGCCCGGTTGGTACCTGGTTCCGCTGCTGGTCGCGGCCGGCGCCGGCTCGGTCGGCAACGCCGGGCTGATGCTCTACTCCATGGGCCTGGACCTGGACGCCATCGTGCCGCGGGCCACCCGGACCACGGCCACGCTGGTCGCCGCCGCGGTCGCCACCGGGTTCGTCTTCGTCGGATCCTTCGAGTGGGACGTGCAGTCCGCGATGACCTCGTTCGTCCTGCTGCTGACCGCGATCGGCACGCCGTGGGCCGTGGTCACCCTCGTCGGGTACGTCCGCTGCCGCGGCGTGTACGACGCCGACGCGCTCCAGGTCTTCAACCGCCGCTCGGTCGGCGGGGCCTACTGGTACCGGGCCGGCTGGAACGTCCGCGCCACCGCCTCCTGGGCGATCGGCGCGGGCGTCGGCCTGCTCGCCGTCGGCACGCCGCTGTACGAGGGCCCGCTGCTGGCCCTGACCGGCGGCGTGGACTGCTCCTTCGTCCTCTCCGGGCTCACCGGCGGCCTGGTGTACACCGCGCTGACCCTGGGCCGCGGCACGCCGCGGGTGGCGGCGGCCGGTGCGGAGCCGGAGCTGGAGCCGGAGCCCGCTTCCGCCTGAGCTCCTCGCCCGACGACGAGGCCCGCCCCCTTCTTGTCCGGAAGGGGGCGGGCCTCGTCGTCGCCGCGCGCGGGCGGGTGCGCCCGGGAGGGGTCAGCCGAGCGGGTGCATCCAGCCGTGGGTGTCGGCGGCCCGGCCGGTCTGGAGGTCCAGCAGCGCCTTGCGCAACTTCATGGTGACCTCGCCGGGCTGCCCGTCGCCCTGGATCCAGTTGGCGCGCTCGGACTTGACCGAGCCGACCGGGGTGATGACGGCGGCGGTGCCGCACGCGAACACCTCGGTGAGGGTGCCGTTCTCGTTGTCGCGCTGCCAGTCCTCGGTGGAGATACGTCCCTCCTCGGCCGTGTAGCCGAGGTCGCGGGCGATGGTGAGGAGGGAGTCACGGGTGATGCCGGGCAGCAGCGAGCCGGTGAGCTCGGGCGTGACGATGCGGTCCCCGTACACGAAGTACAGGTTCATGCCGCCCATCTCCTCGATCCAGCGGTGCTCGACGGCGTCCAGCCAGACCACCTGGTCGCAGCCGTGCTCGGCGGCCTGCGCCTGCGCGACCAGCGAGGCGGCGTAGTTGCCGCCGGTCTTGGCGGCGCCCGTGCCGCCCTTGACGGCGCGGACGTACTCCTCGGAGAGCCAGACCGAGACCGGCTTGACGCCGCCGGGGAAGTAGGCGCCGGCCGGGGAGGCGATCACCATGAACAGGAACTCGTTGGCCGGACGGACCCCGAGGCCGACCTCGGAGGCGAACATGAACGGCCGCAGGTACAGCGAGGCCTCGCCGGAGTCCGGCACCCACGCGCGGTCCTGCTCGATCAGCGCGTCGCAGGCGGCGATGAACAGCTCGGTGGGCAGCTCCGGCATGGCCATGCGCCGGGCGGAGGCCTGGAAGCGCTCGGCGTTGGCCTGCGGGCGGAAGGTGGCGACGGTGCCGTCGGGCTGCTTGTAGGCCTTGAGGCCCTCGAAGATCGTCTGCGCGTAGTGCAGCGTCATGTTCGCGGGGTCGATCGACAGCGGCGCGTACGGGACCAGCTCCGCGTCGTGCCAGCCACGGCCCTCGGTCCACTTGATCGTGACCATGTGGTCGGTGAAGTGGCGTCCGAATCCGGGGTTGGCCAGGATCGCCTCGCGCTCCGCGGCGGACAGCGGGTTCGAGGAGGGCTTGAGCTCGATCGTGGGCGTCGTCATGAGTGCTTGTCCTTCACCGGTTGTGTATGGCGGACCGCTCTCACGACGTACCAGGACGTCCGAGCTTCCCCGTAATCCGCGGCCTCGCGTTCGATTATCGCGCGCGGGGTGGTCACGGAGAAACAGGGAGGAGCGGCCCAGGGGAGATGGTGGCACCCGGGGCCGCACAGGGAAAGCCGCCGGGGCGTGGTGCTCGGCCCGGCGGCTTCCTGGGGTGGAGCTGCCGGGTCAGCCGGCTACTCGTGCGGCGAGGGCGTCGCCGATCTGGTCGGTGGAACGGAACGTACCGTCGCGCTCGGCCAGGTCCGCGGAGACCGCGTCCTCGATCCGGACGGCCTCGGCCTCGTGGCCGAGGTGGCGCAGCAGGAGGGCGACCGAGAGGATCGTCGCGGTCGGGTCGGCCTTGCCGGTGCCCGCGATGTCCGGGGCCGAGCCGTGGACGGGCTCGAACATGGACGGGAAGGCGCCGGTCGGGTTGATGTTCCCGGAGGCGGCCAGGCCGATGCCGCCGGTGACCGCGGCGGCCAGGTCGGTGAGGATGTCACCGAAGAGGTTGTCCGTGACGATGACGTCGAAGCGCTCGGGCTGCGTCACGAAGAAGATGGTCGCGGCGTCGACGTGCAGGTAGTCGGTGGTGACCTCGGGGTACTCCTGGCCGACCTTGTCGAAGATGTTCTTCCACATGTGGCCCGCGTACACGAGGACGTTGTTCTTGTGGACCAGCGTCAGCTTCTTGCGGGGGCGGGAGCTGGCCCGCTCGTAGGCGTCCCGGACCACGCGCTCGACCCCGTACGCGGTGTTGACGCTGACCTCGGTGGCGACCTCGGCGGGGGTGCCGGTGCGCAGCGAGCCGCCGTTGCCCGTGTACGGGCCCTCGGTGCCCTCGCGGACGACGACGAAGTCGATGTCGGGCCGGCCGGCCAGCGGGGTCGCGGTGTTCGGGAACAGCTTCGAGGGCCGCAGGTTGACGAAGTGGTCGAAGGCGAAGCGCAGCTTCAGCAGCAGCCCGCGCTCCAGGACGCCGGAGGGGACCGACGGGTCGCCGATGGCGCCGAGCAGGATCGCGTCGTGGTGCCGCAGCGCCTCCAGCTCCGCGTCCGGGAGGGTCTCCCCGGTGCGGTGCCAGCGCTGGGCGCCGAGGTCGTACTGCTTGGTCTCCAGCTTGACGTCCTGGGGCAGGACGGCGGTGAGGACCTTCAGGCCCTGGGCCACCACTTCCTGGCCGATGCCGTCGCCGGGGATCACTGCGAGGTTGATGCTGTGCGCCATGTCCGCACCGTACTCCTTGTCCCATCCCCTGACACGCCCCCGTCCACGATATGGACGGGGTGTGTCGGGAGCGTCCCGTCCGCCGGTTCAGTGGCCGGCGGCCCCGCCGTTGTCCCGGCGGTCCAGGGCGCGCTGCAGGGCAGCGGCGGCGTTGCGGCGGTCGGCGTCGGCGGAGGAGGAGTGGCGGACGCGACGGGCGGCGGGGGCGGAGGTGGTCGTGTGCATGGTGATCGACTCCTTGAGATCACGGCGTGGCGGGGCCACGGATGAGGGGTTCCTTCAAGGCGCCGTAGAGGGCGGGGAGCGGGCGCCGCAGGGGTTGCCTGCGCGGGGCGCGTGCTCTCGACCGCCGTTCGCCGGATCGGCGAGACTGTTCGGCTTCTACCAAGCTAGGGCAGCACGGGCTGTATGTCTGCGCAATTACTCGGACTTCCTAGTATCTGAGACGGCGATCACCCGCGGGGGTGCTCCCGGTCAGCGCGCCGCCCCGGGGCGCTGCCGCTCCCGGCCCGCCCTCAGCTCCCTGATCAGCGCCTGGACGGCCAGCGTCCCCGCCTGCTCCCGGGTGGTGACCCAGCCCACGGTGCGGGTCGGGCGCCCGGGGCCGAGGTCCGCGATCCGCACGCCGTCCGTTGCTCCGTCCAGGGACAGCGCGGGCATGATCGCCATGCCGAGGCCCCGCTCCACCATGGTCAGCACCATCCCGTCGTCCTCCGCCTTGACCGTGGCCCCGGGGATCCAGTCCTGGGCGGCCCACCACTGGCGGGTGTAGGAGCCGCAGTTCTCGTCCCAGTCCAGCAGCGGCAGCGCCCGCGGGTCGGGGTGCCCGGCCGGGTGCACCAGCGCGTACGGCTCCTCGACGAGCGCCCCGGACAGCAGCCCGGCCGGCAGGTCGGCCGCGCCGCCCAGGGTGGCGATGGCGAGGTCCGCCCGCCCCGCGGCGACCTCCCCGGCGGTTCCTGCCCCCAGCTCGCGCACCACCCGCACCTCGGGCCGCAGGCCCGGGTGCCGGGCGGTCAGCCGCTCCAGGGCCGGCGGCAGCAGGTGCAGGGCGGCGCTGCGGAAGGCCGCGATGCGCAGCCGGCCCTCGACCTCCCCGCGCCCGGCGCCGCGCGCCTCGGCGCCCAGCACCTCGTACAGCCGCAGGATCCGCCGGGCGTGGGCGACGGCGCGCTCGCCGGCCGGTGTGGGCCGGGCCCCGGTGCGGCCCCGCTCGAAGAGCACCGCGCCGACCTTGGCCTCGCTGCCGCGCACCGAGTGCGAGACGGCGGACTGCGTCAGGTCCAGCGCGGCGCCGGCGGCGGAGAAGGAACCGGCGTCGGCGACTGCGACCAGGACCCGGAGTTCCTGCGGGGCGAGCTCGGCCACGGGGGCTCCCACCTCGTTCTATGAGCGGTGTTCATGGATGTGCGGCTTCCATGAGGCCAACCCCCTGCCCGGCCCGCGGATTCCTTCCTAGCGTCGGGTCCATGAACGACATCGCCCGCGCCGTGCACCTGGTCTCCCGCCCCTCCGGCTTCCCCGTCCCCGCCGACTTCCGCTACGTCGAGCAGCCCGTCCCCTCCCCCGCACCCGGCACGGCCGTGGTGGAGAACCTGCTGCTGTCCGTGGACCCGTACCACCGCGGCATGATGGACGGCGGCCCCGACGGCTTCGCCCTGCACGCCCCGCTGGAGGGCCGCTCCGTGGGCCGGGTGATCGCCTCCCGCGACCCCGGACTCGCCGAGGGCGACCTCGTCTTCCACCGCGAGGGCTGGCGCACCCACGCCGTGGTCACCGCCGGGACCGCCGGGACCCGCAAGCTGCGCGACTGGAAGGGGGTCCCCCTGGAGGCGTACCTGAGCATCCTGGGCGGCACCGGCCTGACGGCGTACGCGGCCCTGACCCGCACGGCCCGGCTGCGGGAGGGCGAGGACCTGTTCGTCTCGGCGGCGGCGGGCGGGGTCGGCACCGCGACCGCGCACCTGGCCCGGCTGCTGGGCGCCCGGCGGATCGTCGGCAGCGCCGGCTCGGCGGCCAAGGTGCGCCACCTCACCGAACACCTGGGCCTGGACGCGGCGTTCGACTACCACGACGGGCCGGTGGCCGAGCAGCTGGCGGCGGCCGCCCCGGACGGCATCGACGTGTACGTGGACAACGTCGGCGGCGACCACCTGGAGGGCGCGATCGAGCACCTGCGGGAGTTCGGGCGGATCGCCTGGGTCGGCGGGATCTCGATGTACAACGGCGACCGGTCCCCGGCCGCGCCCCGCAACCTCTTCGAGGTCGTGCACAAGTCCCTGCGTCTGGAAGGCGTGTTGGTCCGGAACCACACCGATCTCCAGGACGAGCTGGAGGAGTTCCTCGTCCCGCACCTGCGCAGCGGCGCGGTCGGCGTGGACGCCACCGTCACCGACGGCTTCGAGCGGACCGTGGAGGCGTTCATCGGGATGCTGCACGGCGCCAACACCGGCAAGACGCTGGTGCGGCTCGGCAGGTGAACGATCCCCCTCCCCCGGCATCATCCGAAAGAGACGGCCTAGAGCACGTCGCCGTCGCGCCAGTCGAACAGCAGCCGTCCGGCGGGCTCCGGCCAGGACCTCCCGGGCGGCGTCCACAGGTAGATGGAGCCCTCCTCCTCGGGCAGCCGGACCGGGCCGTCGGGCGAGAGGGCGCCGACCGTTCCCTCCCAGACCCGCCAGCCGCGGCCGGCGTAGAGGGCGGCGCCCTCGTCGGACGCGGACAGGGCGCCGAGGACGTACGCCCGCCCGATCACCTCCTCCAGGGCGGCCATCACCGCCGCGCCCAGGCCCTGGCGGCGCCGGTCCGCACGGACCGCGACGGCCTCCACGTATCCGGTGCGCAGGGCCCGCCCCTGGTGCACGGCCCGCCGCTGCACCACGCTCCCGTGGGCCACCAGTTCGCCGTCCCGGTGGATCAGGGCGTGCATCCCACCGAGCCCGTGCTCGAAGTCCTCGTCGGAGAAGTCGCCGTCGAAGGCGGCGTCGAGCAGCGCGCGGATCTCCTTCAGCGTGCCGTCGCCCAGCTGGGCGGTGTGGGCCAGCCGTGTCCGTGTATCGGTCATGCGACCAGTGTGCCTCCGCCAGGATTAGGCCGGTGGGGGCCTGGCAGCGGGGGCGGCTGCGTCGCACACTCGCCCCATGTCGCCTACGACCCATCAGTGGACCCCCACGCACGGCGAGCCCTACCGGCCCGTCGCGTACCGCCCGGACCGCATGCCGAGCAGCGAATCCCTCGCCCGGGCCGCCGAGTTGCGCGTCCGGATGGACGAGCGGCGCACCGTGCGCCAGTTCTCCACCGACCCGGTCCCCGAGCAGATCGTCAAGGACGCCGTCGCGTGCGCGGCGACCGCGCCCTCCGGCGCCCACCAGCAGCCGTGGACGTTCGTCCTGGTCAAGGACCCCGAGGTGCGCCGGCAGATCCGGGCGGCGGCCGAGCAGGAGGAGGAGATCTCCTACGACGGCCGGCTCGGCGACGAGTGGCTGGCGGCGCTGCGCCCGCTGGGCACGGACGCGGTCAAGACGCACCTGACGGACGCGCCGCACCTGATCGTGGTCTTCCAGCAGCGGTACTGGCTGGGGCCGGACGGCAGCAAGCGCAAGCACTACTACGTCGACGAGTCGGTCGGGATCGCGGTCGGGATGCTGCTGACCGCCCTGCACCTGAGCGGGCTCGCGGCGCTCGTGCACACCCCGAGCCCGATGCGCTTCCTCTCGCACGTGCTGAACCGCCCGGAGAACGAGAAGGCCTTCGCGGTGATCCCGGTCGGCTACCCGGCCGACGACTGCGAGGTGCCGGACCTGGTCCGCAAGTCCCTCGACCAGGTGCTGGTCGAGGTCTAGGCGTCGGCGCCGGGCCCGGCGGCGTGCAGGCGGGCCAGCAGCCGCGTCAGCGTGCGCTGCTCGGCGGGGCTGAGCGGGGCCAGGAGTGCGGCGTTGGCCTCCTCGGCGAGCGCCGCGCAGCGCCGCAGCACCTTCGCTCCGGGCCGGGTGAGGGTGACGGCGTTCTTGCGCCGGTCACGCGGGTCGGGCGCGCGCAGGACCAGGCCCTCGCCCTCCAGGTGGTTGAGGATGCCCACCAGGTCCTTGGGGTCGATGGCGAGCAGCCGCCCGAGGTCGGCCTGGGCCACCGGCCCGTACTCGGCGACGGCGGCGAGCACCGCGTGGTGCGCCGGCCGCAGCCCCTCGGCGGCCAGCGCCCGCCCCACCTCGGTCCGGCCGCGGGCGGCGAGCCGGCCGAGGAGCCAGCTGGGCAGGGCCTGGAGGTCCACCAAGGGGCGCGGCCGGGGGGCGTGGCGGGTCATGGGCGCAGCCTATGGAAACCGCCCCCGCTCCGGGCTTGGGGGTACCGGAACGGGGGCGGGGTTCGCAGGGGGCCGGAGGTCAGCCCATGTGCGGGTAGGTGTAGTCGGTCGGCGGGACCAGGGTCTCCTTGATGGAGCGGGTCGAGACCCAGCGCAGCAGGTTGGACGCGGCGCCGGCCTTGTCGTTGGTGCCGGAGGCACGGCCGCCGCCGAAGGGCTGCTGGCCGACGACGGCGCCGGTCGACTTGTCGTTGATGTAGAAGTTGCCCGCGGCGAAGCGGAGCTTGTCCATCGTGTGGGCCACGGCGTAGCGGTCGCCCGCGATGACCGAGCCGGTCAGGGCGTAGGCCGAGACGGACTCCATCTGCTCCAGCATGGCGTCGTAGTCGGCGTCGTCGTAGACGTGGACCGCGAGGATCGGGCCGAAGTACTCGGTCGTGAAGACCTCGTTCTCCGGGTCGGTGCACTCGATGACGGTCGGGCGGACGAAGTAGCCCTCGGAGTCGTCGTAGGTGCCGCCGGCGACGATGGTGCAGGTCGGGTCGGCCTTGGCGCGGTCGATCGCGGCCTTGTTCTTGGCGAAGGAACGCTCGTCGATGACGGCGCCGATGAAGTTCGACAGGTCGGTGACCGGGCCCATGCTCAGGCCCTCGACCTCGGCGGCGAACTCCTCCTTGAAGCCGTCGTTCCACAGGGACGCCGGGATGTAGGCGCGCGAGGACGCCGAGCACTTCTGGCCCTGGAACTCGAAGGAGCCGCGGGTCAGCGCGGTCTTCAGGATCGCGCGGTCGGCGCTCGGGTGGGCGACGACGAAGTCCTTGCCGCCGGTCTCGCCGACCAGGCGCGGGTAGGACTTGTACTTCTCGATGTTGTTGCCGACCGTCTTCCACAGGTACTGGAAGGTCTTGGTCGAGCCGGTGAAGTGGATGCCCGCCAGCTCCGGGTGCTCCAGGGCGACCTCGGAGACGGCGATGCCGTCGCCGGTGACCAGGTTGATGACGCCCTTGGGCAGGCCGGCCTCCTCCAGCAGCTCCATGAGCAGCACGGCGGAGTGGGTCTGGGTCGGGGACGGCTTCCAGACCACCACGTTGCCCATCAGGGCGGGGGCGGTGGGCAGGTTGCCCGCGATGGCCGTGAAGTTGAACGGCGTGATCGCGTAGACGAAGCCCTCCAGCGGGCGGTGGTCGCTGCGGTTCCACACACCGGCGGAGTTGGCGACCGGCTGCTCGGCGAGGATCTGCCGGGCGAAGTGCACGTTGAAGCGCCAGAAGTCGACGAGCTCGCAAGGGGTGTCGATCTCGGCCTGCTGCGCGGTCTTGGACTGGCCCAGCATGGTGGAGGCCGCCAGCTTCTCGCGCCAGGGGCCGGCGAGCAGCTCGGCGGCGCGCAGGATGATCGCGGCGCGGTCGTCGAAGGACGTCGCGCGCCAGGCCGGGGCGGCGGCCAGGGCGGCGTCGATGGCGTCGCGGGCGTCGGCCTGGGTGGCGTTGGCGTAGGTGCCGAGGACCGACTTGTGGTCGTGCGGCTGGACGACGTCGAAGCGCTCGCCGCCACCCATGCGCTTCTCGCCGTTGATCGTCATCGGCAGGTCGATCGGGTTCTCGGCCAGCAGCTTGAGCTGGGCCTCCAGCCGGGCGCGCTCCGGGCTGCCGGGGGCGTACGTGTGGACCGGCTCGTTGACCGGAGCGGGGACCTGGGTCACAGCGTCCATGAGTCTGATAACTCCTTGACCTAGTTCTTGGTGATCATCGAGCGGACGAAGAAGAGGAGGTTGGCCGGCTTCTCCGCGAGGCGGCGCATGAAGTAGCCGTACCAGTCCGTCCCGTACGCGGTGTAGACGCGCATCCGGTGGCCTTCGGCGGCCAGCCGCAGGTGCTCCTCGCTGCGGATGCCGTAGAGCATCTGGAACTCGTACTCGTCCAGTTTGCGCCCGGCCTTGCGGGCGAGCTCCTGCGTGATGGCGATCAGGCGCGGGTCGTGGGACCCGATCATCGGGTAGCCCTCGCCGTCCATCAGGATCTTGAGGATGCGGACGTACGCCTTGTCGATCTCGGCCTTGTTCTGGTACGCGACCTCGGCCGGCTCCTTGTAGGCGCCCTTGACGATGCGGACGCGGCTGCCGGCGGCGGCCAGGCGGCGGGCGTCGGCCTCGGTGCGGAAGAGGTAGGCCTGGATCACGCAGCCGGTCTGCGGGAAGTCCTTCCGCAGCTCCTCGTGGATGGCGAACATCGAGTCGAGGGTGGTGTGGTCCTCGGCGTCCAGGGTGACGGTGGTGCCGATGGCGGCGGCGGCCTCGACCACCGGGCGGACGTTGGCGAGGGCCAGCTCGTGCCCGCCGGGGAGCGCCTGGCCGAACATCGACAGCTTGACGGACATCTCGGCCCGCTCGCCCAGACCCAGGTCCTTCAGGCGCTCGACCAGCTCCAGGTAGGCGTCCCGCGCGGCGTAGGACTGCTCCACCGTCGTGATGTCCTCGCCCACCACGTCGAGGGTGACCTCCAGGCCCTTGGCGGTGAGGTCCGAGACGATCGGGATGACCTGGTCGACCGTCTCACCGGGGATGAACCGGTTCACCACGGGCTTGGTCACCGGGGCGGCAGAGACGATTCGGCGCATCTTCTCGCTGCGCGAGGCGGCGAGGATCACGGGACCCAGCACGGGGCACCTCCAACGGGTGGCAGAAAGGCCGGACACCTTCGCCAGTGAAGGCGGTGGCCGTAAAAGGAACGCAAGTAGAACCACCGTGAAACCTAAGGATCTCCACGATCGTCTGCCATCGACAGCTGTCACGCATCCGTGTCCCCGATCTCATACAGATGTCTGACGGGTGGCGGCGGGGGTGGGAGAATGTCCGGGTGAAGGGCGATTACCAGGACCTGGTGGACGAGATCTCGGCGCTGCTGGGCGCCCCCGCGACGCTGGAGAACCGGGACTTCCGCCTCATCGCCTTCGGCGCGCACGACAGCGAGGACGACCTGGCCATGGACCCGGTCCGGACCCGCTCGATCCTGACGCGGCAGTCCACCCCCGCGGTCCGGTCCTGGTTCGAGGGCTTCGGGATCGCCCGCGCCACCGGGCCGGTGCGGATCCCGGCCGCGCCCGACGCGGGGGTCTTCCGGGGGCGGATCTGCCTTCCGGTGCGCTACCGCGGCATCGTCCAGGGCTACGTCTGGCTGCTGGACTCCGAGTCCGGTCCGGACGGCGGTGCCGGTCCGGACGCCGCCCAGTTGGACGCGGCCATGGAGGTCGCGGCGCGGATCGGGGTGCTGCTGGCCGAGGAGGCCAAGGCGGGTGCCGACCTCTCGCGGGAGTTCCGGGCCGTGCTGACGGCCGACCGGGGCTGGCAGCGGGACATGGCGGTCGCCGCGCTGCGGGCGGCCCTGGGGGCCGGGGCGGACGGGACGCACGCGCTGGTGTGCGTGGCGCCGTGGAGCGGCGACGCCCCGCCGTCGGTCCCCGGGGCGGCGGCCGTCTGCGTGGCCCCGACGGTCCGGGCGTCCGCCGAGGAACCGCCGGGCACGGTCGCGGGCCGGGGCGCGGGGGCGGCGCGGGAGGGTGCTGCCGCGGGGACGGGCACTGGCCCGGGCACCGGGTCCACCGCCGGCGCGGGATCCGGTTCCGGTCCCGGTTCCGGTTCCCGATCCGGGCAGGCCCTGGCCGTCCTGGTCCGGCTGCGTACGGCGGACGCCCTGACCCCTGCCGTGAACGCCGCCACCCGGC
>NZ_JAJAUY010000105.1 GCF_020532625.1 Streptomyces antimicrobicus | reverse complement strand
TGGCGAGCCGGGCGGCGACCGCGGCGGTGGCGGCGGCCAGGGCGCCGTGGGCGGCTCCGGCGGCGTAGCGGTCGGCGAGGGCGGCGACCTGGAGCAGCAGCGCGAGCAGCAGCACCAGCACGCCGAACGGGCCGATGTCCGACTGCTTCATGATCCGCAGGGCGGCCTCGGCGGGCTTGCCGCTGCCCAGGCCGTCGGCGGTGTCGGCCAGCCCGTCCAGGTGCAGGCCCCGAGTGAGGGCGGCGGGCACGCACACCGTGGCGACGGCGGCGAGCAGCGGCCCGGCGTCCAGCAGGAGCAGGGCGGTGCCGAGGGCGGCGGCGGCCAGGCCCACGACCAGTCCGGCCACCGGGGCGCAGAGCATGCCGGCGCGGGCGGCCGGGCGGTCCCAGCGGGTGAGCCGGACCGGCAGCACGGTGAGCGTGCCGAACGCGAAGCGCAGGCCGTCGGCGAGCGAGGCGCGGCCCGCGGGGGCCGGCTCGGGGCCGGGGCCCAGGTCGGGCGCCGGATCGGGCCGTGCCTCGGGCAGCGGCTCGGGCGTCGGGTCGGAGGGTGAGGCGGTCATCGCCGGGAACGGTACCGGGTCGGGCCGATCAGCAGATGATCCGGACCGGTAAATTACCCATAGCCTGCCAAATGGGGAGCTGGTGGTATGGGTCACTGGTGGTACCGGAACATCGTGGAGCCGGGGAAGCTCCCGCTGCTGCTCGCCCTGGTCTCGTTCGTGCTGTCGTTCCTCGTGACCCGGACCATCACCCGGCTGATCCGCGCCGGGCGGGGCCCGTTCCGCAACGTCACCCCGGGCGGACTGCACGTCCATCACGTCGTCCCCGGCGTCGTGCTGGTGATCGTCGGCGGTTTCGGCGCCGTCGGCAGCAGCAAGCACAGCGTCGGCGGGCTGCTCTCGGCCGTCCTGTTCGGGCTCGGCGCGGGCCTGGTGCTGGACGAGTTCGCGCTGATCCTGCACCTGGACGACGTCTACTGGAGCGAGCAGGGCCGCAAGAGCGTCGAGATCGTGGTGCTGACCGCCGCCCTGGTGGCCCTGGTGCTCGGCGGTTTCCTGCCCTTCGGGGTCGACGACCTGACGTCCGAGGAACGGCAGAACCGCGGGCTGGTCGTCATGAACACCGCCCTGAACTTCTTCATCGCCCTGGTCGCCCTGTGGAAGGGCAAACCGCGCACCGCCCTGCTGGGCACCGTGATCCCGTTCGTGGCCCTGATCGGCGCCGTCCGGCTGGCCCGGCCCGGCTCCCCGTACGCCCGCCGCTTCTACGCCAACCGGCCGAAGGCGCGGGCCAAGGCCGGGCTGCGGGCCTTCCACCACGACCGGCGCTGGGCGGCGCCGCGGCGCAGGTTCCAGGACTGGATCGGGGGCGCCCCGGACCCGGTCGAGGAACCCGTCGGCCCGCCGCAGGCCCCGCCGCCCGGGCCGCCGCAGGCCCCGCCGCCCGGGCCGCCGCCGGGCCCGCCGCAGGGGAAGGACGACCCGGGTGACCTCAGCCGGGGATGAGCCCGTCGTCGCTGAGCATCTCCCGGACCTCGTCCAGGGAGGAGTCCGGCGCGGGCAGGATCAGCTCGCTGGGCTCCAGCGCATCGTCGGGCAGCGGCGTCCCCAGCCGGCGGACGGCGTCCAGCAGGGCCCCCAGGGTCCGGCGGAAGCCCGCCTCGTCGCCGGACTCCATCTCCTCCAGGAGGTCGTCGTCGAGCGCGTTCAGCTCGGCGAAGTGGCTGTCGTCCAGCCTGACCTGGCCTTCCCCCATGATGCGGACAATCATGTCGGGCCCCGTCCTGCTACGGCTTGTCGAACCGGTGCTGGGTCTGCTGGTGCGGCTGGGCCGTGCCCGGCGCGCCGCCCTCGATCGCCTGCTGCTGCGCCGACGGGCCGCCCGCCAGCTCCGCCTTCATCCGCTGGAGCTCCAGCTCCACGTCGGTCCCGCCGGAGAGGCGGTCCAGCTCGGCCTGGATGTCGTCCTTGGAGCCGAGGCCCGACTGGTCGTCCAGGGCCCCGGAGGCGAGCAGCTCGTCGATGGCACCGGCGCGCGCCTGGAGCTGGGCCGTCTTGTCCTCGGCCCGCTGGATGGCCAGGCCCACGTCGCTCATCTCCTCGGAGATGCCGGAGAAGGACTCCGCGATCCGGGTCTGGGCCTGGGCGGCGGTGTAGGTGGCCTTGATGGTCTCCTTCTTCGTGCGGAAGGCGTCCACCTTGGCCTGGAGCCGCTGCGCGGCGAGGGTGAGCTTCTCCTCCTCGCCCTGGAGCGTCTGGTGCTGCACCTCCAGGTCGCTGACCTGCTGCTGGAGGGAGGCACGGCGGCTCAGCGCCTCGCGGGCCAGGTCCTCGCGGCCCAGCGCCAGCGCCTTGCGGCCCTGGTCCTCCAGCTTGGCCGACTGGCCCTGGAGCTGGTTCAGCTGCAGCTCCAGGCGCTTGCGGGAGGTCGCGACGTCGGCGACGCCGCGGCGGACCTTCTGGAGGAGCTCCAGCTGCTTCTGGTACGAGTAGTCGAGGGTCTCGCGCGGGTCCTCGGCCCGGTCAAGGGCCTTGTTCGCCTTCGCGCGGAAGATCATCCCCATACGCTTCATCACACCGCTCATGGGCTTCGCGCGCCCCCTTCTGACGGACTACGACTCCAGGTCACCTCAGGACCCACAGTAAGGGCCCTGCTTCCATTACCGCACTGTTCGGGAGCGGATGCGCTCCTCCTCCAGGACGACTACACCGGCGCCCGATCAGGCGTGAGGAGTAGGTGGTCCCAGGAGAGGACCGGGGCCGGACCCTGTGGAAAACCTGTCACCCAGCAAGACGCGCGCCGTTGCGGGATCGTTCCCCGCCGGGGTGGGGCGCATGCCGGTGAGCACGTACGCTTGGTTTTTGTGTTTGGTAGCCGTTCCTCCAAGGAAGAGAAGGCAGCCGCCACCGACAAGGTGACCGCAGACCTCTCGAAGCCCCGTGACCCCCAGGCCCCCAAGGGCCGGCCGACGCCCAAGCGCGCCGTCGCCCAGTCGCAGCGCAGGGCCGTCGCGGCCTCGACCGGTGACCGGAAGGAGGACGCCAAGCGGGCCCGTGAGCGCCGCCGCGTCGAGCTGGCCAAGCAGCGCGAGGCGATGGCCAGCGGCGACGAGCGCTATCTGCCGGCCCGGGACAAGGGCCCGGTGCGCCGGTTCGTCCGCGACTACGTGGACTCCCGCTTCTCGGTCGCCGAGATGTTCCTGCCGCTCGCGGTGGTCATCCTGGTGCTGAGCATGATCCGCCAGCCGGCGATCCAGAACATCGCGCTGCTGCTGTGGCTCGGCGTGATCGCGCTGATCATCGTCGACTCGATCGGCCTGTTCATCCGCCTGCGCAAGGCCCTGGCCGCGCGCTTCCCCGACCAGCCCAAGCGCGGCGCCGCCGCGTACGGTCTGATGCGCACCCTCCAGATGCGCCGGCTGCGCCTGCCGAAGCCGCAGGTCAAGCGCGGGGAGCGACCCTGAGCGTGGGGGGACCCCCAGGGGTGCCCGGGGGAGGGTTCGCGGGGGGCGCCCGGCTCTGGCTGGAAGGGCTCGGAGGACTGCGCAACGCCGTCCGCCAGGAGCTCGTCGGCCGGCAGGTCGAGGAGCAGATCGCGCACCGCTTCCCGGTCGGGCAGCGGCTGCGGGTGCTCGACGTCGGCATGGGCCAGGGCACCCAGGCCCTGCGGCTGGCGCGGGCCGGGCACCAGGTGACCGGCATGGAGCTGGACCCCGCCATGCTCGACGTGGCGCGCGCGGCGCTGGAGCGGGAGCCGGCCGGGATCCAGGAGCGGGTCCGGCTGCTGGAGGGTGACGGCCGCGAGACCGGCGCCCACTTCACGCCGGGCAGCTTCGACGTGGTGCTGTGCCACGGCGTGCTGATGTACGTCGCCGAGCCGGACGCGATGCTCGCCGGGCTGGCCCGGATGCTGGCGCCCGGCGGACTGCTGTCGCTGCTGGTGCGCAACGGGGACGCGCTGGCCATGCGGCCCGGGCTCGGCGGGGACTGGTCGGCGGCGCTCGCGGCGTTCGACACGGTGGCCTACCGCAACCGGCTCGGGCTGGACGTCCGGGCGGACCGGCTGGCCGACCTGACCGCGACGCTGTCGGGGATCGGCGCGCCGCTGCACACCTGGTACGGCGTCCGGGTCTTCACCGACGGGACCGAGGCGGCCGAGCAGCTGCCGCCCGAGGCGGAACTGGAACGCCTGCTGGCCGCCGAGGAGCGGGCCGGCCGCACCGACCCCTACCGCGGCGTCGCCGCCCTCCTGCACCTGATAGGCGTCCGGGGCTGACGCGGCGAGGGGAGGGCGGACGCGCCCGGCGCCCGCCCTCCCCTCCCGGTCCCGCTCCGGCCTCAGGCGTCGAGGGCCTCGCGCAGGCTCATCGCGTACAGCTCGGTGCCGTTGTCGTCGGAGAGCTTGACCCGCTCCGCGCCGCCCTCCAGGAGCTCGCGCCAGTACTCGCCGATCCACGACTCGGCATCGCCCTGCGTGGTGAACTCCTCGGGTTCCACCGCGGGAGCGACCTCGGTCCCGTTCGCCTGCTCGAACCGCCACGTCCACGCCATGTCCGCCTCCGCTGATCGATCGGTTCTCGTCCGGTGTTGCCACGGTGAGTCTGCCCCGCAGACTAGCCGGGCGCGCACCACTCGCGGTGGCGCGGGAGGATCTTCTTTGTGGAACTGACTCTGCTCGGCACCGGATCGCCCGACGGACTGCCCCGCCCCGGCTGTCCCTGCGCCGCCTGCGCGGTCTCCGTGGGCACCCGCGCGCGGGGGGCGACCGCCGTCCTGGTCGACGGCGCGGTGCTGCTCGACCTCACCCCCGGGGCGGTGCTCGCCGCCGCCCGGGCCGGGCGCTCGCTGAGCGGCGTACGGCAGGTGCTGCTGAGCCATCCCCACGAGGGGCCGGCCCTGGAACTGCCGCCGGGGCTGCCCACGGCCGGGCGGGTGCCCGACGGCCGGGAGGTCCCGGTGGTCAGCGGGCACCGGGTACGGGCCCTCGCCATGGACGCGCCGGGCACCGGGTACGAGGTGACCGGGCCCGACGGGGAGCGGCTGCTGTACCTGCCGCCCGGCGCCGCCCCGGCCGGGACGAACGGGCAGCGGGCGCAGCGCCCGTACGACCTGGTGCTCGCGGACGTCCTGGGCCGGCCCGAGGCCCTGGCCCGGCTGCGCGCCTCCGGCGCGGTCGGCCCGGCCACGGACGTGGTCGCCGTGCACCTGGACCACGACACCCCGCCCGGCGAGGAGCTGCGGCGCCGCTGCGCCGCCGCCGGGGCCCGGGCGGTGCCGGACGGGACCACCTTGGTGGCGGGCGACTACCGGGCGGTGCCCGACCTGCCGCGCCGCACCCTGGTGCTGGGCGGGGCCCGGTCGGGCAAGTCCTACGAGGCCGAGCGCCGGCTGGAGGCGTTCCCCGAGGTGCACTACGTCGCCACCGGCGGCACCCGGGACGGGGACCCGGAGTGGGCGCAGCGGGTCGGGCTGCACCGGGAGCGGCGGCCGGGCAGCTGGCGGACGCTGGAGACCTGCGACCTGGTCCCGCTGCTGTCCGTGCCCGGGCCGCCGCTGCTGATCGACTGTCTGGCGCTGTGGCTGACCGACGCGATGGACCGGGCCGGGGCCTGGGACGACGAGGTGTGGGCGAGCACCGGCGCCAAGCACGTGCGCGACCGCGTCGCCGACCTGGCCGCGGCCCTGCGCGCCACCCGCCGCACGGTGGTGGCGGTGAGCAACGAGGTCGGCTCGGGCATCGTCCCGGCGACCGCCTCGGGACGCCGGTTCCGCGACGAGCTGGGGCGCCTGAACACGGCCGTGGCCGCCGAGTGCGAACACGTCCTGCTCGTCGTCGCCGGGCAGGCCCTCGTCCTCAAGGACTGACCCCGCGCGGGCCGCGTACGGCCGGTGGCGAGGGCCTCGCGGCCCCGCGCCACCGGGGTCCTTGCGGCCCCCCGCCGCCTGTACGCTTCGGCAGATGACCACGCTGAATCTCGACGACTTCTCCGATCTGATCGAGCGCCCCGACGGCGGCGTCCGGCGGGACGCCGAGGACCGCCGTCAGCGGTTGACCGTGCCGCCCGGCGCGCTGGGCCGGCTCGACGAGCTCGGCGAGTGGCTGGCGGCCGCCCAGGGCCGGGTGCCGGTGCAGCCGATCGAGCACCCCAAGGTCGTGCTGTTCGCCGCCGACCACGGGGTGGCCGGGATCGGGGTGTCGGCCCGCCCGGCGGGCGGTGCCCACGCGCTCGTGCGCGAGGTGCTCGACGGGCGCAGCCCGGTGGCGATCCTGGCGGACCGGCTGGGCGTCGGGATCCGGGTGGTCGACGCGGGCCTGGACTGCGAGCCGGGGCTGCTGCCCGAGGACGTGGTCCGGGACCGGGTGCGCCGCGGCAGCGGCCGGATCGACGTCGAGGACGCGCTGACCCTGGAGGAGGCCGAGGCCGCGCTGCGGCTCGGCATGCGGATCGCCGACGAGGAGGCCGACTCGGGCACCGACCTGGTCGTGCTCGGTGACCTCAGCGTGGGCGGAACCACGGTCGCCGCGACCTTGGTGGCCGCGCTGTGCGGCACGGACGCCTCGGTCGTCACCGGCCGCGGTGGGCGTCCGATCGACGACCTGACGTGGATGCGCAAGTGCGCGGCGATCCGGGACGCGCTGCGCCGGGCCCGCCCGGTCCTGGGCGACCAGGTGGCGCTGCTGGCGGCGGTCGGCGGCGCGGACGTGGCCGCCGTCACCGGTTTCCTGCTCCAGTGCGCCGTGCGTCGCACTCCCGTCATCCTCGACGGCGTCGTCTCGGCCGCGTGCGGCCTGGTCGCGCAGCGGGCGGCGTTCCGGGCGCCGGACTGGTGGCTGGCCGGTCAGGCGAGCGGGGAGCCGGGACAGGCCAAGGCACTTGACCGAATGGCGCTCAACCCCGTGCTCGATCACGGCGTCACAGTAGGTGAAGGAACCGGGGCATTGCTGGCTCTTCCCCTCGTCCAGGCGGCCGCCGCGCTCGCGGCCGACCTCCCGGAGCGGGCGGCGGAGCCGACGGGGTGAGCCACCGGGGACGACGGCCCTGACCAGGCCGCCGTTCCCACTCCGCACGGGAAGCGATGCCCCATATGATCGCTTTTCATGGGAGAGGTCCTTTTGGCCAGCGCACAGACCGACCGCAGGACCGACCGGACACCGGCCGCGCAGCCGGGCGGGGACACCAAGGGGGGTGCGGGCCGGGGGAGCCGGCGCTCCCGCCGCGCCGCCGGGTTCGCGGTCTGGTACCTGCGCCTGGTCACCTTCGTGAACTTCCTCAGCGCGGTCTGGGTGTCCCTCGGGCAGGACCTGCGCGCGCACAACACCGACGACTACTACACCCCCTACCTGCTCACCGCCGGCTTCGGTTCCGGCCTGTTCACGCTGCTGCTCGCGGTGACCATGGGCCGCCGCAAGCGGGCCGCCTGGATCCTGAACCTGGCGCTGAGCGGCCTGATGCTGGTGCTGTTCCTGGCGGCGTTCTGCCTGCCGCAGGGCGGGGCGGAACTGCGCGCCCACGCCCAGAACTGGTTCTCCCTCGTGCTCACGGCCGCGTTCGTCGCCGCCCTGCTGCTGGGCCGGCACGAGTTCTACGCCAAGGGCGACCGGTCCAACCCCAAGCTGGCCACGGCCGTCGCCGGTCTCGGCCTGCTGGTGACGTCGCTGGTCGCCGCGGTGCTGGTCGGGCTGACAAACACCGCGCCGACCGCCTCCGAGGCCTCGTTCCCGACCCGCTGGCGCTACGGCGTGATGCGCCTGGTCACCCTCGACGAGACCGGCTCGCGGGACATCGTCATCCCCGGCTGGGTGGACGTGTTCGTCAACGTCATGTCGTTCGTGCTGCTGCTGGCCGTGCTGCTCGCGGCCTTCCGGTCGCGCCGCGCCGTCGACCCGCTCACCGAGGAGGACGAGCAGCGGCTGCGCGCCCTGCTCGCCCGGCACGGCGACCGCGACTCCCTGGGCTACTTCGCGCTGCGCCGCGAGAAGAGCGTCGTCTGGTCCCCCACCGGCAAGGCCGCCATCGCCTACCGCGTCGTCGGCGGGGTCTCGCTGGCCTCCGGCGACCCCATCGGCGACCCCGAGGCCTGGCCGGGCGCGATCGAGCCGTGGCTCGCCGAGGCCCGCGAGCACGGCTGGGTGCCGGCGGTGATGGGCGCGAGCGAGGAGGCCGGCACGATCTACGCCCGGCACGGCCTGGACGCCCTGGAACTGGGCGACGAGGCGATCGTGGAGACCGGCGACTTCACGCTGGAGGGCCGCGCCATGCGCACCGTCCGCCAGGCGTACAACCGCGTCAAGCGCGCCGGGTACGAGGTGCGGATCCGGCGGCACGCCGACATCCCGGCCGAGGAGATGGCCGAGCTGCTGCGGCGCGCCGACGACTGGCGCGACGGCGCCACCGAGCGCGGCTTCTCGATGGCGCTGGGCCGGCTCGGCGACCCGGCCGACGGCCGGTGCGTGATGCTGGAGTGCACCGACGCGCGGGGCGAGCTGCGGGCGCTGCTGTCCTTCGTGCCGTGGGGCGCCAAGGGCCTGTCGCTGGACCTGATGCGCCGTGACCGGGACTCCGACAACGGCCTGATGGAGTTCATGGTCATCGAACTGCTCCAGCGCTCCGAGGAGATCGGGGTCGCCCAGGTCTCGCTGAACTTCGCGATGTTCCGGTCCGTCTTCGAGCGCGGCTCGAAGCTGGGCGCGGGTCCGGTGCTGCGGATGTGGCGTTCGCTGCTGAGCTTCTTCTCCCGCTGGTGGCAGATCGAGTCCCTCTACCGGGCCAACGCCAAGTACCGGCCGATCTGGGAGCCGCGGTTCGTGCTCTTCGAGAAGAGCGCCGACCTGCTGCGGATCGGGGTCGCGGCGGGCCGGGCGGAGGGCTTCCTGGAGGCACCGCGGCTGCTGGGGGTCCCCCCGCGCGGCGTGTGGGCACGGGTGCACCGCAGACACCCGGAGAGCGCGCGTTGACCTCTCCCGCGCTGCGGCGGTTCGCCCGCCGCGAATGGGGGCCGCTCCTCGGGACGGTGCGGGCCGCGCTCGCCGAGAAGAAGTGGCGGGCCGTCCCCCTGACGCTCGGCGCGGTCTGCCTCACCTCGCTGTTCCAGATCGTGCAGAACCAGCCGTGGGGCTTCCAGCCGGTGCAGAACCTCGGGTCGGTCAAGGCCGCCGACCCGATGTGGCTGGCGCTGCTGCGCACCCCGCTGTCGCTGTTCGTGCCCGCCCTGGACCTGCCGGTCTGGGGGGCGCTCGCGCAGATGCTGCTGGTCTTCGGCATCGCGGAGATCTGCGTCGGCTGGTGGCGCACCCTGGTCGTCGGCTACGTCGCCACCGTCGCCGGCACCACCTACGCCCGGATCGGCCTGGCCCTGAGCCCGGACCACCCCTTCGGGCTGCCGCTGTCGGACCGGATGGTCAACGACACCGGGCCGTCGGCTGCGGTGGTGGGCCTGGCCGTGTACGTGTGCTGGCGCTACCGGGCCTACCTCACCGGCTGCCTGGTCGTCCTCGCGATGATCGTCGAGGTGCTGATCAAGAACAACCTGGCCGGCAAGGAGCACCTGGCCGCCATGGCGGCCGTGATGGCGCTCTGCGCGGTCCGGGCCAAATGGGGAGCACCGCGGCGCTCCGGCGAACCGCCGGGCCGCCGCCCCCCGCCCCCACCCCCGCCGCCCCCGTCCCCGGGCGGGGAGGCAGGCCGTACCGTGTCCGGGTGACCACAGACCTCGGCCCGCTGCACGCCGCCTGGCGGTGGTTGCGCGCGCATCCCCTGGCGGCCGACGCGCTGCTCGCGCTCGGCGTGCTGGTGGCGATGTTCACCGGCTCCTACGCCGACCCGCACGGACCGCACGGGCCGACGTTCGGCACCCGCAGCCCCGACCCGGCGTCCGTGGTGCTGATGGTGCTCGGCGCGGCGGTGCTGGTGCTGCGCCGGCGCCGGCCGCTGGCCGTGCTGTGCGCGGCCAACGCGCTGTCGCTGCTGGAGCTGGCCACGGCCGAACCCCGGGCGCCGGTCGCCATGTGCACGGTGGTCGCCCTGTACACCCTGGCCTCGCGCACCGACCGGCCCACCACCTGGCGGGTGGGGCTGCTCACCATGGTCGGGCTGACGGGGGTGGCCATGCTGGTCGGGCCGCTGCCCTGGTACGCCCAGGAGAACGTGGGCATCTTCGCCTGGACCGGGATGGCCGCGGCCGCCGGGGACGCGGTGCGCAGCCGGCGGGCCTTCATCGACGCCATCCGGGAGCGGGCCGAACGCGCCGAGCGGACCCGCGAGGAGGAGGCCCGGCGGCGGGTCGCCGAGGAACGGCTGCGGATCGCCCGGGACCTGCACGACGTGGTGGCGCACCACATCGCCCTGGTCAACGTCCAGGCGGGGGTGGCCGCGCACGTCATGGACAAGCGGCCCGACCAGGCCAAGGAGGCGCTGGCGCACGTACGGGAGGCCAGCCGGTCGGCGCTGAACGAGCTGCGGGCGACGGTCGGGCTGCTGCGCCAGTCCGGGGACCCGGAGGCACCGACCGAGCCGGCTCCGGGGCTGGCCCGGCTCGACGAGCTGGTCGGCACCTTCCGGCACGCCGGGCTGCCGGTGCACGTGGCGGTCGACGTCGCCGACGGGTCCGGCGCCGACGGGCCGCTGCCGGCCGCGGTGGACCTGGCGGCGTACCGGGTGATCCAGGAGGCCCTGACCAACGTGCGCAAGCACGCCGGGCCGGACGCCAGCGCCGAGGTGAGCGTGGTCCGGGTGGGGCCCTCGGTGGAGGTGACCGTGCTCGACGACGGGGGCACGGCCGCCGACCCGTCCCCGCGGCCGGGCCCGCACGAAGGCGGCGGCCACGGCCTGGTCGGCATGCGGGAGCGGGCCGTGGCGCTGGGCGGCAGCTGCTCCACCGGGCCGCGCTACGGCGGCGGTTACCGGGTGCACGTGGTCCTGCCGGTCTGAGCGGACCGGCCCGGCCGCCCGGCCCGGCCGGGCCCCGGGCTTCGGCCGCCCGGGCTCAGCCGGTGGTCTCCAGGCCGTGCGGCAGGCTCCCCCACGGATGGGCGCCGGTGCCGGGCACCGCGCAGTGCACGCCGGCGCCGCGTTCCGCCGCGAGCGCGGCGGCCGGGGCGCCGGGCGGGACGGCGTACACCAGGTGGCAGAACCGCTCCGGGGGGTGCCCGGCCGTCCAGGGCGGCGGCGGTTCCGCCCGGCGGTAGGTCTCCCAGGGACCCTCGAAGGTGACGAGGACGTCGGCCAGTTCGGCGTACCCGGGGTGCGGGTGCATCCCGTGGTTGAGCACCAAGGTGCCCGCCCCCGCGGCGCGGGCGGCGACCGACAGCCGCCCGTAGTGCGCGAGCAGGTCGGGGCCGGCGGCCGCCTGGTCCAGGAACGCCCCGTCGGTGCCGTACCACTCGCGGTGGTCGAGCAGGTCCCGGACGACGGCCCGGTGGGGGCGGCGTCCGTAGTCGGTGTCCACGTACCCCAGGACGGGGACCCCGGCCTCGCGCAGCCGGGCCGCGAGGGCGGCGAAGCCCTCGTCGGGGGCGGCCGCGGGCCCGCTGTCGGGGTTGAGCACCACCGAGTGCAGCCGGGGGGCGGCGCGCAGGACCGCCTCCCAGGCCTCGGGGCGCCGGGCGGGATGCTCGTACAGCGGCACGAGCAGCGGGCCGGCCCCGGTCGCCGGCACGGTCGGCCCGCTCACCGGTGGGCCGTCGCGCGGCCGAGCAGCCCCAGGACCAGCAGGGCCAGCACCCCGGCCGCCGCGCCGGCCACCACCAGCTGCACCAGCCGCGGCTGGCCGAGCGCCAGGAGCAGGGCCAGGCTCTGCGCGGCGGCCGCCGTCACGCAGACGGCGGCGGCGTGGCGCACGGCGCCGAAGGACTGCAGCAGCAGGCCCGTCCACATCACCGTGCCGAGCAGCAGCAAGGTGGCCACCCGGACGGCGGTCAGTCCGGGGGCGTCCGGCCACAGCGCGGTCCCGGCCGCGCCGAGGCCGAGCAGCACCAGCAGGTACGCCGCCAGGCAGCGGACCAGGGTGAGCAGCATCCGGCCGAAGAACCCCCGTGCTGACCGCGCCGCCCGCAGCCCGCCCAGGCTGCCGCTGCGGAAGCGGTGCAGCAGCCATTCGGCGGGGCCCATGCTCAACGTGAGCGCCACCGCCGAGGGCGCGGCGACCGCCTCGGCGGGACCGCCGGCCAGGACCTCGCCCAGGGCGGCGTACAGGACCAGCAGTCCGGTGCCGAGGCCGAACACCCCGAACGGCACCGACTCCGCGAGCCGCGGCCCGCGCGGCGCGAACTCGTCCGGGGCGCCGCGCAGGGTCCGCCAGCGCACCGGGCCGGGCCCCCGCACGGGCACCCGGGCCCCGGCCGGCAGCGCGAACCGGGTGTGCAGCCGCCGGGCCAGGCCCCGTACGGCGGCGGCCACCGGCAGTTCCCGCACGGCCAGGGTGCACGCGGCCAGCAGCGAGACCACCAGCAGCGCCACCCGCAGCCGCACCGGCAGGTCGACGGCCAGGCAGAGCAGCGCCCCGCAGGCCATCGGGGCGAGGGCGCCCAGCAGCAGCCGTTCCCGGCCGAGGACCAGCAGCACGGTGGCGGCCCCGACGTAGAAGGCCTGACCGGCGGCGAAGGCGTAGGAGAACGGCGGCCCGCCGGGCACGGCGAACGCGGCGGCGCAGCCGAGCAGCGCCCCGACGGGTGCTCCGACGAGCAGGGTCCGGCCGGCCGCGGCCCGGTCGCCCAGGCCCAGCCAGGAGTACGCGCGGTGCGACAGGGTCTGGTCCCAGACCCAGCCGATGAGCGCTCCGGCCAGCAGCGTCAGGGTGCCGGCGGGCAGCCCGAGCCGGTCGGGCGGGCCCTCCAGCAGCGGGGCACCGAGGAGGTAGGCGAGCCCGGGCAGCGCGAAGACCACACCGCGCAGCAGGCAGGCGGCGAGCGGCACCTTCCAGGGGTCGGGGGTCTCGGCGGGTTCGGGGAAGGCGCGCGGCACCCGGGCGTAGAGGTCCTCGGCGAGGCCGAAGGAGTCGGTCCGGCCGTAGGTGAGCCGGATGTGCTCGTCGGTCATGCCGTCCGACTCCAGGACGGCGGCGATCTCGTCGGGGTGGACGGCCGCGGCGACGAACGGCTCCAGCCGCTCGGCCAGTTCGTCCATCGGGTCGGCGGCGGCCGGTCCCTCGCCCCGGGGCCGGGGCACGGCCGCCAGGGTGTCCCCGCCGGCACCGCCGGGGGGCAGCAGCCACAGCGATCCGCTCATCGGCCGCCTCCCCGTACGCCGGTCCGCTGGGTCTCGGTCCGCCGGGTCCCGGTCCGCCGGGTCTCGGTCCACTGGGTGCCGCGGGTGACGAGCTCCCGGTACCAGGGGTCGGACAGCCGCTGGGTCCAGGCGTCGCCGGCGAGGACGGGCAGCACGGGCTGGCCGGCCAGTTCGCGGTAGATGTGGCGGAAGCCGTCCACGGACCGGTGCAGGGTGAACTTCTCCACCACCCGCTGCCGCGACAGCCGGCCGAGCTCGGCCCGGCGGGCGTCGTCGCGCAGCAGGGCGAGGGTGGCCCGGGCCATCAGTTCGGGCTCGCGCGGCGGCACGACCAGGCCGGTGTCGCCGACGGCCTCGCGGACCCCGCCCACATCGGTGGAGACGGTGGTCCGGCCGCAGGACATGGCCTCGATGATGCTGAAGGGGAAGCCCTCGCTGATGCTCGACAGCATCACCACGCTGCCCGCCGCGTAGGCGTCCGCGACCCGCTCGATGCGGCCCTCGTACGTGATCCCGTCGGCGACCCCGAGCTCGGCGGCGAGCTTCTCCAGGCGCGTGCGGTAGTCCTCGCAGCCCGCGGGGACCGGCCCGAACAGGCGCAGCCGCAGCGCGGGCAGTTCGGCGCGCATGAACGCGTAGGCGCGCACCAGGGTCTCCAGGTCCTTGATCGGGTCGATCCGCCCGCACCAGCTGAGCGTGGGCACCTCGGGTTCGGGCCCGGCCTCGGGGAAGGCGTGCGGGTCGACCCCGTTGTAGACGGTGCGGATCTTCTCGCCGGGCGCTCCCCCGCGTTCCTCCCAGCGCCGGTTGTAGCGGTTGCAGGGGGTGATGAGGTCGGCCTGCCGGTAGCCCTCGGAGTTGAGCTCGCGGTAGAAGCCGAGGACGAGCGCCTTGACGGGCCAGCGCTGGGCCGCGGTGCGGTAGCCGAGGTAGCGCTCGCGCAGGTAGATGCCGTGCTCGGTGAGCAGGAACGGGACGCCGTCCAGGTGCTTGGCGGCCAGCGCGGGCAGGGTGGCCAGGCCGCTGCTGACGGCGTGCGCGACGCTGTCGGCGGGGATCCGTACGGCGAGCGGGCGCAGGGCGTGTTCCAGCAGGTCGGTGGCGGTCAGCGCGTCGTGGACGGTGGGCCTGGCCCCGGCGGTCGGCAGGTGCGGCCGGTTCCAGACGGACATGAGCGTGCGCAGGACCGTTTCGGAACGCAGGGCGGCGGCGAGGCGGCCGGTGCGGGCGAGGGAGGCCAGTTCGCGCAGCGCGTCGGAGAATCCGGCGGAGGCGGCCGGGGCGCTCGCGGCGGTGGCGGCCGGGGCGAGCAGGGACAGCAGGAACTGCTCGTAGGTCTCGGTGAAGCGCCGGAACGCCCGGCCCCGCAGGGTGCCGCGGCGGCCGCCGGCCGGCGGTGGTCCCCACAGCGGCACGGCGGTGTGCCGGTAGACGTTGCGCGGCAGCTGCCAGGTGACCGGCTCCCGGCCGGAGCCGGTCAGGGCTATGACGTTGAAGTCGACTTCCGGCATGCCCCGGACGAGCTGGTCGCACCAAGTGCTGACGCCGCCGTGGACATGTGGGTAGGTGCCTTCGGTGAGCATGGTGACATGGCGCCCATGGCTCATGCGGTGTGTCCCCCCAGGACGTGTCAAGGGCCGGCGCCCCCCGGAACGGGCGGGCGCCGGCGCTGAGGTGGTGGTGCCGGAGGTCAGCTCGGCAGTTTGAGCGTCACGGAGCTCTGCAGCAGCTCGGGCCCGGTCCAGGCGTCGCGGGTGCCGGCGTAGGCGGTGCCGTACGCGGTGGTGCCGAGCAGCAGCTGCTTGCGGGTGCCCTCGGGCGCGGTGACCGGGGCGAGCACCCCGGACGGCGCCTTGACGGTGACGGTGGTCCCGACCCGGTAGGCGGTGACCTGCCCGGCGGCGAGCGCCCGGTCCCAGGCGGCCCGGCGCTGGAACTCGACGCCGGTGTCCTTCTGGCTCTGGTTCACGATCGGGGCGGCGGCGGTGTAGAGGGCCCGGTAGCTGTCCAGGACGCGGTCCAGGACGGGGTAGAGGGTGCGGTCCTCGGCGAGGTTGCTCTGGTGGACGTAGTGCGGGCGGGGATCGTTGGAGAGCACGTGCCGCAGGGCGGTGCGGGCTTCCTGGGGCACGATGTACGACAGGTAGCCGGTGTCGACGTCGAGCGGGGCCGGCAGGCAGGTGGAGGTCGCCGGGTTGTCCTCGCACAGGCCGCTGCCGCCGTCGGCGCGGCTGGTGTAGATCCAGTTGTACTCGTCGGCCATCTCGGCGTTGGTGCCCGTGTTGTAGTACACGTTCATCGGGTGCCGGGGGACGGTCAGAGCGGTGCCGACGGCGCGCTGGGCGGGCTCGCGGGAGTTGTCGCTGGCGATCCACCTGACGCCGTTGTCGGCCAGCGCCCCGGCCAGGTTGGGGTTGTCCACCGGCATCTGCGGCAGGGTCTTCAGGCCCGAGTGCTCGCCGGTGACGAGCTCGGCGCGGTCGAGCTTGACGCCCTTGGCGGTGGCCCAGTTGTGGTTGTCGCGGATCTGGGCCGAGATGTCGGCCCGGCTCATGTACTGGATCTTGCCCGTGGCGTCCTTGGCGCAGGTCCAGGGGACGGTGCTGACGTCCTGGACGCACCCCAGGTAGGGGTGGGTGTAGGTGTGGTTGATCCAGCGGTAGCCGGCCCGGTCGGCGAGCAGCTGGGTGGTGAGGGCGTCGGTGCCGCCGTTCTCGGCCTTCCACTCCTCGCCGGCGCCCGCGTTGAAGACCATGTCGAGGGTGAAGTTCTTCTGCTTCTGCCACTGGAGCGCGTAGCTCGCGTCCGCGGCCGTCATCCGGACGCTGCTCTCCTTGCCCTCGCCGCCCGGGCAGGCGTAGTCGCCCGGGGTGCAGTTGAGCTCCTTGTTCCACCGGGCGTCGGGGGCGAAGACGTCGTCGACGTGCACGGCGAAGTAGTTGCGGCTGCGGCCGAGGTGGACGCCCTGGGTGAGCCAGTCGACGATGCCGCGGGCGAGCAGCCGGAACTGCTGCTGGTACTGGTTGTAGCCGAAGGTGATGACGAGTTCGCTGCGGCCGTCGTGGGTGTACTCGCCCACCAGGGAGGCCCGGCCGCCGGCCACGGGCGCGTCGACGTAGCTGGTGTAGCCGGGGCGCGGCTTGCCCAGGAAGCCGTAGCTCTCGGGGACCAGCGGCGAGTTGTCCTCGAAGGTGACCGCCCCGGCGAGGTAGCCGAACGGGCCGTGGCCGGCGGTGGTGACGGCGGCCGGGACGCCGTCGAGCTGGCCGCTGAAGCCGCCGTTGTCGGTGTACTCCAGGCCGACCCCCGGGTGGGCCCAGGTGTAGGCGTCGACCTGGCGGATGCCGTACTGCGTCTCGTAGGCGACGAGCGCGGCCATCTCCGCGCTGCCTTCGCCGAACGGGTTCTCGTTGGGCAGCACCACCCCCTGGTACTTGGCGCGCGGCCGGCCGTCGACGGTGTCGGCGAGGAACGCCGCGTCGATGACGGGACGGCCGCTCTGCCCGAGCTGGACCCTGGTGTACGGCACCCCGGTGTCGCGGAGTTCCGCGGTGATCGCCTCGACCGAACTGCCGCCGTCGTCCACGACGAGCACCTTGAGGTCGATCCGTGGTGCCGTGGCCGTCTCGGCGGCCGTCGCCGGCGTCGCCACGGACACGAGCACCGCCACGGCGCAGGCCGCGGCAGCCCTGTTCATCCGGTTCTTCTTGACCATGTAGGCCTTCCCCCCGCAGGCGCACCCCCGCCGCGGTACCTGGCGGGACGCCGGACCGGGGTGGCTCTGTGGACATGATGCAAGCGGGCCTCGCGCCCCCTTGCGAGAGTGGCTCGATCTTTACGGACCTCGTCAGGTCCACGAGGCAAACCTGGAACAGAAACCACGGATGGGTGAACCTGGAGGCGGAAAGATCGAACACCTTGACAATCCTTCGAGTGACGTACGGACAGGGGCGGGCGCGTAGGCTCGTTTCTGGCGCGGGCCGGGCCGGAATACGATCGCTGCGGTGACGGCCGGCGACCCCGACCTGACCGCTGCCCCACACGACACAAACGGAAGCGAGACTTCACCACCGTGACTGCTCTGACTCTCAGCACTGCCGGCGCGGCGACGCTGCGCGCCGACGCCCTCGTGGTCGGCGTGGCGAAGGGCCCCAAGGGTCCCGTCGTCGCCCCCGGCGCCGAGGCCGTGGACAAGGCGTTCGACGGAAAGCTCGCCTCCGTCCTCGACGCCCTCGGTGCCTCCGGCGCCGACGGCGAGGTCACCAAGCTGCCGGCCCCGGCCGGCCTGAAGGTCCCCGTCGTGCTGGCGGTCGGGCTGGGCGGTGTCCCGGCGGAGGACGAGTCCTACGACGAGGACGCGCTGCGCCGCGCCGCCGGCGCCGCCGCCCGCGCGCTGAACGGTGCCAAGAAGGCCGCCTTCGCCCTCCCGCTGGAGGACGCCTCCGCCGTCACCGCCGTCGCCGAGGGCGCGCTGCTCGGCGCGTACTCCTTCACCGCGTACCAGGGCGGCGACAAGAAGGACAAGAACGACGCCCCGAAGGGGCCGCTCGCCGAGGTGGCCCTGCTGGGCGCCAAGCCGCGGGACAAGGAGCACAAGGCCGCCGCCGAGCGCGCCAAGATCGTCGCGACCGAGGTCAACGTGGCCCGCGACCTGATCAACACCCCGCCGAACGACCTCACCCCCGAGGCCTTCGCCGCCGTCGCGCAGGCGACCGGCAAGGAGCTCGGCCTGAAGGTCCAGGTCCTCGACGAGAAGGCCCTGCTCAAGGGCGGCTACGGCGGCCTCATGGGCGTCGGCAAGGGTTCCGAGAACCCGCCGCGCCTGGTGAAGGTCTCCTACACCCACCCCAAGGCGCAGAAGAGCCTCGCCTTCGTCGGCAAGGGCATCACCTACGACTCGGGCGGCATCTCCCTGAAGCCGGCCGGTCACAACGAGACGATGAAGTGCGACATGTCGGGCGCGGCCGCCGTGTTCTCCGCCGTCGTCGCCGTCGCCAAGCTGGGCCTGGAGGTCAACGTCACGGGCTGGCTGGCGCTCGCCGAGAACATGCCGTCCGGCTCCGCCACCCGCCCCGGTGACGTGCTGCGCATGTACAGCGGCAAGACCGTCGAGGTGCTCAACACCGACGCCGAGGGCCGGCTGGTGCTGGCCGACGCGCTGACCAAGGCCTCCGAGGAGAACCCGGACGCCATCGTCGACGTCGCCACCCTGACCGGCGCGATGGTGCTGGCGCTGGGCAACCGCACCTTCGGCATCATGGCCAACGACGACGCCTTCCGCACCGCGATCCACGAGATCGCCGAGGAGGTCGGCGAGGCCTCCTGGCCGATGCCGCTCCCGGCCGACCTGCGCAAGGGCATGGACTCCCCCACCGCCGACATCGCCAACATGGGTGAGCGGATGGGCGGCGGCCTGGTGGCCGGCCTCTTCCTCCAGGAGTTCGTGGGCGAGGGCATCACCTGGGCGCACCTGGACATCGCCGGCCCGGCCTTCCACGAGGGCGCGCCGTACGGCTACACGCCCAAGGGCGGCACCGGCTCCGCCGTGCGCACCCTGGTCCGGCTGGCCGAGCGTACGGCCACCGGCGACCTCGGCTGACCGGATGACGAGCGGTGCGGCCCCGGGCTGGGGAAGCCCGGGGCCGCGCCGTTTGTTCGGTCGTGCGAAGATGGGTCCTCGGCAGGACAGGGCCCCCACCACAGGGCCGAAGAAAATGCGGCCGAACACCAGCCGCCGCCCGGTCAGGGAAGACCGGCGCCCGGCGCACATGCATGGAGGACGTGACGTGGCGAACGACGCCAGCACCGTTTTCGACCTAGTGATCCTCGGCGGTGGCAGTGGCGGTTACGCCGCGGCGCTGCGCGCCTCCCAGCTGGGTCTCGACGTTGCCCTGATCGAGAAGAACAAGCTCGGCGGCACCTGCCTGCACAACGGCTGCATCCCCACCAAGGCCCTGCTGCACGCCGGTGAGGTCGCGGACCAGGCGCGCGAGGCGGCCCAGTTCGGTGTCAAGACCTCGTTCGAGGGCATCGACATCGCGGGTGTCCACAAGTACAAGGACGAGGTCATCGCCGGCCTGTACAAGGGCCTGCAGGGTCTGGTCGCCTCCCGCAAGGTGACGTACATCGAGGGCGAGGGCCGGCTGTCCTCCCCGACCTCCGTCGACGTGAACGGCCAGCGCATCCAGGGCCGCCACGTCCTGCTGGCGACCGGCTCCGTGCCGCGCTCGCTGCCGGGCCTGGACATCGACGGCAACCGGATCATCTCCTCGGACCACGCGCTGGTCCTGGACCGCGTCCCGCAGTCCGCGATCATCCTGGGCGGCGGCGTCATCGGCGTCGAGTTCGCCTCGGCGTGGAAGTCCTTCGGCACCGACGTCACCGTCATCGAGGGCCTCAAGCACCTCGTCCCGGTCGAGGACGAGAACAGCTCCAAGCTGCTGGAGCGCGCCTTCCGCAAGCGCGGCATCAAGTTCAACCTGGGCACCTTCTTCGAGAAGGCCGAGTACACCGAGAACGGTGTGCGGGTCACCCTCGCCGACGGCAAGACCTTCGAGGCCGAGGTGCTGCTGGTCGCCATCGGCCGCGGCCCGGTCTCCCAGGGCCTGGGGTACGAGGAGCAGGGCGTCGCGATGGACCGCGGCTACGTCCTCGTCGACGAGTACATGCGGACCAACGTGCCGACCATCTCGGCCGTCGGTGACCTCGTCCCGACCCTGCAGCTCGCGCACGTCGGCTTCGCCGAGGGCATCCTCGTGGCGGAGCGCCTGGCCGGTCTGAAGACCGTCCCGATCGACTACGACGGTGTGCCGCGCGTGACGTACTGCCACCCGGAGGTCGCCTCCGTCGGCATCACCGAGGCCAAGGCCAAGGAGATCTACGGCGCGGACAAGGTCGTGGCCCTGAAGTACAACCTGGCGGGCAACGGCAAGAGCAAGATCCTCAAGACCGCGGGCGAGATCAAGCTCGTCCAGGTCAAGGACGGTGCCGTGGTCGGCGTCCACATGGTCGGTGACCGGATGGGCGAGCAGGTCGGCGAGGCCCAGCTGATCTACAACTGGGAGGCTCTGCCGGCCGAGGTCGCGCAGCTCATCCACGCGCACCCGACCCAGAACGAGGCGCTCGGCGAGGCCCACCTGGCCCTGGCCGGCAAGCCGCTGCACTCCCACGACTGATCCAGTCACGGGCGCGACGACCACTACCGCACTTCCCCGAGCTCTCGACTCCGTTCGAGCAGGGGATGCCCCATTCGTTAGGAGCAACAGAAACCATGGCGGTTTCCGTAACCCTTCCGGCGCTCGGTGAGAGCGTCACCGAGGGCACTGTCACCCGCTGGCTGAAGGCCGAGGGCGAGCGCGTCGAGGCCGACGAGCCGCTGCTCGAGGTGTCGACCGACAAGGTCGACACCGAGATCCCCTCGCCGGCTTCCGGCATCCTGGCCTCGATCAAGGTCGCCGAGGACGAGACCGTCGAGGTCGGCGCCCAGCTGGCGATCATCGACGACGGCACGGGTGCCCCC
>NZ_JAJAUY010000104.1 GCF_020532625.1 Streptomyces antimicrobicus | reverse complement strand
CGGGTCCGAGGACTGGCCCACGGGCTTGCGGACGACCACGGGCGGGATCGGACGCGAGCCGGGGATGTTGATCCGGATCCGCGTCGTCAGCGTGGTCTCGGTCTTCGGTCCGTCGAGGTCCCCGTCGGGGGTGGACGGCTTCGAGGTCACAGCGTTCCCCTCCGGTGCGTTCGACTGGCCGGTTCCGTACGGCGGCGTACCCGAGGGGTATGCGGCTCCCCCGCGGCCCTGCGGCCCGGAGGACGAACTGTCAGTTTCACGGCTCAAGGCAGGTTCTCCCGATCGGCTCCGCCGCCCGTCGTACCGTGCGCGGGCAGCTCGGCGGCCCGTCCACCATACTGGCCGCGGCCCGGGCGCAACTGTCCCCCGGAGGTCAGGGGTTCCCGCCGGCGCCCGCGGCGGTGCGCGCGCCGGGTCCTCACAACCCCGCGCGCGTGTCTCGGCGTAGCTCCGAACGCCACGTCACCTGCCGGACCGGCTGGCCGAAACCGATCGGTCCGACGGCATCTGGAGGGTGGCACACATCACAGCGAGGACGGTTCCGCCCAAAAGGTAGACATACATACTGATTCCGGCCGAGCTCAGCAGGAAGTCGCCCTCGCTGCGCGGCACGCTCAGCACCACGTACGTCAGGAACCAGCCGATCACCGCCGCGCCGACGCCGAGCGCCGTACCGGTCAGCAGCCGGCCCGCCAGGAACAGGCCGAGCAGCGCCAGCAGGGCGAGCAGCAGCCCGCCGGGGAACCACACGTCCGCCACCAGCCAGCCGGCCACCCCCACGAGGGCTCCGGTGACGAGCAGGCCCAGGCACGCGGCGATCCGCGCCGGGGTCAGGGCCGTGGTCACACGCCCACCCCCGCGAACAGGTCGTGCTCGCGCTCGCCCGCCGGCACGCCCGGCCGACCCGCGACCAACTCGTAGTACTCGCGCGTGAACAACGGCTGCGCGAGGTCGTTGGAGAGCGCGAAGAAGGCACCGTCCACGGCGATCTGGGTGGCGTGGGCCCGCATCGCGGCCGCCTTCGCCGCCGCGTACTTCTCCCCCTCGTCACCGATCTCGGCGGTGACCTGCTCGTCCGGGACCACGCCCGGGACGTCATCGGGCGAGCCGACGGCGGGGAACGGCACGTCGGCACCGGCCGCGCGCAGCCGGGCGAAGCCCTCCTCGACCACCGAGCGCGGGACGCGGTTCCAGTAGATCTTGGCGATCTCGTGGGGCTCCCCGAGGTCGCGCCGGTACGCCTTCTCACCGGCGAGCGCGGCGGCGCGCATGGCGACCCGGTGGGCCTGGATGTGGTCGGGGTGCCCGTAGCCGCCCTGCGGGTCGTACGTCACGAGCACCTGCGGGCGCAGCTCCCGGATCACCTCCACGAGGTGGGCGGCGGCCTCGTCGACGTCGGCGGCCCAGAAGGCGCCGGGCCGGTGGTTCTGCTCGGTGCCCATCATCCCGGAGTCGCGGTACCGGCCCGGCCCGCCGAGGAACCGGTGGTCGGTCACGCCGAGTTCGGCCATCGCCAGGCCCAGCTCGCCGATCCGGTGGCTGCCCAGCGTGTCGTCGCGGTCGGCCGCCAGATGGGCGAGTTCGGGCGGGATGATCTCGCCCTCCTCGCCGAGCGTGCACGTCACCAGCGCGACATGGGCGCCTTCGGCCGCGTACTTGGCCATGGTGACGCCGTTGTTGATCGACTCGTCGTCCGGGTGCGCGTGCACGAGGAGCAGACGACGGGCGGGAAGACCGTTCATGCCCGCCAGCGTACGACGCCGCTCCTACAACTTCAGGCCACTGACCATGCCGGCCACGCTGTTGGTGACCTGGCTGAGCGTGGGCGCGATCGACGAGCTGGAGAGGTAGAAGCCCAGCAGGATGCAGACCACGGCATGCCCCGCCTTGAGCCCCGCCTTGCGCACCAGCAGGAAGACGACGATCGCCAGCAGCACCACGGCCGAGATCGAGAGTGCCACGGCGGTTCACCTCCACGTCGGGAACGGTCATCGAGTCGCGCACACGACGGAGTCATACCCACCGTGCGCTACGGATCATAACTATCCGTACCAGCACATCCATCGATATCTGGAAGCGTCGGGGGTCGCATGCCGCGCACGAAAGGGGGCACACGGAGGCCGGGCGGGCGGGAACAAGCCCCTCCCGCCCGGCGGAGGACGCCCGCACGGCCGTACTTCGCCGCTGCGGAGGAGTACGCGTATCGCGACAGAGCCAGTCAAATGCCCGCGGCACAGCGACAGTTGACACTGCTGGGGCGGGTGGGGCGGGATTCGGCGAACTTGGCCGGATCGTTACGCCGCCGGGCCCTGCCGGACCCAGTCCGTCAGGGCACTCCACGCCTGCGGCGCGAGGCGGAGCCGGGGGCTGGCGCTGAGCTTCGAGTCCCGGACATGCACGGCTTCGGGGCAGGCGGCCACCTCGACGCACGCGCCGCCCTCGCTACCGCTGTAGCTGGACTTGAACCACTTCAGTGCGGTGCTCATAGCTCTCCTAGTAGCCGGTCCAACAGGCCTTTCGTGTCCGAGAGGTTGAGGGCCTGCGAGCGCAGCATCGCATACTTCTGCGTAAGGATGCTGACCTCGTTCGGGTCGCGTACGAGGAGGCTGCCGCGCTGCGTCTCGGAGTAGGCGAGCCGCTGGAAGTCCGGGGTCTCCAGCAAGATGAACGGGCCATCGAGGCCGGCGTGGGCGGTGACACCGATGGGCAGCACCTGAAGGGAGATGGTGGTGAGATCGGCACACTCCCGCAGGTACTGAAGCTGCTCCCGGTGCACGTCGTCACCCCCGATGCGGTCTCGCACAGCCACCTCACCGATGATGAAGCTCATCGTGGGCGGCACCGGACGGCGAAGGATGTCCTGACGCTTCATCCGCCGTGTGACCGCGAGCTCGATCTTCTCCTCCCCGATGTACGGCACGCGGCAGCGGAGGACCGCGCGGGCGTACGCCTCGGTCTGGAGCAGACCCGGCACGACCAAGGCGTCGTACCAGGAGAGCGCGAGGGCCGTGGCCTCGGCCTCCATGTACTCCTCGGCCCACGCGGGGATCATGTCGACCTCCGGCAGCCGGTTCGCGGCGGCGGTGAGCACCCCCGGCAGGCCGAGCTCCCGGTCCAGCAGCTCCGCGATGTCCGGCATGAGGACACGCCTGCCCTGCTCGATCGAGGCCATGCTCTCGACGTCGATACCGACCTTGTCGGCCAGCTCCCGCTGGGTCAACTGCTTGGAAATCCGGGCGGCGGCGACCATCGCCCCCACCATCTTCATGGCTGTGGAGTTGGGCCGACGCGGCCTCTTCCTGGGTGGCATGAGTAACACGCTAGTCACCCACCGCAGCGGCTGTCCGGCGAACGCCGATATTCGCGGAACCTCAATTCCCGCCGCTGACCTGCGAGTTCGCCCATATGACACGTCACGCGCCACGCATGACAGCTACACCCCGTAACCGCCCGCTCAGGCCGCCGGAGGTGACGGCGGAACCACCTGTTTCTCGGCGGCGAAGTGGCACGCCGACGGGTGGGAGGCGGGGGTCAGGGACAGGCGGAACTCCGGGGGGACCTCCAGCGGGGGGACCTCCACCACGCAGCGCTCCTGGGCCTTCCAGCAGCGGGTGCGGAAGCGGCAGCCCGACGGCGGGTCGGCCGGGGACGGGACGTCGCCCGTCAGGATGATGCGCTCGCGGTGGAGGCGGGCCTCCGGGTCCGGGACCGGGACGGCCGAGAGCAGGGCCTGGGTGTACGGGTGGGTGGGGTGGTCGTAGATCTGGGTGTCGGTGCCGATCTCCACGATCTTGCCGAGGTACATCACCCCGACCCGGTCCGAGATGTGCCGCACGATCGACAGGTCGTGGGCGATGAAGACGTAGGAGAGGCTGAACTCCGACTGCAGGCGCTCCAGGAGGTTGACCACCTGGGCCTGGACCGACACGTCCAGGGCCGAGACCGGCTCGTCCGCCACGATCACCTCGGGGCGCAGCGCGAGGCCGCGGGCGATGCCGATGCGCTGGCGCTGACCGCCGGAGAACTGGTGCGGGTAGCGGTTGATGTACTCGGGGTTCAGGCCCACGACGTCCAGCAGCTCCTGGACCTTGCGGCGCCGGTCGCCCTTCGGGGCCACCTCGGGGTGGATCTCGTACGGCTCGCCGATGATGTCACCGACCGTCATACGCGGGTTCAGCGAGGTGTACGGGTCCTGGAAGACCATCTGGATGTTGCGGCGGACGGCCTTGAGGGCCCGGCCCGACAGCTTGGTGATGTCCTCGCCCTTGTACGTGATCGCGCCGGCCGTGGGGCGTTCGAGGTTCACCAGCATGCGGGCGACCGTCGACTTGCCGCAGCCGGACTCGCCCACGATGCCCAGGGTCTCGCCCGCGCCGAGGGCGAACGAGACGCCGTCGACGGCCTTGACCGCGCCGATCTGCCGCTTGAAGAGGACGCCCTGGGTGAGCGGGTAGTGCTTGACCAGGTCGGTGACCTCCAGGATGGCCTCAGGCATGGAGGCACTCCTTCCAGAAGTGGCAGGCGCTGGTGCGCGGCACGGGCGACTCGGTGACCTGGTAGAGCGGGGGGACGTCGCCGCGGCAGAGAGGTCGGGCCATCGGGCAGCGCGGGTTGAAGGCGCAGCCGGAGGGGATGGCCAGGAGGTTGGGCGGCAGGCCCTTGATCGCGTAGAGCTCCTGGCCCTTCTGGTCCAGGCGGGGGATGGAGTCGAGCAGGCCGCGGGTGTACGGGTGCGCGGGCGCCTTGTAGATCTCGTGGACGGGGGCCGCCTCGACGATCCGGCCGGCGTACATCACGGCGATCTTGTCGGCGACGTCGGCCACCACGCCGAGGTCGTGGGTGATCAGGATCAGGCCCATGTTCAGCTCGCGCTGGAGCTCGGCGAGCAGGTCCATGACCTGGGCCTGGACGGTGACGTCGAGGGCGGTGGTCGGCTCGTCGGCGATGATCAGGGAGGGTTCGAGGGCGAGTGCCATCGCGATCATGATGCGCTGGCGCATGCCGCCGGAGAACTGGTGGGGGTAGTCCCCGACCCGCTCGCGGGCCGCGGGGATCTTCACCCGGTCCATCAGTTCCACGGCGCGGGCGCGGGAGTCCTTGCGGGACATGCCGCGGTGCACCTCGAACATCTCGCCCAGCTGGGCGCCCACGGTCAGCACGGGGTTCAGGGCGCTCAGCGCGTCCTGGAAGATCATCGCCATGTCCGCCCCGCGGATCCTGCGGCGTTCCTCCTCCTTGAGCTTCAGCAGGTCGCGGCCCTTGAAGAGGATCTCGCCGGCGGCGATCCGGCCCGGGGGCACGTCGAGGATGCCCATGATCGCCTGCGCGGTCACGGACTTGCCCGAGCCGGACTCGCCGAGCACGGCCAGGGTCTCGCCGGCCTCGACCGAGTAGGTGACCCCGTTGACCGCCTTGGCGACCCCGTCGCGCGTGGTGAACTCCACGTGCAGGTCGCGGACTTCGAGCAGCATGGGCGGGGCTCCTCAGCGCAGCTTGGGGTCGAGGGCGTCGCGGACGGCGTCGCCGAGCATGATGAACGCGAGCACGGTGACGCTGAGCGCGCCGGCCGGCCACAGCAGCATGTGCGGGGCGTTGCGGATCTGCGGGGCGGCGTTGGAGATGTCGATGCCCCAGGAGACGGTCGGCGGGCGCAGGCCCACGCCGAGGAACGACAGCGTCGCCTCCAGGGCGATGTACGTGCCGAGCGCGATGGTGGCGACGACGATGACCGGGGCGACGGCGTTGGGGGCCACGTGGCGCAGCAGCATCCGGCCGTGGCCGGCGCCCAGGGCCCGGGCCGCCTGGACGTAGTCGTTCTGCTTGGCGGTGATGACCGAGCCGCGGGCGATCCGGCCGATCTGCGGCCAGCCGAGCAGCACGATGAAGCCGACGACCGGCCAGACGGTGGTGCCGGTGACGACGGAGAGGAAGACCAGGCCGCCGAGGACGACCGGGATGCCGAAGAAGATGTCGGCGACGCGGGAGAGCAGCGCGTCCCACCAGCCGCCGAAGAAGCCGGCGAGCCCGCCGAGGAGGGAGCCGAGCAGGGCCGCGCCGAGGGTGGCGCAGATGCCGACGGTGATGGAGGCGCGGGCGCCGTGCACCGTCCGGGTGTAGACGTCGCAGCCCTGGGTGTCGTAGCCGAACGGGTGGCCGGGGGCCGAGCCCTCCTGGGACTTGGCCAGGTCGCACTGGAGCGGGTCGCCGCTCGCGATCAGGCCGGGCCAGATCGCGATGAGCACGAGGAAGAGGATCAGCAGCGCGGAGACGACGAAGACGGGGTTGCGGCGCAGCTGGTGCCAGGCGTCGGACCACAGCGAGCGGGCCTTCTCGCGCGGGTTGCCGGGAGCCGGCGGGATGGCCCGTTCCAGGCTCTCCGCCTCGTCCAGGGCGAGATCCATGGGGCCTCCCTGGCCGGTCGGGGCGATCGCTTCCCGGTCCCCGGGCTGGAGCGGGTCGTAGCGGGCGGGTCCGGCGGTCTCGGGGACGCGGCCGGGGCGGACACCGCCGGGACCGACGGAGCCGGGGCCGCCGGAGCCGGCACCGTCGGGGCGGGGACCGTCGGGCCCGGGGCGCTCGGGCTCAGGCATACCGGATCCTCGGGTCCAGGACCGCGTAGAGCAGGTCGACGAGCAGGTTCGCCAGCAGGAAGACGATGACGAGGATGGTCACGAAGCCCACGACCGTGGGCGAGTTGTTGCGCAGGATGCCCTGGTAGAGCTGGTAGCCGACGCCGTGGATGTTGAAGATCCGCTCGGTGACGATGGCACCGCCCATCAGGGCGCCGATGTCGGTGCCGATGAACGTGACCACGGGGATCAGGGAGTTGCGCAGCAGGTGCCTGGTGACGACCCGCCGGCGCGGCAGGCCCTTGGCGGTGGCGGTGCGCACGTAGTCGGCCTTGGTGTTCTCGGCGATGGAGGTGCGCGAGAGCCGGGTGACGTACGCGAGCGAGACCAGCGCGAGCACGACGCCGGGCAGGATCAGCTCGTCGAACGGCGCGTCCGCGGAGACGCTGGGCCGCACCCAGCCCCATTTCACGCCGAGGACGAACTGGAGCAGGTAGCCGGTGACGAACGTCGGCACGGAGATCACCACGAGCGTGAGCACGAGCAGCGTGGTGTCGATCGCCTTGCCCCGGCGCAGCCCGCTGACCACGCCGAGGGTGATGCCGACGACGATCTCGATGGCGATCGCCACGACGGTCAGGCGCAGGGTGACGGGGAACGCGGAGGCCATCAGCTCGGTGACGGGCTGGCCGTTGAAGGCGGTGCCGAAGTTCCCCTGGAAGATCTGCCCCATGTAGTGCAGGTACTGCTCCCACAGGGGCCGGTCGAGGTAGAGGTCCTTGCGGATCCGGGCGGCGGTCGCCGGGTCGGGGGCCTTGTCCCCGAACAGCGCCGCCACCGGGTCGCCGAGGGCGTAGACCATGACGAAGATCAGGAGCGTGCTGCCGATGAACACCGGGATCATCTGCAGCAGCCGCCGGATCACGTAACGTCCCATGGATCACTCCGTGACGGGTGCGGACGGCCGGCGGATCAGCTGACCTTGATCCGGTCGTAGACGGGCACGCTGAACTGGTTGAGCTCCACGTTCGACAGCCGCTCCGCGTAGCCGGCGCTGCCGTTCTGGTACCACAGCGGGATGGAGGGCATCTGGGCGGCGAGGATCTTCTCGGCCTCCTGGAACGTGCTGATGGCCTTGGCGGTGTCGCTCTGGCTGTTGGCCTCGTCCACGAGCTTGTCGAAGGCGGGGTCGGAGAACTTGCCGTAGTTGGACGAGGCGCCGGTGAAGTACAGCGGCTGCAGGAAGTTCTGGATGAGCGGGTAGTCGCCCTGCCAGCCGGAGCGGAAGGGGCCGGTGAGCTTGTACGCGCTCTGCTGGTTGCGGAAGTCGGCGAAGGTGCCCACGGGGTTGACCGTGCAGACCGGGCCCTGGCCGAGGGCGTTGTTGATGCTGTTGCAGACGGCGTCCATCCAGGCGCGGTGCGAGCCGGTGTCCACGTTGGAGGTGATCGTCATCCTCCCGCCGGGCAGGCCGCCGCCCTCCTCGATGAGCTTCTTGGCGGCGGCCGGGTCGTACGTGCACAGCTCGCCGCAGATGTCGGCGTAGCCGCCCTTGGCGCCGAGGGCGGAGGAGGTCCAGTCCTTGGCGGGGCTGCGGGTGCCCTGGAAGATCTGGCGGGTGATCTCGTCGCGGTTGATGGCGCGGGAGATGCCCTGGCGGACCTTCTCCATGCCGGGCTTGCCCCACCGGGGGTCGTACAGGGGGAAGGTGAGGGTCTGGATGATCAGCGCGGGCTGGTTGATGTACCGGTCGCCGAGGTCGGCCTTGACGTTCTTGAGCTGCGAGGTCGGTACGTCGTCGATCAGGTCGAGGTTGCCCGAGATCAGGTCGGTGTAGGCGGTGTTGTTGTCGGTGTAGACCTTCAGGTCGACGCCGCCGTTCTGGGCCTTGTCCTCCCCGGGGTAGCCGTCCCAGGCGCGCAGCTGCATGGCCGTGCCCTTGGTGTACGACTGCACGGTGTACGGGCCGTTGCCGACGGGCTTGGCGAGCCAGGCGGTGTGGTCGGTGAAGAAGGCCTTGGGCAGCGGGGAGAAGGCCTGGTAGCCGAGGGTCTCGGGCCAGGTGGAGAACTTCTTGTCGAGCGCCACCGTGAAGGTCCGGTCGTCCTTGACGACCAGGCCGGACATGGTCGTGGCGGTGGGCTCGCCGGACTCCGGGTGGACGTCGGAGTAGCCGACGATGTCGGAGAAGAACGGGGCGTTGTTCTGCTTGTTGCGCACGTCCGCCGCGTAGTTCCAGGCGTCCACGAAGGACTGGGCGGTGACGGGCTCGTTGTTGCTGAAGGTCCAGCCCGCCTTCAGCGTGACGGTGAAGTTCTGCTGGTCGGTGGTCTCGATCTTCTCGGCGAGCATGTTCTTGGCCTCGCCGGTCCTGGGGTCGTAGCGCTTGAGGCCGCGGAAGATCATGTCGAGGACCTTGCCGCCCTGCACCTCGTTGGTGTTGGCCGGCTCCAGCGGGTTCTGCGGGTCGCCCCACGAGGAGCTGACGATCCCGGCGCCCTCGCCGCCGCCGTCGCTCCCGCCACCGCAGGCCGTCGCCGCGAGGGCGACGACCACCGCACATGCGGCCCACTTGGCGTGCGTGGCTGCGCGCATGGAGTGCCTCCTTGGCTCCCAGGACTCCCAAGAGTCGACTGGGCCCCAATGTCACCCCATGCGCGCACCCCCGCACGGCTGGTTCGCCCGATTGCACCCTCCCACCGCGACGACGTCACCCGTGGGGGTGCACGTAGCCCGGTCAGCGGACGCCGGGCGGTCACGCGCTACTGCGCGCGCTGCGGCCAGACGGGGCCCTGGTCGGTCCAGACGACGCCCTTGTTGCGGCAGAGGCAGAAGGGGTGGCCGACGGGGTCGGTGTAGACGCGGAAGCCGTAGCCCTCGGCGTCGACGTGGTCCCGCTGCAGGGTCGCGCCGAGGGCCAGGACCCGGCGCTGCTCGGCCTCGATGTCGTCGACCTCGAAGTCGAGGTGGAACTGCTTGGGGTGCTCGCTGTCGGGCCACTGCGGGGCGCGGTAGTCCTCCACCGGGACGAAGGCCAGTTCGATGTCACCGAACCGGATGCCGGCCCAGTGCTCGGTGCTGTCCTCCTTGACCGGATGCCCCGTCACCTCGGAGTAGAAGGCCGCGAGCTTCATCGCGTCCGGGCAGTCGATGATGAAGTCGGTGAGTCGTAGCATTCCGTGATCCTGCCACACGATCACATGAGTCGGACCTGGAGAGGGCGCATGAGTGAAGTGGGCTTCGGCGGCGGCAAAGTGGTCGTGAACCGGGCGATGTCGCTGGACGGCTTCATCGCCGGCCCCGGCCACGCGATGGACTGGATCTCCGCGTACCTGACCGCCGCCGACGTCCCGGACGTCATGGCGGCCACGGGCGCCATGCTGATCGGCCGGCGCACGTACGAGGTCGCCCGGCGGATGTCCGGCCAGGGCCCCGCCTACGACGGGGGAGCGCAGTTCGTCCTCACGCACCGGCCCCCCGAGGAGCCGGACCCCGCCGTCACGTTCCTCACCTGTGGACTCGACGAAGCCGTCGCCACCGCGCGCGGCGCCGCGGGCGGCAAGAACCTGGAGATCCTCGGCGCCGACGTGGCCGCCCAGTGCCTGCGGCGCGGGCTCGTCGACGAGATCCTGGTGTACGTCCTGCCGGTGCTGCTGGGCGACGGCGTCCGCTTCACGCCCCCCGGCCTGGGCCGGATCGAGCTGGAGCCCTTCGACACCACCCGGTCGGGCGCCGTCACGACGCTGCGCTTCCGGGTGCGGGGGCCGGCGCGGCCCGCCCCCACCGGTCCCTGACGGGGGCGCGCTAGGCGGCGGGGTGCACCCGGGTCTCCCAGGTGACGACCGCGTAGTGCTTGGCCATGCCGTGGGACTCGTAGAGGGACAGGGCGTTGCTCGCGTTCAGGGTGTCCACGCCCAGGCCGATGGTGTCGCGGCCGCGGGCGGCGTACGTGGCGAACGCGTGGCGCAGGAGGTGGCCGCCGAGGCCGCGGCCGCGGTGCTCCTTGCGGACCCCGAGCGTGCTCACCCAGCCCATGGCGGCGCGGTTGTCGCGGGTGACGGCCACGGCGACGTCGCCGTGCCCCTCCAGGGCGGCGATCCACACCAGGGACCAGTCGAACGCCTCCGTGCCCAGCAGGTTCAGCCACTGCTCGTAGCTGCGGTGGCGGTGGCCGAAGTGCTCGGACATCGTCTCCTGGACGAGCGCGTGGGCGATCCGCCGGTCGGCCTCGGCCTCGCAGGTGCGCAAGGTCAGGCCGGGCACGGCGGGCGGCGCCTGGTCGGCGGCGGACAGGGCGCGGGTCATGACGTGGTAGCGGCGGACCTCGCTCCAGCCGCGGGCGGCGAGCCGGGCCGTGTCGAAGGTCGGGGCGATGTTGAGGCCCAGGTGCAGCACGGCGTGCCGGCCGCCCGCCGCCCGGGCCCGCTCCAGGGCCCGGCGCTCCATCAGCTCCAGCAGCCGCTCCCCCACCTCCTGCGCCTCCGGCAGGATGTAGTGGTCGCCCTCGACCACGACGCCGCCGTCCTCGCCGGGCGCGACGGCCGGCGCCTCGGCGCCGCCGTCCCACAGGACGGCGTAGGCGATCAGCCGGTCCCCGTCGAAGGCCAGCCAGGAGTCGTGCGCGAGGTCGGTGGCGGGGTCCGTCAGGTCACCGGTGACCTCGGCGAGTTCGGTCTCGGGCCGGCCGATCTCCAGGACGTCGACGGCGTTCATGAGGTCGCATATCGCGGGCGCGTCGTCCGGGCCGGCGGGGCGTACGGTCAGCATCCGACCACTGTCGGATGGCGGGGCCGCCCGCCGCAAACCATTTACCGGTACCGCCCGGTGGGGCGCCGGAACGCCGCGAGGGCACGGCGCGGTGGCCGTGCCCTCGCGGGTCACGCGGTGCGCGCGGCCCGTCGTACGACGGGCGGGCGCGCGGCGGGGTCAGACCGCCAGGATCGCCTTCTCCTCGGCGAAGTGGCACGCCGAGACGTGCGCGGCCGGGGTGTCCTTGCCCTTGAAGCGGGTCGGGATCGCCAGCAGCGGCTCCTCCGTCGCGCAGCGGTCCTCCGCCTTCCAGCAGCGGGTGCGGAAGCGGCAGCCCGACGGCGGGTTGGCCGGGGACGGGACGTCGCCGGTGAGGATGATGCGCTCGCGCTGCTCGCGGACCTCGGGGTCCGGGACCGGCACGGCCGACAGCAGCGCCTGGGTGTAGGGGTGCGTCGGGTGGTCGTAGATCTGCGTGTCGGTGCCGATCTCGGCCATCTTGCCGAGGTACATCACGCCCACGCGGTCCGAGATGTGCCGGACGATCGACAGGTCGTGCGCGATGAAGATGTAGGAGAGGTTGAACTCGTCCTGCAGCTTCTCCATCAGGTTGATGACCTGCGCCTGGACGGACACGTCCAGGGCGGAGACCGGCTCGTCGCAGATGATGATCTCCGGGTTGAGCGCGAGGCCGCGGGCGATGCCGATGCGCTGGCGCTGACCGCCGGAGAACTGGTGCGGGTAGCGGTTGATGTACTCGGGGTTCAGGCCCACGACGTCCAGGAGCTCCTGGACCTTGCGGCGCCGGTCGCCCTTCGGGGCCACCTCGGGGTGGATCTCGAAGGGCTCGCCGATGATGTCGCCGACCGTCATGCGCGGGTTCAGCGAGGTGTACGGGTCCTGGAACACCATCTGGATGTTGCGGCGGACGGCCTTGAGGGCGCGGCCCGACAGCTTGGTGATGTCCTGGCCCTTGTAGAAGACCTCACCCGAGGTGGCGGTCTCCAGCAGCATCAGCAGCTTGGCGACGGTGGACTTGCCGCAGCCCGACTCGCCGACGATGCCCAGGGTCTCGCCCTGGTAGAGGTCGAAGGAGACCCCGTCGACGGCCTTGACGGCGCCGATCTGGCGCTTCATCAGGATGCCCTTGGTCAGCGGGAAGTGCTTGACCAGGTTGCGCACCTGCAGGATCGGCTCACCGCGCTCGACCGGGGCGGCGAAGGCCTCCAGGGCCTTCTCCTCGATCACCTCGGCGGGGGCGTCCACGGCCTCGTCCGTCTTGCTCAGCTCAGCCATGGATCTGCTCCTTCCAGAAGTGGCAGGCGCTGGTACGGCCGACCAGCTCGGCGCCGTCCTGCTCGGTGACCGGCACCAGGGCCGGGACGTCGGTGCGGCAGATGTCCTGCGCCTTCGGGCAGCGCGGGTTGAAGGCGCAGCCGGCCGGCGGCTTCAGCAGGTTGGGCGGCAGGCCCTTGATCGCGTAGAGCTCCTGGCCCTTCTGGTCCAGGCGCGGGATCGAGTCCAGCAGGCCGCGGGTGTACGGGTGCGCGGGGCGCTTGTACAGCTCGTGGATCGGGGACTGCTCGACGATCCGGCCCGCGTACATCACGGCGATCTTGTCCGCGACGTCGGCGACCACGCCGAGGTCGTGGGTGATGAGGATCAGGCCCATCGCGTACTCCTGCTGGAGCTCCGCGAGCAGGTCCATCACCTGGGCCTGGACGGTCACGTCGAGCGCCGTGGTGGGCTCGTCGGCGATGATCAGGTCCGGCTCCAGGGCCAGCGCCATGGCGATCATGATGCGCTGGCGCATACCGCCGGAGAACTGGTGCGGGTAGTCGTTGACCCGGGCCTTGGCGGCGGGGATCTTCACCCGGTCCATCAGCTCGACGGCCTTGGCCGTGGCGTCCTTCTTGGACATGCCCTGGTGGACGCGGAACATCTCGCCCAGCTGGTTGCCCACGGAGAACACGGGGTTCAGGGCGGACAGCGCGTCCTGGAAGATCATCGCCATCTTCGGGCCGCGCAGCTTGCGCCGCTCCTCCTCCGACAGCTTCAGGATGTCCTGGCCGCGGAAGAGGATCTCGCCCTTGCTGACGCGCCCGGGGGGCGAGTCGAGGATGCCCATGATCGCCTGCGCGGTCACGGACTTGCCGGAGCCGGACTCGCCGAGCACGGCGAGGGTCTCGCCGGACCTGACGCTGTAGTTCACGCCGTTGACGGCGCGGACGATGCCCTCGCGCGTCTTGAACTCGACGTGCAGGTCGCGGACTTCGAGGACCGGGGTCTCGTCGTCGCCCGGGGCGGCGGCGGGCCGCTCTGCGGTGATGTGCGAAGTGGTCATGTGTGTGCCGCCCTCCTAGCGCAGCTTCGGGTCAAGGGCGTCACGCAGCCCGTCACCGACGAAAACGAAGCCCAGGACGGTCAGAACGATCGCGATGGACGGGTAGACCCACAGGAAGTCCTTCACGCCCAGGAAGTCCTTGGCGCCGGCGAGCATGTTGCCCCACTCGGGGACCTCCGGGCTGACGCCCACGCCCAGGAAGGACAGCGAGGCCTCGGCCACGATGGCACCGCCGACGCTGAAGGCGGCGTAGGCCATCACGGCGGCGATGGAGTTGGGGATGATGTGCCGGATGATGATGCGCGAGGTGCTGGCGCCCAGGGCGCGGGCGGCGTGCACGTAGTCCGCCTCGCGCACCGACAGGATCGAGCTGCGCAGCAGGCGGGAGACCGTCGGCCAGGAGAAGACGGCCAGCGAGATGATCACCGGCATGACGCCGCGGCCCATGGCCATGATGATCACGATGGCGCCGATGATCAGCGGGAAGGCGAAGAAGACGTCGGCGACGCGCATCAGGACCGAGTCGGTGGCCTTGCCGAAGTAACCGGCGAGGGCGCCGACGACGACACCGATGGCGCAGGCCAGGAAGATCGACGCGAGGCCGACCTCGACGGCGATGCGGCTGCCGTAGATGATGCGCGACAGCTGGTCGCGGCCGAGGGCGTCGGTGCCGAGCAGGTGCTCGCCGCTGGGGTCCTGCAGGGTGTTGGTCAGGTCCTGGTGGTACGGGTCCTGCGGCGCGATCAGCGGCGCGAAGATCGCCGTGAGGAACAGCGCGAGGACCAGCACCAGGCCGAAGACGGCCAGCTTGTTGGCGACGAAGCGGTGGCGGATCTCGCCCCACTGCGTGACGCGGGCGACGGCGGGCTCGGCGCTCGCGGCGGCCGGTGCGGGGGCGGCGGCCGGCTCGGCGGTCCCCGCATCCGCTGTGCTCTTGGTGAGCTCAGTCATGGGTGTGACTCCTAGAAACTGCCTTGGCTCAGGCGAGACGGATGCGCGGGTCGAGGACCGCGTAGAGCAGGTCGACGATGAGGTTCAGCACCACGAACACGGCGACTCCGAAGGAGACGACGCCGATGATGATCGGGTTGTTCTGCTGCTGGATCGCCAGGACCAGGGCCAGACCGATGCCGTCCCAGTTGAAGATGGCCTCGGTGATCAGCGCGCCGCCGAGCAGGGAGCCGAAGGAGATACCCAGGTACGTGACGACCGGGATGATCGAGTTGCGCATGACGTGCTTGAAGAGCACGGTCCGCCGCGGCAGGCCCTTGGCCACGGCCGTCTTGACGTAGTCGGCCTTGAGCACTTCGAGCATGGTGCCGCGCATGAGGCGGGCGACCAGGGCCGCGTCGAGGATCGCGAGCGTGAAGGCCGGCAGGATCATGGACTGGAACGATCCGTCGGCGATGACCGGGAACCAGGCGAGCTTCACCGAGAACGTCGACAGCAGCACGAGGCCGATGACGAACGACGGGAAGCCGACGGCCATGGTGGTGAGCAGGGTGATCAGCACGTCCCAGAAGGAGTATCTGAACAGCGCGGCGATCATGCCGGCGAGCAGGCCGATGGCGATGTCGATGACGATCGCGGCGACGGCGAGCTTGGCGGTGTTGGTGAGCTTGGGAGCGAGGATCTCCGTCACCGGGCGCCGCTGGGTGTAGTCCTCACCCAGGTCGCCCTTGGCCAGGTTCTTGACGAAGTTTCCGTACTGGACCGGGAGCGGGTCGTTCAGTCCGTACCGCTCACGGAGTTCTGCCACCACCGCGGGATCACGGGCCTTGTCTCCACCGAGCGAACCCACCGGGTCGCCGGGGAGGACGAAGAGACAGGCGAAGAGCACGACCGTCGCACCGAAGAGGACGACGACCATCTGCCCGAGCCGCCTGATCACATAACTGCCCACGATGCCTCCTTCACATACTGAGCATGGGAGTTGGCGGCATCGTCCGATCGGGACGAGAGGCCGCGACCGGGCGCCGGATTACAGGGGGGGGTGCGCCCGGATGTGGACAAAAGTCGTGGAGGGCGGAAGAGTGCTCCGTCCCTCCACGACCTTTGCTATGCCAACTGAAGAGGCATTACTTGGCGGAGATCTCCGCGAGGTTCGGGTCCTCGAAGAAGTCCATCTTCACGTTGTCGAACTTCGCGGTGTTGGCGAGACGGTACTGCGTGCGCTTCCACAGCGGGATGAGGCCCTGCTCGGTGTCGACGGCGAGCTTCTCGGCCTGCTTGTACAGGGCGGCGCGGGCGGCGGCGTCCTTGGTGGCGCGGGCCTGGTCCAGGAGCTTGTCGAACTCCGGGTTGCTGTAGCGACCGCGGTTGTCACCCTGGGCGGCACCGGTGGCCGGGTCCTCGTTGATGGAGCCGGTGGCCAGCAGCGGGAACAGGAAGTTGTCGGCCGTCGGGTAGTCGGCACCCCAGGCGGAACGCCACAGACCGGCGGTCTTCTTGTCCTTCTGCTCCGACAGGGCCTCCTTGAACGGCTTGCCGTTCAGCTTGACCTCGAGGCCGAGGACGTCCTTCAGCTGCTGCGCGACGGCCTGGACCCACTCCTCGTGACCGGAGCCGGTGTTGTAGCCGAAGTCCAGGACGGTGCCCGGCTTCAGGCCCGACTTCTCGGCGAGCTCCTTGGCCTTGGCGACGTCCTGCTTGACGCAGGTGGTGCAGACGCCCTCCTGGTAGACGTCCGCGAAGGACGGCGGCAGGACGGAGGAGGCCGGCTTCTGCATGCCCTGGAAGACACCCTTGGCGATGGCCTCGCGGTCGATCGCGTAGGAGATGGCCTTACGGGCGTCCGGGCTGTTCAGCGGGGCGTTCTGGTTGAACGCGACCAGGTAGTTGATGCCGGAGGTGTCGGCCTCGACCCACTGGTTCTTCGGCGCGTACTTCTGCTTGGCGACCGGCAGCTGCGGCGTGGGCATACGGGCCCAGTCGAACGTACCCGCCTGGAAGCCCTGGTACTCCAGGGTGGAGGTGTTGTTCGGGTTGAGGATCGTGATCTCGACCTTGGCGAGCTTGGCCTTCTCGAAGCCGTAGTCGTCGTTGCGGACGAGGGTGATCTTCTTGTTGTGCTCCCAGGCGCCTTCCATCTTGAAGGGGCCGTTGCCGATCGGCTGGTCGTTGTACGCCTTGTTGTCGGCGGCACCGGCGACCTTGGGAACCGGGGCGAAGACGGTGTGGACGGTCTTCTTGTCGAACTCGAAGTCGGCCGCGGACAGCTTGACCTCAAGGGTGTTGGCGTCGACCGCCTTCACACCGGCGAACTTGTCGCTCTTGCCGCTGTTGAGGTCCTCGTAACCCTCGATGCCGGCCATGTGGTAGGCGACGTCGGAGGCGGACTTCTTGTCGGCGACGCGGGTCCAGGCGCGGACGAACGCCTCGGCGTCGACCGGCTCACCGTTGGAGAACTTGGTGCCGGCCTTGATCTTGAAGGTCCAGGTCTTGCCGTCGTCGCTGGTCGTGGCCGACTCGGCGAGGGCCGGGATCAGCTTGCCGTTGGGCTCCACCTTGTACAGACCGGTGAAGAGGTTGTGCGCGACGAGCGAGCCCTCGGACTCCTGCGCGTTGAACGGGTCAATGGCGGTCGGCTCGGTGATGCCCATACGGAACACACCGCCCTTCGCCGAGTCGCCCTTGTCATTCCCGCCACCACAGGCGGTCGCCGCCAGGGCGACGACGATCGCGCCCGCGACCCACTTGGCGCTCTTGGCACCACGCATGGGTTTCCTCCTCATGAGTCCACTGATCGACTTGAGGGACACAGGTACGTTTCGCCGACACCCCTGACGGCGATAGGAACAGTGCCCCGAGTGTGCTCGTGAGTCGGCGCTCCCCACAGCGCGTGACCCATTGACCCGAGCTCAATGGAGCCATCCTCAGGGACGCCTAGTCCGTAAACCACACTTAAGTGGTCTCGTTTTCACAACATCACCCCCCACCAGAAACCCGAAATCCGGACAAAGGGATCAGAGACAGACACACGCGAAACGGACGGTTAGCGCACCTTCCGGAGTGTGACGACCGGTATCCGGACATCCCGGGGGCACAAACGACTTGACAGGCGGACGCCAACAGCCCGGCCCCCGCACGCAGAACGTGCGGGGGCCGGGCTGTTGGCGAACGGGTGCCTTACTTGGCGGCCTTGGCGCGCGAGGCGGTGCGCGCGCGGTCCTTGGCGTCCAGGACGACCTTGCGGATGCGGACGGCCTCCGGGGTCACCTCGACGCACTCGTCGTCGCGGCAGAACTCCAGGGACTGCTCCAGGGAGAGCTTGCGCGGCGGAACGATGGACTCCGCGACATCGGCCGTGGAGGAGCGCATGTTGGTGAGCTTCTTCTCCTTGGTGATGTTCACGTCCATGTCGTCGGAGCGGGAGTTCTCGCCGACGATCATGCCCTCGTACACCTCGGTGCCGGGCTCGACGAACAGCACGCCGCGCTCCTGCAGGTTGGTCATCGCGAACGCGGTGACCGCACCGGCGCGGTCGGCGACCAGGGAGCCGTTGTTACGGGTCTGCAGGGTGCCGAACCACGGCTCGTGGCCCTCGTGGATGGAGTGGGCGATACCGGTACCGCGGGTGTTGGTCAGGAACTCCGTACGGAAGCCGATGAGGCCGCGGGACGGGACGACGAACTCCATGCGGACCCAGCCGGAGCCGTGGTTGGACATGTTGTCCATGCGGCCCTTGCGGACACCCATCATCTGGGTGACGGCGCCCATGTGCTCCTCGGGCACGTCGATCGTCATGCGCTCGACGGGCTCGTAGGTCTTGCCGTCGACCTCCTTGGTGACGACCTGCGGCTTGCCGATGGTCAGCTCGAAGCCCTCGCGGCGCATCTGCTCGACCAGGATGGCCAGCGCCAGCTCGCCGCGGCCCTGCACCTCCCAGGCGTCCGGACGCTCGGTCTCCAGCACGCGCAGCGAGACGTTGCCGATCAGCTCGCGGTCCAGGCGGTCCTTGACCTGGCGGGCGGTGACCTTGCGGTCCTTGACCGCGGCCTTGGCGTCGGCGCCCTTGCCGCTGCCGCCGCGGCCCACCAGCGGGGAGGTGTTGGTGCCGATGACCATGGAGATGGCCGGCTCGTCCACCGTGATCAGCGGGAGGGCGACCGGGTTCTCCGGGTCGGCCAGGGTCTCACCGATCATGATGTCCGGGATACCGGCGACGGCGCAGATGTCACCGGGGCCGGCGACCTCGGCCGGCTTGCGGGTGAGCGCCTCGGTCATCATCAGCTCGGAGATGCGCACGTTGGAGATCGAGCCGTCGCGCTTGATCCACGCGACCGTCTGGCCCTTGCGCAGCTCGCCCTGCTCGACGCGCAGCAGCGCGATGCGGCCGAGGAAGTTGTCGGCGTCCAGGTTGGTGACGTGGGCCTGGAGCGGGGCCTCCTCCTCGAAGGTCGGAGCCGGGATGTGCTCCAGGATCGTGGAGAAGAACGGCTCCAGGTTGGTGGAGTCGGCCGGGACGGTGCCGTCCTCCGGCTTGGTCAGCGAGGCGATGCCGTCGCGGCCGCAGGCGTAGACGATCGGGAACTCGATCTGGTCCTCGTCGGCGTCCAGGTCCAGGAAGAGGTCGTAGGTCTCGTTGACGACCTCGTCGATCCGGGAGTCCGGGCGGTCCGTCTTGTTGATGCAGAGGATGACGGGCATGCGGGCCTGGAGGGCCTTGCGGAGCACGAAGCGGGTCTGCGGCAGCGGACCCTCGGAGGCGTCCACCAGCAGCACGACGCCGTCGACCATCGACAGACCGCGCTCGACCTCGCCACCGAAGTCGGCGTGGCCGGGGGTGTCGATGATGTTGATCGTGATCGGGGCCCCGCCGTCCTTGGGGTGGTACTTCACCGCCGTGTTCTTGGCGAGGATCGTGATGCCCTTCTCACGCTCCAGGTCGTTCGAGTCCATGACGCGGTCGTCGACGGAGTCGAGCTGGTGCGCGGCGAAGGCACCCGCCTGCTTGAGCATGGCATCGACGATGGTCGTCTTGCCGTGGTCGACGTGGGCGACGATGGCGACGTTTCGGATGTCGTGGCGCGTGGGCACTGCGGCGCTTCTCCCGGGATCGTGGATGGCGTCGCGTACGGTCCGGCACGCGAGCCTGCCGGGCGGAAAACCTGCCACGGCCTTACCCCATGGTACGTCGAGTGGCGGGAAGCGCCTGCCAAGGGGGCTGTCAAGAGGCCGTACGGCTGACGTGGGGGTGCCGTCCCGGCGAGGTGGTGCGGGTCGACGGGCGGTCGACGCGCGGGTCAATGGGCAGGTACGACCTTGCCCGCCGGGGATCCGGCGGGCAAGGGACTTGAGTCACTTCTGAGCTTGGCACCCGGAATCCGCCCGGCGTGCGCCGGCCGCCTCCGAGGCGCCGCTCACTTCTTCTTCTTGGCCGACCCCGGCTTCGTCCAGCCGATGTCCTGGTAGCGGGGGGTGGCCAGGCCGAAGGCGCCGGCGTTGGCCAGGTTCGGCTTGACCGCCACCAGCTGGGGCCGCTGGTACAGGGGCAGCGAGCCGGCCGCGGCCCAGATCCGGGCGTCCGCCTTGCGCATCAGCTCGCGGGCCTTGTCCTCGTCGAGCTCGCCCAGCGCCTGGTCGAACAGCTGGTCGATGTGGTCGGTGCCGACCCGGGTGTAGTTCTGCTCCACCAGCAGGGAGCCGTCCGCCGCGGGCTCGGGCTTGGCGAAGATCGGCCGGTCGTCGGTGGCCGGGAAGGCGGTCGCGGGCCAGGAGTACAGCGCCAGGTCGTACTGGCCCGAGGCGATGTGGTCCTTGAAGAAGGAGTCGTCCGCGACCTTGGTCACCTCGGTGGCGATGCCGACCTTGCGCAGCATCTGCGAGATCCGCTCGCCGACCGTGCGCAGCGACTCCGAGCCCGGGCCCGAGGGCAGGACGAACCGCAGGGTCAGCGGCTTGCCGTCCTTGGCGAGCAGGGTCCCCGAGGTCTTGGCGGCCTGCTCGGCGGGGCCGGCCGGGGCGGGCGAGGCCGCCGCCCGGCGGTCCTGGGCGGGGGCGCGCTTGGCGTCGTCCTCGTCGGCGGCGCGGGCCTGGGCCTCGGACTGCGCCATCAGCGCGGCCTCCTGCTGCTCCGCCAGCGGGGCGGGGGCCAGAGCGGTCTGCTGGTGCCCGCCCGGGTGCCCGGCGAAGGCGTCGGCGTCGACGATCTCGCCGTCGGGCCCGTAGGGGACGCCCTCGCCCGGCTCCGCCGGCAGGCCCTCGCCGGTGCCCGCCCGGTCGCCCTCCTCGCCGGGCCGCCCCGGCAGCCGCGGGCCCTGC
>NZ_JAJAUY010000103.1 GCF_020532625.1 Streptomyces antimicrobicus | reverse complement strand
GGCCCGCACGCAACGCGGCGTAGCACCCGCCCGGCCGAGCCGTGGCGCCCGCGCCCCCGCCCCGCAGCGCGGAGCTGTGCGCCGCCTCGGGGGCGTCGGTGCGTAGGGGGCCGGGTCGGGGTCGGGGTGTCGGCCCCGTCGGGCGGCCGCCGCTAGGCCGGGGTGGGGTGGAGGTGGGCGGCCAGCCAGGTGGGGATGCCGCCCAGGAGGTGGAAGAGGCGGCGGGCCTCGGCGCGCAGGCGGGTGGCCTCCGGTTCCGGTTCGGCCTCGGCCAGGGCCGCCAGCGCCGGGGCCGTGCCCACCAGGAAGCCGAGCTCCTCGCGGATCCGCAGGCTCTCCTGGAAGCCGTGCCGGGCCTGCGCCAGTTCGCCGTCGCGCAGCGCGAGCCCGGCCAGGTGCCGCCAGGTGAAGGACAGCAGCAGGATGTCGCCCTGCGCCTCCGCTCCGGCGTGCGCGCGGCGGTACGCCGGTGCGGCGGCCTGCGGGGCGTCCGCCAGGTGCTCGGCCACCAGCCCCCGCCGGAAGTCCAGCAGCGGCCGGGTCCGCGAGTCCGGGGACAGCAGGGCCGCCGCCCGGCCGAGCGCCGACCGGGCCTCGTCGGCCCGGTCCCGTACGCCGAGGACCGTGGCCGCGTAGGCCAGCTGGCCGCGCTCGCACGCCGCCGCCCCGCGCTGGTCGTCGTCCCCGGCCACGGCCTCCGCCGTGCGCAGGGCGTCCTCGGCCTCGGCCCAGCCCTGCCCGGTGAACAGGCACCGCTCGACCAGCAGCGCGGTGCGCTGCACCGCGGCCGCGGGATCGTCGGTGCGCGGGCTCAGCAGGGCCGCCGCGTCGCTCCAGCAGCCGCGCGAGCGCAGTCGCCATATCGCCCGCTGGAGGGGGTCGTCTCCCCCGGTGGTCCCGGCACTCGACATGGCGGTCTCCGCCACATTGCCCTCCCCAAGCAAGCGAGCAGCACGTCATTGAGCCCTGGGGCGAAATGACAGCACGAATCGGCTCGCTCGGCCAAGGGGTCGGGTGAACTCTTTCACAAAGTCCGGATCCCGCGTCCGCCGCCCCCTGCCGGACGTCTGCTCAGCTCATGCGCAGGGCGAGGAAGAAATCCAACTTGTCCTCCAGCCGCGAAAGATCACGGGACGTCAACTGCTCGATTCGCCCGACCCGGTAGCGCAGCGTGTTGACGTGCAGGTGCAGCCGCGTCGCACAACGGGTCCATGAACCGTCGCAGTCGAGGAACGCCTCCAGCGTCGGGATCAGCTCCGCGCGGTGGCGCCGGTCGTAGTCCCGCAGCGGGTCCAGCAGCCGGGCCGTGAAGGCGCGGCGCACGTCGTCCGGGACGAACGGCAGCAGCAGCACGTGCGAGGCCAGCTCGTGGTGCCCGGCCGCGCAGACCCGGCCCGGCCGGGCCGCGGCGACCCGGCGGGCGTGCCGGGCCTCCTCCAGCGCCCCGCGCAGCCCCTCGGCGGAGTGCACGGCCGCGCTGACGCCCAGGGTGAGCCGCCCGTCGTCCGCCAGACCGGCCGCGAGCGGCTCGCGTACGGCGGCCAGCAGGGCGTCGGCGTGCAGGGCGGAGTCGGGCGCCTTGTCCTCGCCGCCGTCCCCGGACAGCGCCGGCAGCGGCACCAGCGCGATGGCCTCGTCGCCGGCGTGGGCGACCGCGATCCGGTCGGAGGGCTCGGGCCCCGAGACCGTCGGGTCGACGAGGATCTCCTCCAGCAGCGACTGGGCCACCGGGCCGCCGGCGACCTCCCCGCCCTCCCAGTCGACCCGGGCCACGACGACCTGCCAGTGCGGGGCCGTCCCCAGACCGGGCAGCAGCACCGGGGCCGCGACCCGCAGGCGGGCGGCGATCTCGGCGGGCGCGGCACCCGTCTGGACCAGTTCCAGGACCTCCTGCGCCAGCCGGCGCCGGACGGTACGGGCGGCGTCGCGCCGGTCGCGTTCGACGGCGATCAGCTGGGTGACGCCCTGGAGCAGGTCCAGCCGCTCGGCCGGCCAGTCACCGGCGTCCGCCTCGACGGCCAGCAGCCAGTCCGACAGCACGCTCTCGCGCACGTCACGGCCGGCCGGCCCCCCGGCGCGTCCGCTCTGACGAATCGGGAACAAGGAGTACGTAATACCCTGAATGGAGATCCGGTGCGGCCCCCTGCGGCCGGTCCGGACCGCCGCGAGGTGCTCCCCCGCCAGTGCCGCGCACACGCCCGGCGCCAGCGGCGCGCCCGCCCCGGCGATCTGCCGGCCGGTGGGCGAGAGCACCCAGGCCCGGAGGTCGAGGTCCGTGGTGAGCAGATCGAGCACCACATCCGGGCCGCCACCCGCCGGGCCCGAGGTCATCAGGCGGCGGTGCCGGTCCACGACGGCCGCGAGGTCGCCCGCGCGTTCGCCGGAGACCTGGCGCACCACGTACTCCGTGATGGTGGCGAATGCAACGTCTTCGTTCACAGCGAACAACGGCAGCCGGTTGCGCCGACAGGCTGAAACGAGATCGTCGGGGATGTCGCCGAGTTCCGCCTCGCCCGCCGCGAGACCCGCGACACCCGCGCTCGCGAGAATTCGTACGAATGGCTCGGAGTCGGCCGAATTTCGCCGCCAGGCGAGGCCTGTCAGCACAAGTTCTCCGCCGGAGAGGTATCGGCTGGGATCCCTCAGGTCGGTCGTCATGACCCCGCGGACCGTCCGGTCGAGTTCTTCCTCGCCGCCCAGCAGCCGCAGCCCCAGCGCCTCGGTCTCCAGCAGTGCGCGCAGCCGCATGATGTCGCCGCCGATCTGTCTCGATGTTGCCGTTGAAAATCGGGCAGGTCAGTGCAGACCGCCTTTCATACGAATCTACAAGACGAGGGAGGGAGCCAGCCAACTCCTTCATGGTTTCGGTGACTGCACCCCGGCGCGTGGGGCTTGTGTACTTGCTCCACACCGCGTTAACAGCACGTGAACGACCAGTCGAGGGCCCTTCGGCCTCCTGGCTTGAAGTGAACGACCCGATTAAGTAGAAGAGAGCCGCACATGGACTTCCTTCGCCCCGCCAGCTGGGAGGAGGCGCTCGCCGCTAAGGCCGAGCACCCCACAGCTGTGCCGATTGCGGGTGGCACCGACATCATGGTCGAGATCAATTTCGACCACCGCCGTCCGGAATACCTCTTGGACCTGGGCCGCATCGAGCTGCTGCGGGAGTGGGAGGTCGGCGAGGAGGTCACCAAGCTGGGCGCCTCCGTCCCGTACACCCAGATCATCGAGAACCTCCGCGGCACGCTGCCCGGGCTCGCGCTCGCCTCGCACACGGTCGCGTCCCCGCAGATCCGCAACCGCGGCGGCGTCGGCGGCAACCTCGGCTGCGCCTCGCCGGCCGGTGACTCCCACCCGGCCCTGCTGGCCGCGGGCGCCGAGGTCGAGGTCGAGTCGGTGCGCGGCTCCCGCCTGATCCCGATCGACGAGTTCTACACCGGCGTCAAGCGCAACGCGCTCGCCCCGGACGAGCTGATCAAGACCGTTCACATCAAGAACGCCACCGGTCCGCAGCAGTACTCCAAGGTCGGCACCCGCAACGCGATGGTCATCGCGGTCTGCGGCTTCGGCCTCGCGCTGCACCCCGACACCCGCACCGTGCGCACGGGCATCGCCTCCGCCGCCCCGACCCCGATCCGGGCGCAGGCCGCCGAGGAGTTCTTGAACGCCGCCCTGGAGGAGGGCGGCTTCTGGGAGTCCGGCAAGGTCATCACCCCGTCGATCGCCAAGCAGTTCGGCGAGCTCGCCTCGGCCGCCTGCAACCCGATCGACGACGTCCGCGGCACGGCGAAGTACCGCCGTCACGCGGTCGGCATCCTGGCTCGCCGCCAGCTGGTCTGGACGTGGGAGCAGTACCGCGGCACCAACGGCCGCTCGCTTGAAGGGGCTGCGTAACCATGCGCGTCAATTTCACTGTCAACGGCCGGCCGCAGCAGGCGGACGACGTCTGGGAGGGCGAGTCCCTGCTGTACGTCCTGCGTGAGCGCCTGGGCCTGCCCGGTTCGAAGAACGCCTGCGAGCAGGGCGAGTGCGGCTCCTGCACCGTCCGTCTGGACGGCGTACCGGTGTGTTCCTGCCTGGTCGCCGCCGGCCAGGCCGAGGGCCGCGACGTCGTCACCGTCGAGGGCCTCGCCGACTTCGCCAAGAAGCGCGAGGAGCACGGCCACGGCTGCGGCACCGGCGCGTGCGGCGGGGGCGCCGAGGGCGTCTCCACCGACGAGGCCAAGCAGTGGTCCGCCAAGGGCACGGACTCCCAGACCGGCGAGGGCGTGGAGCTCTCCCCGATCCAGCAGGCGTTCATCGACGCCGGCGCCGTGCAGTGCGGCTTCTGCACCCCGGGTCTGCTGGTGCAGGCCGACGCGCTGCTGGAGAGCAACCCGTCGCCGTCCGACCAGGACATCCGTGAGGCCCTCTCCGGCAACCTCTGCCGGTGCACGGGCTACGAGAAGATCCTCGACGCGGTCCGCCTGGCGGCCGCCCGCCAGGGAGAGGCGGTCTGATCATGGCCAACACCCGCACCGCGCCCTCCGGCACCCCGACCAACGTCTCCCAGAAGCACAACAAGGGCGGCATCGGCGAGTCCACCCTCCGCCCGGACGGCACCCTGAAGGTCACCGGCGAGTTCGCGTACTCCTCGGACATGTGGCACGAGGACATGCTGTGGGGCCAGACCCTGCGCAGCACCGTCGCCCACGCCGAGATCGCGTCCATCGACATCTCCGAGGCGCTGGCCATGCCCGGCGTCTACGCGGTCCTGACGTACGACGACCTGCCGGCCGCGATGAAGAACTACGGCCTGGAGATCCAGGACACGCCGGTCCTGGCCAACGGCCGGGTCCGCCACCACGGTGAGCCGGTCGCCCTCGTGGCCGCCGACCACCCGGAGACCGCCCGCCGCGCGGCCGCCAAGATCAAGATCGACTACCGCGAGCTGCCGGTCGTCACGGACGAGGCCTCCGCCCTCGCCCCCGACGCCCCCCTGATCCACGAGGGCCGCGACGACCACCACGCCGGTCACGTCCCGCACCCGAACATCGTGCACCGCCAGCCGATCATCCGCGGCAACGTGGAGGAGGCCCGCAAGCGGGCCGACGTGATCGTCGAGGGCGAGTACACCTTCGGCATGCAGGACCAGGCCTTCCTCGGCCCGGAGTCCGGCCTCGCCGTGCCGTCCGAGGACGGCGGTGTCGACCTCTACGTCGCCACCCAGTGGCTGCACTCGGACCTCAAGCAGATCGCCCCCGTCCTCGGCCTGCCCGAGGAGAAGGTGCGCATGACGCTCTCCGGCGTCGGCGGTGCCTTCGGCGGCCGCGAGGACATCTCGATGCAGATCCACGCCTGCCTGCTGGCCCTCGCGACCAACAAGCCGGTCAAGATCGTCTACAACCGCTTCGAGTCCTTCTTCGGCCACGTGCACCGCCACCCGGCGAAGCTGTACTACGAGCACGGCGCCACCAAGGACGGCAAGCTCACGCACATGAAGTGCAAGATCGTCCTGGACGGCGGCGCCTACGCGTCGGCCTCCCCGGCGGTCGTCGGCAACGCCTCCTCGCTCTCCGTCGGCCCGTACGTCGTCGACGACGTGGACATCGAGGCGATCGCCCTCTACACCAACAACCCGCCCTGCGGCGCCATGCGCGGCTTCGGCGCCGTCCAGGCCTGCTTCGCCTACGAGGCCCAGATGGACAAGCTCGCGGCGAAGCTGGGCATGGACCCGGTCGAGTTCCGCCAGCTCAACGCCATGGAGCAGGGCACGATCATGCCCACCGGCCAGGTCGTGGACTCCCCGGCGCCGGTCGCCGAGCTGCTGCGCCGGGTCAAGGCCCGCCCGCTGCCGCCGGAGCGGCAGTGGGAGAGCGCCGGCGAGGGCGCGGACGTCCGCGCGCTGCCCGGCGGCCTGTCGAACACCACCCACGGCGAGGGCGTCGTGCGCGGTGTCGGCTACGCGGTCGGCATCAAGAACGTCGGCTTCTCCGAGGGCTTCGACGACTACTCCACCGCCCGCGTGGTGCTGTCGGTCGTCAACGGCGAGGCCGTCGCGATGGTCCACACCGCCATGGCGGAGGTCGGCCAGGGCGGTGTCACCGTCCACGCGCAGATCGCCCGTACCGAGCTGGGTGTCACCAACGTGACCATCCACCCGGCCGACACCCAGGTCGGCTCCGCCGGTTCCACGTCCGCCTCCCGGCAGACGTACATGACCGGTGGCGCCGTGAAGAACACCTGTGAGGCCGTGCGCGAGAAGGTCCTGGAGATCGGCCGCCGCAAGAACGGCTCCTACCACCCGGCGTGGGCCACCGCCGAGCTGCTGCTCGAAGGCGGCAAGGTCGTCACCGACGGCGGCGAGGTCCTCGCGGACATCGCCGAGCTGCTCGAGGGCGAGGACCCCATCGACATCGAGCTGGAGTTCCGCCACCGGCCGACCGTCGCCTTCGACCTGGTCACCGGCCAGGGCGACGGCCACGTGCAGTACACCTTCGCCGCGCACCGCGCGGTGGTCGAGGTGGACACCGAGCTCGGCCTCGTCAAGGTCGTCGAGCTGGCCTGCGCGCAGGACGTCGGCAAGGCCCTCAACCCGCTCTCCGTCGTCGGCCAGATCCAGGGTGGTACCACCCAGGGCCTCGGTGTCGCGGTGATGGAAGAGATCATCGTGGACCCGAAGACCGCGAAGGTGCGCAACCCCTCCTTCACGGACTACCTGATCCCGACGATCCTCGACACCCCGACCATCCCGGTCGACTACCTCGAGCTCGCCGACCCGAACGCGCCGTACGGTCTGCGCGGTCTCGGTGAGGCCCCCACCCTGTCGTCCACCCCGGCCGTCCTCGCGGCGATCCGGCAGGCGACCGGGCTGGAGCTCAACAAGACGCCGATCCGTCCCGAGGCCCTCACCGGCACGCTCTAGGACGGTGTCCTCCGGGGGCCGCGCCGCGGCCCGGCCCCCGGACCACCAGGCTCTCCGGGCGGTGTGACACAGGGAACGTCACACTTCCAGCCACACCGCCCGGAGTCATGAAGTGCCGCACCGCTCGCGGTCTGCTTCACCTGCTCCACCCCCGGCAGTCACGTACCACCTGCAACACCCCAGCAGCCAACACAGCTCGGGCCGTCACCCCGGGTCGTGCAGCCAACGTTTCATCCCAAATCCCGCAATCCCCATTCTTCACTGCGGGTGCCCCTTTGAACCTTGGGAGTTAGGCACCATGACCCAGTCGTCAGTGGAGCCCAAGACCACCGCGGAAGATGCGGGCTCCGGCTCGCTCCAGCCCGCCGGACGGTCCTGGCTCGACCGGTACTTTCACATCACCCACAGAGGATCCAGCGTCGGCAACGAGGTTCGTGGCGGTATCACGACCTTCATGGCGATGGCGTACATCCTTCTGCTCAACCCCCTGATCCTCTCGGGCAAGGACGCCGCGGGCGACACGATGAGCCAGAAGGCGCTCATCACGGCGACCGCCTTCGCCGCCGCCGTCACCACCCTCCTCATGGGCTTCGTCGGCAAGGTGCCCCTGGCGCTCGCCGCCGGCCTCTCCGTCTCCGGCGTGCTGGCCTCGCAGGTCGCGCCCGAGATGACCTGGCCGCAGGCCATGGGCATGTGCGTGCTCTACGGAGTCGTGATCTGCCTCCTGGTCGTCACCGGCCTCCGCGAGATGATCATGAACGCCATCCCGCTGGCGCTCAAGCACGCGATCACCATGGGCATCGGCCTGTTCGTCGCCCTGATCGGCCTGGTGAAGGCCGGATTCGTGCACGAGAACCCCGCGCCCGGCGGTGGCCCGGTCACCCTCGGCCCGGGCGGTGAGCTGGCCGGCTGGCCCGTCCTGCTCTTCGCCGTGACGCTGCTGCTGATCTTCATGCTGCAGGCCCGCAAGATCCCCGGCGCCATCCTGATCGGCATCGTGGTGGGCACCGTGCTCGCCGCGATCCTCAACGCCGTCGCGGACATCGACCCCAAGGCGTGGGCCGGCGGCGCCCCGGAGCTGCAGGGCTCCGCCGTCTCCATGCCCGACTTCTCGCTCTTCGGCCAGGTCGAGTTCGGCGGCTGGGGCGAGGTCGGCGCGATGACGGTCGGCATGATCGTCTTCACCCTGGTGCTGGCCGGCTTCTTCGACGCCATGGCCACGATCATCGGTGTCGGTACCGAGGCCAAGCTCGCCGACGACAAGGGCCGCATGCCCGGCCTGTCCAAGGCCCTGTTCATCGACGGTGCCGGCGGTGCCATCGGCGGCGTGACGGGCGGCTCCGGCCAGACCGTGTTCGTCGAGTCCGCCACCGGTGTCGGCGAGGGCGCCCGCACGGGCCTCGCCTCCGTGGTGACCGGCCTCTTCTTCGCCGCGTGCATCTTCTTCACCCCGATCACCCAGATCGTCCCCGGTGAGGTCGCCGCCGCCGCCCTGGTGGTCATCGGCGCGATGATGATGCAGAACGCCCGCCACGTGGACTGGTCCGACACGGCCACCGCGATCCCGGTCTTCCTGACCGTCGTGATCATGCCCTTCACGTACCAGATCACGGCCGGCGTCGCCGCCGGCGTGATCTCCCACGTCGCGATCAAGGTCGCGCAGGGCAAGGCCCGGGAAATCGGAGCCTTCATGTGGGGTCTGTTCGCGATCTTCCTGGTGTTCTATGCACTCAACCCCATCGAGGGCTGGCTCGGCGTCCACTGATCCCTCAGTGCCCGGGCACCGCCCCTCCACGCATCCGATACTGGAACCGATCCTGGTCAGGAGGCCGTAATGCTGGACATCGCCGAAGAGCTGAACCGGTGGGTCGAGCAGGGACGTGACTTCGCCGTCGCCACCGTGGTGTCGACCGGCGGAAGCGCGCCCCGGCAGCCCGGTGCGGCCCTCGCCGTCGACAGCGAGGGAACCGCGATCGGCTCGGTCTCCGGTGGATGCGTGGAGGGCGCGGTGTACGAGCTGTGCCGGCAGGCCCTGGAGGACGGCGAGACCGTCCGCGAGAGCTTCGGCTACAGCGACGACGACGCCTTCGCCGTGGGCCTGACCTGCGGCGGGATCATCGAGATCCTGGTCACCCCGGTCCGGGCGCAGGACGCGCACCGCCCGGTGCTCGCCGCCGCCCTGGCCGCCGCCGCGAGCGGAGGGGCCGCCGCGGTGGCCCGGGTCGCCGAGGGTCCGGCCGAGCTCCGGGGCCGCGCGGTGCTGGTGCGGACCGAGGGCGCCTTCGAGGGCGGTTTCGGCGGCCACCCCGAGCTGGACCGCACGATCGCCGAGGAGGCCCGGGCCATGCTGGACGCCGGGCGGACCGGGGTGCTGGAGGTCGGCGCCGACGGCCGGCTGTGCGGCGAGCCGCTGCGGGTCCTGGTCGAGTCGAGCGTGCCGCCGCCGCGGATGATCGTCTTCGGTGCGATCGACTTCGCCTCCGCCCTGGTGCGGATCGGGAAGTTCCTCGGCTACCGGGTGACCGTCTGCGACGCCCGGCCCGTCTTCGCCACGAAGAACCGTTTCCCCGAGGCGGACGAGATCGTCGTGGACTGGCCCCACCGCTACCTGGCCGCCACCGCCGACGAGGGCGGGCTGGACGGCCGTACCGTCCTGTGCGTGCTGACGCACGACGCCAAGTTCGACGTGCCGCTGCTCGAACTGGCCCTGAGGCTCCCCGTCGCCTACGTCGGCGCGATGGGCTCGCGCCGCACCCACGAGGACCGCAACCGGCGGCTGCGCGAGGTCGGTGTCACCGAGCTCGAACTGGCCCGGCTGCGCTCGCCGATCGGCCTGGACCTCGGCGCCCGTTCCCCGGAGGAGACGGCCCTGTCCATCGCCGCCGAGATCGTGGCGAACCGGCGCGGCGGCAGCGGCGCCGCCCTGACCGGGGCGCACACCCCGATTCACCACGACGGCACCGAGGCGGTCGCCGGGAGGATCGGCGTCGTCGCTTGAAGGGGGGACGACCCCCGGACGTCATGAAGGGCGCGGCTCCCGAGGGGTTGCGCCCTTTCTGCGTGGGCCCTAGCTTACCGGCGGTAACGGGAAGGGAGCCGAGCCCATGTCACGAGCTTCACGACGCCGCCGTACGGCGTTCCTGGTCGCCGCCGCCGGCCTGCTGACCGCCCTGGTCCCCGCGGCGGGCGCGGGGGCCGCCGCCACCGGCCCGGCCCCGGCGCAGCCGCAGCTGCGCGAGGTGCTTTTCGTCGGCAACAACTGGGAGGGCACCGCCGACGTCCTCGCCGCCACCGGGGACATGGCCCGCATCGGCCGGATCGACATCGTCCCGGACAAGGCGGAGCGGCTGCGGGAGATCTACCTCGACCCCGTCAAGCTCGCCTTCTTCCTGGGCATCCGGACCACCGCCGGCGAGGGCCACGACCAGTTCGTGGACGACATGTACACCACCCCCGACGGCTCGGCCGTGGTCGCCTCCCGCCCCAGCTTCGCCGACGTGGTCTCCATCGACCTGCGCACCGGCCGGATCAACTGGCGTTTCCCCGTCTCCGGCTTCCGCGCCGACCACATGGCGGTCTCGCCGGACGGGCGCCGCGTCGCCGTCTCGGCGTCCACCTCCAACACCGTCCACGTCCTCGACATCACCACCGGAGCCCAGGTCGGCTCCTTCGCCACCGGTGACAAGCCGCACGAGAACACCTTCTCCCGCGACGGCCGCCTGCTGTGGAACAGCTCCATCGGCGAGGTCAACACCGCCCTCGACGCGCCCTGGCTGGACTGGACGAAGGGCGACCGCCGGATCACGGTCGTGGACGCGCAGACCTTCCGTCCGGTCCGCGTCGTCGACATGCGCGAACGGCTGGACGCCGCCGGGCGCCCGGACCTCTCCGACTCCGTCCGCCCCAACGCCTTCACGCCGGACGAGTCCACGCTCTACTTCCAGGTGTCGTTCTTCAACGGGTTCGTCGAGTACGACGTGGCCGGCGACCGGATCACGCGGATCAAGACGCTCCCGCAGAACCCGGCCACCCCCTCCGACCGCACCACCTGGGTCAACGACTCCCGCCACCACGGCATGTCGATGAGCCCCGACGGCACCAAGCTGTGCGTCGCCGGCACCATGGACGACTACGCCACCGTCGTGGACCGCGCCACCCTCACCGAGGGCCCGCTGGTGCCGGCCGCCAAGCCGTACTGGGCGACCGTCAACGGCGACGGCACCGCCTGCGTGATCTCCGAGAGCGGCGCTGACCGGGTCACCGCCATCGACTTCGCCACCGGGACCAAGCGCGTCTCGGTCCCGGTCGGCGACCACCCGCAGCGCGTCCGGCTGGGCCGCGTCCCGGCGGGCTGGAGCGGCCCCTCAGCGCGCTGACGCCCGCCCGGTGCCCGCCCGCGGGAGCCTGGCCGCCGCCATGCCGAAGGCCGAGGTGCCGAGGACGGGGCCGAGGGAACCGGTGGCCAGGCCGGTCGGGCGGGGGTACAGGTCCTCCTCGCGGTACCGGCGGACCGACAGGTGCCAGTTGAGGACGCCCGCCATCCAGTCCTCCAGTTCCCGCACGTACGCCCGCACCCCCTCCCGGGCCGCCGGGGACAGGCCGCGGTCCTCGTACAGCACCGGGAGCTGGTGGTCGCGGACGTGCACGAACTCCTGCGTGCGCTGCCTCAGCAGGTCCGCCACGATGCCGGCGGCCCGCCGGTGGTCGATGCCGAAGAAGGCCTGGGTCACCAGGACGTGGTTGTGCAGTTCGCCCTCGACCTCGATCTCCTTCTGGTACGACACCAGGTCGTTGACGAGGCACCCGACGTCCGCGGCCGCGTTCTCCAGCGAACGGACCACCCCGTCGCGCCACAGCTCCGGCGGGACGACGGCGCCCGCCCCCTCGTGGCCGAGCCGGGCCATCAGCATGGTCAGCCGGCTGCCGAAGGTCCACCGGCGCATCTCGGCGTAGTCGACCGGGTCGGGGATCCGGCCCACGGTGGCGTTGTCGACCTCCCACACCCAGCTGTCGAGCATGCCGACGACCGCGGCGCGGAACTCCTCACGGGCGCTCGGGCCCATGCCGGCGACCGTGCGCGCCCACAGGTCCTTCAGGCCGGCCTCCAGCGCGGTGACCGGCTCGCCCGCCGCCGCGGGATCGACCGGGATCATGGAACCGAGCCGGGCTGTCGCCGCCCGGGCCGCGCCCGGGGACCGGGTGGCCGCGAAGACCTTCGGGTAGTAGTCGTCGGCGTACGTGCCCCAGGCCAGCCACTGGGCGCTCAGGCACAGGTCCTCGGCGGTGGCGTCCGGGTCGATGCCCGCCGAGCAGAGCGCGAGGTCGAATCCCACCAGCTTGCGTTCGTCCCAGACGTCCGAGCCGGGATCGCCCGGCTGCGGCTCCAGCAGGCCCGTCTCGCGGCACCAGGTGAGCAGTTCGCGGCGGGCGTGGTCCAGGTGGGGACTGAGGGACAGCGCGAAGGGCAGGTCGAACGCGGGCAGGGCGCAGGGGCCCACCTTCTGGAACGGCACATGGCTGAAGCTGCGCCGGCGCAGTTCGGCGGCGCGCGGCGCGCACACCGAGCGGAGGTCGAGGGCGGCGGCCGTACCGGGCCCGTCGGGCAGGAACGGCAGGACGACCGAACGCGTGGGCCGCGCCCGCTCGTTCATGTAGCGGCTGGAGGCCATGTGCCACTCGTGGCCGCCCGACTGCCAGTCCTGGAGCCCCTTGGTGTACGCCAGCACGGCCGCGAGTTCGTCCGGCGAGAGGTGGTGCTCGGCCGCCAGGGCCGGGACCTCGGTGAGGGCGGTGTGCTCGAACTGCTGCAGCCGGGAGGTCAGCAGGTCGTTGGTGAGTTCGGCGGCCTCCTGGGTGGTGCAGCCCAGGAAGGTCTCCAGCACCAGGACCGCGTTGGACAGTTCGCCCTCGTCCTCGACCTCGCGCTGGTAGGAGAAGAGGTCGTTGCGCAGGTGGACCGCGTCGGCGAAGGCGTCGCGCAGCACCCGCAACGGGCGGGAGTGCGCCACCCGGGCGGGCACCTCGGCGCAGACGTACTCGACGAGCCCGGAGGACCAGGGGGCGCCGCCGACCTTGCGGCGCATCTCGACGTACTCCAGTGGATTGGCGACCCGGCCGATGTCGATGTTGCGCAGCTCCCACATCGACTCGTCGAGGAGGTGGCGGGTGCTCTCGGAGAATCGTTCCCGCCAGGGGAGGGACATGGCCGGCACGGTGCGCAGCCACAGGTCCTTCAGGCCTGCCTCGACGGGGTTGGCGGGCTCGGGGAACCCGTCGGCGAGGTCCATCGGCATGAACGCGGCGAGCCGGTCCAGGTACGCCCGCGCCCCTTCGCGGTCCTGGGTGCGCTTGAACACCTCCAGGAAGTGGTCGTCGAAGAAGAAGACCCACACGTACCAGTCGGTGACCAGGTTCAGCGCGTCCTCGTCGCAGTCCGGGTGGGTGTAGGCGCACAGCAGCGCGTAGTCGTGCGCCTCCAGGTCGCTCTGCTCCCACACGGCGGAACCTTCCAGCATGCCCAGGGCCCGCGCCCACGCGGTGCTGTGCACCCGCGCCGCCTCCAGGTGGGGGTTCAGGCGCGCCGGGTACGGCACGTAGAAGTCCGGCAGGTGAAACGGCTGCGTCACGGCAGACTCGGCCCTTCTCGCTCGGGTGCGGGGGCCCGGTGGTGTCCGGACCCCCGCACGAGATCAGCAGGGCCCTACCCGTGGTTCCCGGCGGGCAAGGGGGATTTCACCGCATCAGGTGACGCCGTCCCCCTTTCCCGGTGCGGCGCCCTGCCGGGGCACCACGGCGCCCGCGGCCCCCTTCGGCCTCGCCGCCGGGGCGGGTGCGGCGTACTGCTCGGCCTGCATCCGGAACATCGCCGCGTACCGGCCGCCGCGCGCCACCAGCTCCTCGTGGCCGCCCTGTTCGACGAGCCGGCCCTCGTGGAGGACGTAGATGACGTCGGCGTGGCGCACCGCGGACATCCGGTGGGTGACCAGGACGACGGCCCGCTGCGGCCCGGCCAGTCGCCGGATGCTGTCGAACGCCGCGATCTCGGCCTCGGGATCGAGCGCGGAGGTCGGCTCGTCCACGACGACCACCCGGGCGTCGCGGTACCGGGTGCGGGCCAGGCCGAACTTCTGCCACTGGCCGCCCGAGAGCTCCGACGCGCCCCGGAACATCCGGGCGAGCAGCGTCTCGTAGCCGTTCGGCAGCTGCGCCACGACCCGGTCGGCGCCCGAGTAGCGGGCGGCGGCGACCACGGCGGCCGCCCGGTCCACGGCCCGCTCCGGGCCGTCGTCGTCCGGCCGGCCCATGGCGATGTTGGTGCGCGCGGTCACCGGCCAGCGCTCGAAGTCCTGGGTGAGCAGCGCCACCCGGTCGAAGACCGCCTCCCGGTCGGCCTCGGCGACCTCCACCCCGTCCCAGGTCAGCGAGCCGCTGTCGGGCAGGTGCAGCCCGGCCAGCAGCTTGACCAGGGTGCTCTTGCCGGAGCCGTTCTCCCCGACCAGCGCCACCACCTGGCCCGCCCCGATGGTCAGGGACACCCCGTCGAGGGCCGGGGCGTCGCGGTCGGGGTAGCGGAAGCGGACGTCGTTCAGCCGGACGGTGCCGAGCCGCTCCGGCAGCGGCAGCCCGCCGCGGGGGATCGCGCGGCGCCCTGCCTCGGCCACGAACCGCTCCAGGTCCCGCACGTAGAGGGACTCCTCGTGGAGCGTGTTCGTGGTCGCCACGAGCGCGCCCAGCCCGGCCGATCCGGTCCGCACCGCGATCACGGCCGTGCCGGCGACGGCCAGCTCCATCCGGCCCGAGACGATCAGCGCGCCCAGCGCGCCGTACGTGACCAGGGCGGCGGCCCCCGACAGGGCCGCGGCCAGCAGCTCGGTGCCCGCCTTGTCGCGGGCCAGGCGGGTGGCCTCGGTCTCGGCGTGCTCGGCCATCTTGCGGTAGTGGCCGAGCAGGTAGCGGCCCACGCCGTGGACCCGTACCTCGGCGGCGGAGGTCCGGGAGATCAGCAGCTGGCCGAGCATCCGGGCGGCCCGGACGTGCTCCACCCAGGACATCACCGACAGGTAGCGGCGCTGCGCCACCCGCATCGCGCCCCAGCCGCGGGGGGCCGCGATCAGCGCGAGCATGGGCAGCAACACCGGGTGCAGCACGGTGAGCACCCCGGCCACGGCGACCAGGGACACCAGCCCGTTCAGCGTGGCCACGCACGCCCCGATGGTGCGCCGGGCCGACGGCGGTCCCCACTGGGCGCTGTCCAGCAGCCGCCGGAACTCCCCGTCCTCGACGGCCTCCAGCTCGACCCCGACCGCGGCCCGCAAGTACCGCTCGGTGGCGGCCCGTTCGACCTTGGGCTCCAGGCGGCCGGCCGCCGCCGTGGACCAGGAGGCGCAGACCGCGCCGGCCACGGCGACCAGCGCGCCGAGCACCAGGGCGGGCAGGGCCCGGTGCACCCGGTCGGCGGCGCCGCCGTCGGCCAGCAGCGCGGCCAGAGCCGCGTTGACCACGAGCAGTCCCACGGCCGAGGCGACGCCCTGCCCGGCCTCGGTGGCGGCCACGGTGAGCAGGGCCCGCCGGTCGGTCTCCCAGGCGAGGCGGACGGTGCCGCCGACCATGGTGGGCATCGCCCGCAGGGTGGTCAGCAGCCGGTTCTCCAGCACGGCGTACTCGTGGTTCGCCCACCCGGCGTCGTACCGCAGCGGTCCACCGAACAACTGCCGCTCGCTGTCCGAGACCGGCGCGTCGACGGGGCGGGGCCGTTTCAGCAGCCTCACGCGCGGCCACCTCCGTCCGGACCCCGATCGAACACCGCATGGACATGCAGGGCTTGCACGCTTCCTCCCGAAGTGACGCGTCGGTGCGTTGACGCCGGGATGAACGTGGCTGTTCAGAGCGCCGTCACGGGCGTCCGGGAGCGAAGGGTCGAACGGTTTTGCGGGCCGGGGCCGCCGGGCCGGGCGCGGCACGGCCGCCGGCCCGTGATGCGGCGTTCGAATCACCCGCCCGGGGTGGGCACCCCCGTGTGAGGGATTGCGGTCGATATCCGGCCGTCGTGACGGTGGCTGACGGAGTGTCGCAGCCGCACCTATTGTCCGATTGGTATAGATTCATATCCGAGGCAGGCAGGAAAAAGAGCCGACGGTGCCCGGCCCACAGTCCGGATGGGCCGGGCACCGTCGGCAGGTGCCTGCGCGGGGGAGGGGGCGCGGGTACTACTCCGCCTCGCCCTCCAGGTCGCCCTCGGTGTCCAGGTACACCTGGCGCAGTGCCTCCAGCACCTGCGGATCCGGCTTCTCCCACAGCCCGCGGGACTCCGCCTCCAGCAGCCGCTCGGCGATGCCGTGCAGCGCCCAGGGGTTGGCCTCCTTCAGGAAGGCCTGGTTCTCCGGGTCCAGGACGTAGGTCTGGGTGAGCTTGTCGTACATCCAGTCGGCGATCACCCCGGTCGTGGCGTCGTACCCGAAGAGGTAGTCCACCGTCGCCGCGAGCTCGAACGCGCCCTTGTAGCCGTGGCGGCGCATCGCCTCGATCCACTTCGGGTTGACCACGCGCGCCCGGAAGACCCGCGAGGTCTCCTCCACCAGCGTGCGCGTGCGGACCGTCTCCGGGCGGGTCGAGTCACCGATGTACGCCTCCGGGGCCGTGCCCCGCAGCGCCCGGACGGTGGCCACCATGCCGCCGTGGTACTGGAAGTAGTCGTCCGAGTCGGCGATGTCGTGCTCACGGGTGTCGGTGTTCTTCGCCGCCACCGTGATCCGCCGGTACGCCGACTCCATCTCGGCGCGGGCGGGACGGCCCTCCAGGCCGCGGCCGTAGGCGTAGCCGCCCCACACCGTGTAGACCTCGGCCAGGTCGGCGTCGGTCCGCCAGTCCCGGCTGTCGATGAGCTGGAGCAGACCGGCGCCGTACGTGCCCGGGCGCGAGCCGAAGATACGGGTGGTCGCCCGCCGCTCGTCCCCGTGCTCGGCCAGGTCCGCCTGGGCGTGCGCCCGCACGAAGTTGCTCTCGTGCGGCTCGTCCAGCGAGGCCGCCAGCCGTACCGCGTCGTCCAGCAGGCCGACGACGTGCGGGAACGCGTCCCGGAAGAAGCCCGAGATGCGCAGCGTGACGTCGATGCGGGGCCGGCCCAGCTCCTCCAGCGGCACCGCCTCCAGGCCGGTCACCCGGCGCGAGGCCTCGTCCCAGACCGGGCGGACGCCGAGCAGGGCCAGCGCCTCGGCCACGTCGTCGCCCGCGGTCCGCATGGCGCTCGTCCCCCACAGGGACAGCCCCACCGAGGCCGGCCATTGGCCGTTGTCGCCGCGGTAGCGCTCCAGCAGCGAGTCGGCCAGCGCCTGACCGGTCTCCCAGGCCAGCCGCGACGGCACGGCCTTGGGGTCGACCGAGTAGAAGTTGCGGCCCGTCGGGAGCACGTTGACCAGACCGCGCAGCGGCGAACCGGACGGACCGGCGGGCACGAAACCGCCGTTCAGCGCGTGCACCGCGTGGTCCAGCTCCTGGGTGGTCGCGGCCAGCCGCGGCACCACCTCGCGGGCGGCGAACGCGAGCACGTCCCGCACCGGCTGCCCGTGCTCCGCGGCCACCGCGTCCACCGCCGCCGGGTCCCAGCCGGCCGCCTCCATCGCCTCGACCAGCGCGCGGGCCGCCTCCTCCGCCGCGTCGGCGGAGGTCCTCGTCGCCTTGGACTCGTCCAGGCCGAGCGCCTCGCGCAGACCCGGCAGGGCGGTGGTGCCGCCCCAGATCTGCCGGGCCCGCAGGATCGACAGCACCAGGTTGACCCGCTCGGCGCCGGCCGGGGCGCCGCCCAGGACGTGCAGGCCGTCGCGGATCTGGGCGTCCTTGACCTCGCACAGCCAGCCGTCGACGTGCAGCAGGAAGTCGTCGAAGCCGTCGTCGTCCGGCCGCTCCTCCAGGCCCAGGTCGTGGTCCAGCTTCGCGGCCTGGATCAGCGTCCAGATCTGCGCCCGGATCGCCGGCAGCTTCGCCGGGTCCATCGAGGAGATCTGGGCGTACTCGTCGAGGTGCTGCTCCAGCCGGGCGATGTCGCCGTAGGAGTCGGCACGGGCCATCGGCGGCACCAGGTGGTCGACGAGCGTGGCGTGCACCCGGCGCTTGGCCTGGGTGCCCTCGCCCGGGTCGTTGACCAGGAACGGGTAGACCAGCGGCAGGTCACCGAGGGCCGCGTCGGGCGCGCAGGCCGCGGACAGGCCCGCGTTCTTGCCCGGCAGCCACTCCAGGTTGCCGTGCTTGCCCAGGTGGATCATCGCGTCGGCGCCGAAACCGCCGTCCGCGGCGGCGGCCTGGATCCAGCGGTAGGCGGCCAGGTAGTGGTGCGAGGGCGGCAGGTCAGGGTCGTGGTAGATCGCGATCGGGTTCTCGCCGAAGCCGCGCGGCGGCTGGATGAGGACGAGCAGGTTGCCGCGGCGCAGCGCCGCCAGCACGATGTCGCCCTCGGGGTTGTGGGTGCGGTCGACGAACATCTCGCCCGGCGCCGGACCCCAGTGCTCCTCGACCTGCTCGCGCAGCTCGGCGGGCAGCTGCCCGTACCACCGCCGGTAGTCGGCGGCCGGGATCCGCACGGGGTTGCGGGCCAGCTGCTCCTCCGTCAGCCAGGCCTGGTCGTGGCCGCCCGCGTCGATCAGCGCGCGGATGAGCTCGTCGCCGTCGCCGGAGACCAGGCCCGGGATCTCCTCCACCGGCCCGAAGTCGTAGCCCTCGGCGATCAGCCGGCGCAGCAGCGCCACCGCGGAGGCCGGGGTGTCCAGGCCCACCGCGTTGCCGATCCGGGAGTGCTTGGTCGGGTAGGCCGACAGCACCAGTGCGATCTTCTTGTCCGCGTTCGGGGTGTGCCGCAGCGCCGCGTGCCGTACGGCGATCCCCGCCACCCGGGCGGCCCGCTCGGGGTCGGCGACGTAGGCGGGCAGCCCGTCGGCGTCGATCTCCTTGAACGAGAACGGGACGGTGATCAGCCGGCCGTCGAACTCCGGCACCGCGACCTGGCTGGCCGCGTCCAGCGGCGACAGGCCCTCGTCGTTCTCCTCCCAGCTGCTGCGCGGACCCGTCAGGCACAGCGCCTGGAGGATCGGCACGTCCAGCGCGGCCAGCGCACCCGCGTCCCACGCCTCCTCGTCCCCGCCGGCCGAGGCGTCCGCCGGCCGGGTGCCGCCGGCCGCGAGGACCGTGGTGACGATCGCGTCGAGGCCCGACAGCTCCTGGAGCAGCTCCGGTTCCGGCGCGCGCAGCGAGGACACGTACAGCGGGACGGGCACCCCGCCCGCCGTCTCGATCGCGTCGGCGAGCGCGTGCACGAAGGCGGTGTTCCCGCTCATCTGGTGGGCGCGGTAGTAGAGCACCGCGATCCGCGGGCCGGCCGCGGGCGCGGGCCGGCGCTCCAGCGGCCCCCAGGTCGGGGCGGCGGCCGGCGGCTCGAAGCCGTGGCCGGTGAGCAGCACCGTGTCGGAGAGGAACCGGGCCAGCTGCTCCAGGTTGGCGGGGCCACCGTGCGCGAGGTAGGCGTGGGCCTCGGCGGCGATGCCGATCGGGACGGTGGAGGCCTCCATCAGCTGCGCGTCCGGGGCCTGTTCGCCCGTCAGCACGACGACCGGCCGCGGCTGGTCGGCGGCCAGCAGCACGTCCAGCCCGTCCTGCCAGGCCCGCAGACCGCCGAGGAGGCGTACGACGACCAGGTCGACACCCTCCAGCAGCCCGGGCAGGTCGTCCAGGGGCAGCCGGGAAGGGTTCGCGAAGCGGTAGGCGACCGGGCCGCCGGCGGCACGGGCGCTGAGCAGATCGGTGTCGGACGTCGACAGCAGCAGGATCATGCGGACGCAGGCCTTCCTCGGGGTTTCCGCGCCCCGGGCAGAGCGGACGGCGGGAGTTCCTGACTCGCCCGGCCCCCGCGGGGCGGACTCACAGTGGCGGGACCGCGCCGGAGTCTCACCGGGCTTCCTCCCATGTCGCCGTCCTGGCGACGACGGGCCAGGCGACCCGCCGGGGTGCATCCTATGTGCCGGCGCGGCCGTCCGGGAGACGGGGTCGGCGCAGGTCCGGGGGCACGGGGGGTGGTGACGGCCACAGCCGGGGCGCCCAGAATCGTGGGTATGCTCGCCGCCATGCCACCGCCCCCCTCCGCCGCGCCCCACGACGCCCCCGTCGTCCGGGAACGCGGCGACGCCTGCCCCGGCGCGCTGCGCCTGCACGCGGCGGACGACGGGTTCCTCGCGCGGATCCGGATCCCCGGCGGGCTGCTCACGGCGCACCAGGCCGAGCGGCTCGGGCGGGCCGCGGACCTGTTCGGGGACGGCTGCCTGGAACTCACCTCGCGCGGCAACGTCCAGCTGCGGGGCCTCGCGGACGGCTGCGGCGGCGAACTCGCCGCGCTGCTGGACTCCGCCGGGCTGCTGCCCGCGCCCGGCCACGAGCGGATCCGCAACGTCGTGGCCACGCCGGTCTCCGACACGATGGCGGCTCAGGTCGGCGAACTCGACCGGCTGCTGTGCGCGAACGACCGGGTGACCGCCCTGTCGGGACGGTTCCTGTTCGCGCTCGACGACGGCCGGGGCGACGTGGCCGCCCTCGGCGCGGACGTGACGGTGCTCGCGGGGCGGGACGCCGGTCCCGGCGCCGGGCGGGACGCGCGGCGCGCGCACGTCCGGCTGGGCCGGGCGCCCGGGGCCGTCGAGGTGCCCCTGGCGGCCGGGCCGCGCGCCGCCGTGCTCGCCGCCGAGTACTTCCTGGACGCCGCCGCGGCGGCGGGCACCGGGGCCTGGCGGGTGGCGGAGCTGCCCGCCGGACACGGCCTGCGGGAGGACGAGTTCGCGGCCCGGCTGACCGCCGCCGGGATCCCCGGCGTCGTCGTGGTGCCCGAGGTGGACTGGCCGTACGCCGGACCGGTCGTGCCCTGGGGCCCCGGCGCGGGCCGGGGCGGAGCGCTGTGCGTCCTGCCGCCGCTCGGCCGACTGACCTCCGCGCAGTGGCGGGTGCTGGTCCGCGCGGCCGGCCCGGACGGGGAGCTGCGGCTCACGCCGTGGCGCACGATCGTGCTGCCGCGCACGACGGCCGGGGACGCGGCCGGGGACCCGGCCGACGCGCTCGCCCCCCTGGAGGCGGCCGGGCTCGTGGTGCGTCCGGGCAGCCCCTGGCAGTCCGTCACGTCCTGCACCGGGCGCCCCGGTTGCGCCAAGGCGCTGGCCGACGTACAGGCCGACGCGCGGGCCGCCGTACCGTCGGCCGCCGCGCTCGCCGGGGCCGCGCTCGCCGGGACCGCGCTCGCCGGGGCGCGGGGGCCGCTGCTCGCGGTGCACTTCTCCGGCTGCGAGCGGCGGTCCGCACCGGCTCGGCGGCGGACCTCGGCTTCGTGCTGGCCTGCG